>JACPUH010000066.1 GCA_016192345.1 Ignavibacteriales bacterium | reverse complement strand
GCAATCACGACGAGGTATCCGTACTTCCTGAACCACCCCTCCACCCTGTGGACACTCTCCCGTGGGATGAACCGCAACTTTCCCGTTTCCAGAATATGATCGCCGAACCAATCGCCAATCTTGTACATCGTCATGAAACCCAGCGTGCTCCCTGCGGTGGCAAGGAGGAGCGCGGTGGTAAAATCGACCGTGCCCAGTCCGGCAAGAGAGCCGGCAAAGACCACAATCACGTCGCTGGGGAAAGGGGGGAAGATATTTTCAATATAGGCGATTCCCGCCACGGCGAGATAGATCCACCCGGGGTTCAGTCCCGCAAGACTCTGAATGAACTCCTCCATGATGTCTCACTACTTCCTTTTGGGAGGCTGGATGATGACCGCCGTTGCAAGTGCAGCACATCCCTCACCCCTTCCAATGAACCCTATGAACTCGTTGGTTGTGGCTTTGACGGAAACCTGGGAGGTGTGGATACCGAGCGCTGAAGCGATTTTCCTCCTCATGGCAGGAACGAAGGGCGAGACCTTGGGAGCCTGCAGGATCAGCATGGAGTCGACATTGACAATGGTGTACCCGGCTTTCCGGAGCAGCATCCGGACCGACTGAAGAAGGAGAAGGCTGGATCGGTTCTTGTATTTCTTTTCGGTATCGGGGAAATGCGTTCCGATGTCCCCCAGGGCCGCGGCGCCAAGGAGGGCATCACAAATCGCGTGAGACAGGACGTCAGCATCGGAATGACCGAGAAGTCCGGCTTTCGAAGGGACACGGACACCGCCGAGGATCAGCTTTCTGGTCGGGCTGAACTGGTGAACATCATATCCAATCCCCGTTCGACCAAGGGGAATCGCACTTTTAGCCAATGGTGAACTCGTCAAATTTATTCTGAAATGTCTGCCATTCGATTGTGACATCCTTCACGTGAGCCGACCGCGGACCGATCCGTACCTCCTTGATCAACTCTTCTATCAGGGATCGTTCACCTTCGGCCTCGATCTCAACCTCTCCGGTAAAGCGATTCTGAACAAACCCTTTGATGCCGAGGGGCAAGGCTTTCCTCAGAACGAAATAACGGAAGCCGACACCCTGCACGAGACCTTTAACGATTATGCGAGCACCGATTTCCATACTGGTGGGTCAAAATACGAGGAATGCCAGTGAAAGTCAAAGAACTGCCGGCATGACATTCACACGGAGGCAGGGTACCGGTTATCCGAGGGTTTCAATCCTGCGATGGCCTTGATCATCGCAAGTGCGGCTGCAGACGGCCGGCGGGTGGATCGAGCCAAGCTCCGTATCAGGGTTCGTAGCGTTGAGGGGGCAATGCCGACCCTCATCGCTCCCCGGAGATGCGAATATAGTTGTGCATCGAATTGCTGCAGGAAGAGAACGGTGACATTGATCAACTCCCGTTCCCGCAAGGAAAGACCATGGCGCGAGAGTATTTCACCATACGCGTTTGTGCAAACCATCCGGGCCAAACCGGGATGCAAGTTGTCAAGCCGTTGCAGAAGCTTTTCCGTCTGCCCTCCATAAATTGATTTGAGGGCTGCTTTACCTCTTCGGAAGGCCCCCTTCGTGGAAATCGGTTTGGGTTTTCGGCGCTCCTGCTTCGACAAGGATTGGACTGACTCCAATCCTTCGAGCATCATCGGAACTCCAAGAAGCAGTGAAAAATGAAGGAACAACTCCGTGCAGAAAGGGGACGAAAGAGACCTGTTCTTGAGGCCTTTCCTCAAGAGAGCGTGCGCATGCCGCTTCTTATTCAAGGCAAAGAGGGCTGCGAAGGTTATGCCGTACGCTTCGCGCAGGTTCAGGTGCAGCGACCGAGTGAGGAGTGAGGGTTTCATCTCAATAAAAAAGGGACGGCGAGCATCTCCGTCCCTTGCGTTTCCGGTGGTCAAAGCAACCTTACTTTCCTTTAAGGCCGTCAAGTTCGTATTGTGCATTGCGGCTATAGGATGGGTCTTTTTTTGCTTCGGCAAATGCCGCTCTTGCCTTTTCATTGTCCTTTAATTTCTTGTAGGCGATACCGATCTCGAAATACTCCGCCCCCTTGGCTCCGCGTTTCTTCTGTTTAATTGCTTCCTGCGCAGCCACGATCGCCTTATCCGGTTGGTCCAGTTTATTGTAAACGACTGCACCGATCAGATAGAGTTTCGCGTTGTTGGGATGTTGTTGAAGGGCTTCGTCCACCAGAGTCCCTGCTTCATTGACCTTGCCATCATTCACCAGCTGCTGTGCCTGGCCTGCATATGCCTCGCCGATTCCGAGCACCGCCTGCGACATCTGCGGGTTATATTTCAGGGCCTGCTTGAACGCTTCTATGGCTCTGTCGTAGACCCGATTGGTCAGGAGCGTACCGCCTACCGCGTTATGTCCCTGGTAAAAATCGTTCTTGAGCTTGATCGATTCCTCGAATGCCTCAAGCGCCTTGTCTATTTGACGGGTATTCTTAAAGGAGAGGCCCAGTTGGTAGTAGTAGCGGAAATCCTTCGCCAGTGCAAGTGCGGCTTGATACTTTTCCATGGCCCCGAGGTAATTCCCGGAACGAAAGAGCCCATTCCCGTCATTGTACAGCTTATCGGCCTCGATCTTCTTGGGATCAGGGGTCGAGGATTGCCCGAGAGCCGGAACAACCGAAAAACAAATCAGCAAAAACAGAAACTTGAGTGCCGCACTTTTCATCACACGACCTCCATGGAAAGTGAAGGATGGGATTTGCTTGATTGGTGCCCGGAGCGAGACTTGAACTCGCATGCCCTTTCGGGCGCCGCCCCCTCAAGACGGTGTGTCTGCCAGTTCCACCATCCGGGCAGTCAATTAAAAATTAAAAACGAAAAATGCAGGCTAGTTTTTTTTCGTTTTTACTTTTTAATTTTTCGTTATCTGTGAGCGTGGATGGATTCGAACCATCGACCCTCTGCTTAAAAGGCAGATGCTCTACCCCTGAGCTACACGCCCGCCATGATGCTCTCTCTTTGCAACATGCAGGATCGGAAAACAGTTCTGTGATCTCCGGGAACCGGGGCAAGATACGCCGATTTAAAAGAATTTTCAACTCCGCCCGTCGAATCGACCTGTCACTGTTTGGGAGCAGGGACATCACCGTTGGATTGCTTTTCTGCCTTGCTGCGATACAGAATACCCAGAGGGATGATCACACAGTATCCGAGAACGAGAAGAATGGGAGCGACCATGAGAGGAAGTGTTCCATCCCACGGTTGCTGACCCAGTGCGATATAGCCCAACACGATCACCACAAGACCGACCGCAAGAATCTGATAATTGGATCGGGTAAAAGGAAGAGCGCCGACGTGCATCTTGCGCTTGGAGGATCGTGTTTCTATTCGTGCCATGAGCTTTGTTTTCCGGTTGAACCCACGATGCAATAAAAAGCCCAGCGTTGGGGGGTACGCCGGGCTTGACCGTACATTTAACAACAGTCAGGGGAGTAACTGTCGTTAAGGTCAAGTGGAAATTTACATCATTTCAGTTGAATGTCAAGTCCCGGCTCAAAAAAATTACAGGGTCGCCCTCACCCCCGTGACCAGCCGTCCTTCCACGAGTTGCACAACCCTGTGTGCCCGGCGAATGAGGTCGGGATTATGCGTCGCAACAATGATCGTTTGCCCGCGTTTTTCCGTGAATTCCACAAGCAATTCATGGAGTTTGGTTCCATTCTGTTCATCCAGGTTTCCGGACGGTTCATCCGCAAGGATAATTTGGGGATTGTTCATAAAGGCCCTTGCCACGGCAACCCGTTGCTGTTCCCCCCCGGAAAGTTCCGTCGGCTTGTGCTCGGACCGGTCCGCAAGTCCAACGGTTTTCAGGAGCCCCGCCGCCTTCTCGCGGATGGTCGCGAAGGCGCTTCCGTGGATCAGCGCAGGCATGGCGACGTTCTCCAGGGCGGTAAATTCTGGCAACAGGTGGTGAAACTGGAAGACAAATCCAAGTTGCGTATTGCGAAATGCGGCAAGCCGTTCATCCGGAAGAGAGGATATTGTGATATCGTTGACCGACACGGCACCGGAGTTTGGACGATCCAGGCCTCCCAGGAGGTGCAACAGCGTACTTTTGCCGGAACCTGACGGGCCTATGATGGCCAGGAGTTCGCCTTTCCGCACTTCGAGATCAACACCCCTGAGTACATGGAGGGAGAGGGTCTTGCCGGTCTCGTACGTTTTGTGAAGACCTTCTGCCTTCAGGATAATGGACTTCTGCATTATTCCCATCGAATAGCCTCCACAGGATCAAGTTGTGCGGCCCTCCTTGCGGGATACAGTGCCGCAAAGGAGCACAGGCCGATGGCGGTAACTACGGTGACGAGAAGATCGATGCCATGGACCTCCACCGGTATGGCGGGAATGATGTAGACGGTTGGATCCAACGGAAAGAGATGATACTGATCCTGCAACACAACCACCCCCAAGCCAAGGATGAGCCCCGCGACCGCACCGATCAGTCCAACGAAAACCCCCTCGAACAAAAAGATTCGGATGATGTTCCTGTTGGTTGCCCCCATGGATTTGAGAATTCCGATCTCCCTCCTTTTCTCGATCACCGCCATGGTTAGGGACCCGAGCAAATTAAATGAGGCCACCCCGATAATCAGGCAGAGAATCAGAAAGGCCATCCAACGTTCCATTTTCATCACGGTATAGAGGTCCCTGTGCAGATCGTACCACGTCAGCACGCGGAATGCAGAGCCAAACCGGCGTTCAAGAGTCGCTTTGAACGAATCCGCATCGTCCAGGGACCGTAACCGCAGCTCAACCCCGTTCACCCGTTCCCCCATGCCGAAGAGCGCTTGTGCAGGTCTGAGTCCGACGAACGCATAATAGGAATCGTAGTCCCTGTTGCTTGATTCAAAAATTCCTGAAACATGAAAGCGACGAATGAGCGGCTGACCGAGCTGCAGCAGGAGCGTTTCAGAGCCGGCAAGGCTGACGACCGCGATCGTATCGCCGACAACCGCCCCCAGGCGATCCGCCAGGGTCATGCCGAGGACGATGCCATTGCCCCCACCCTCATCAAAGTTCATCGACCCGAGGACAATGCTCTCCTGCACCCCCGACACGGAGGCAATCTTGTTCGATTCGATTCCCTTGATGTTGATCACGCGGTTCAGATTTCGCGACACGACCACTGCCTTTCCGGAGACGAACGGAGCCACCCCTCCCACTTCGTCACCCGACGAGGAGAACGCGAGCAAATCCTGGTAGGCTGATAACTCCGATTGTGTAACGGCTTCCACCCGGAGATGAGGATCAAAGTTGATGAGGATCGTGGTCACCAATCCGCTGAACCCGTTGAACACCGAAAGGACCACAATCAGGGCCGCAACGCCAACCGTGACACCGACAATGGAGATGATGGAAATCAAGGTCACCATCCCTATCTGCCGACGGGATCGTAAGTACCGGAGCGCTATCAGTCGTTCAAAGCTCATCAAACAAAGCGTATGAGGCGAATAGGATCCTGTTGTGCGGCGACCCGTGAAGGGATCAGGGCCGAGAGAAAACACATCAACAGCGCGAGAAGGCTTACCAGGAGGAAGACCTCGACCGAAAGGTCGATCGGTACGTGGGTCATATAGTAAATTCCCGAAGGAAGCGAGAAGAACTTGTAACGAAGCTCAATCCAGCAGAGGCCGTATGCCAGGATGTTCCCGAGGATCGTCCCGGCCATCCCGATCACCATACCTTGCAGGAGAAAAACATTCATCAATTGTTTTTTCCCGCTCCCCATGGCCTGCAAGATCCCGATTTCCTTGGCTTTCTCCATCACCATCATCAGCAGCGTGCCGATGATATTGACCGTGGCAACAATGATAATAAGTCCGATGATGATCGGGATCGGTTTCTTTTGCAGTTCAATCCATGTATAGAGGTTCCGATTCATTTGGTCCGTGGTGCGGGCAAAGTAGGGATATCCCAATTCTTCAGGAATTTCAGCAGCCAGAACGCCCGCGTTCGTCACATCACTCAGGAGTATGTCAAAGCCGGAAACCAGCGATCCCACACCAAATAATCGTTGTGCATTTTTGATGTGAATATAGACATAGGACTCGTCGAATTCTCCCATTCCTGTTTCGTACATACCCCTCACCTCAAATTGCATCACGCGAGTTTGAGAGAGGGAAACTGAGGAGCCTCCAAGGGATAAGAGCATAATCCTCCCTCCCGGGCGAACTTCGAGCTTTTGTGCAAGCCGCCGGCCGATGATAATACCTTCGATCTCTTTTTCCCGGCTTTCGAGACGATATTCCCCCTCCACCAGTCTCGTTTTTGCCGCGGAAACATCGTTGGATGGGTCGATGCCTTTGATAAAGACTCCATCCATGGTTGCCTCGGACCGGATCATCCCCTCGCGCGAAAGGAACGGGGCCATTTCCATCACCTCCGGGTGACGAAGTTTCACCTCCTGAATGGTCTGATCCGGCTGGGGCAGAAGCTGATTTTGGAAGGCAAACAGCTGCATATGCGCGGTGAAGGTAACCACATTTTCCTTGATCGTCCGCTCGAACCCATTGAGAACGGACAGAGTGATGATCAGGGATGCGACACCGAGGGCTACCCCGATAATCGCAATGCCCGTGATAAAGGAAATGAATCCGCGATGGTGTTGTGAGCGGAGATACCGGAGGGCTATGAAAAGGGAGACAGGCATGGTCTGGTTGGGGAGGTCGTCACGGTCCACGGGACCGCACGTTCGGCTTTACTTCTTCGTCGTTCCCCATTCAAGGAGATAGCTCTTGATAAAGTCGTCGATGGCGCCATCCATCACGGAATGGACATCGCTTGTTTCCACGCCAGTACGGTGGTCTTTCACCATCTGATACGGCTGAAAGACGTACGAACGTATCTGGCTCCCCCACTCAATTTTCTTTTTGGTGCTTTCGATCGCGCTCAGCCGTGCCTCCTCTTCCTCGCGTCTCTGCTGGTAGAGGCGGGACTTCAGCATCTTCATGGCCCGTTCGCGGTTCTGGAATTGGGAACGCTCCTGCTGGCACGCAACGACGATACCGCTCGGCACGTGGGTGATCCGTACTGCCGTCTCAACCTTGTTGACGTTCTGTCCCCCCTTGCCGCCGGAACGGTATGTATCGATTTTCAGGTCTGCCGGGTTTATTTCGATTGCGACGTCATCCTCAATTTCCGGATAGACGAAGACCGAGGCAAAGGAGGTGTGTCTCCGTGCATTCGCATCGTAGGGAGAGATCCTCACGAGCCGATGCACGCCGTTCTCGGCCTTGAGGTAGCCGTAGGCATACTTCCCCAGCACCTCAATCGTCGCACTTTTGATCCCTGCACCGTCGCCGTCCAGGGAATCCGCGAGACTGACCTTGAAGCCGCTTCGCTCGCACCAACGGGTATACATGCGCAAGAGCATCTGGGCCCAATCCTGTGCCTCTGTCCCACCGGCACCCGAGTGAATCGTCAGCAGGGCATTCTTCTCGTCATCAACACCCCCCAACATATTTTTCGACTCAAGGACTTCAATATCCTTCTCCAACTTCCTGAGGTCCTCCACGAGTTCCTCCGCCACTCCCGTTTCATTGGTTTCCTGAGCGAGTTCCATGAGTGCTTCTGCATCGGCGGCTGCCGCATTCAGCCGGTTCCAGGAATCGATCCACTCTTTTCTGGAATTAATTTCCTGCAACGTTTTTTGCGCGGAGAGGTTGTCATTCCAGAATCCCTCCGCAGTGCTCTTCACGTGCAATTCCGCAAGCTCCGCTTCCTTCGTATCGAGGTCAAAGATACCCCCTCAGAGAAACGAGTCTCTTCTTTTGTTCTGCCAATTGTTCCTTGAGATCATCCCAGATCATTTCAGTAATACCTCCTCTTCAATATCCACTTCCATTCGTAACAATGCCGAGCCGAGGGTTTTTCCCTGTGCATCGTTCATCAAAGACTTCGTCCCTCCTCCTCCCAGCGCCTGGTGCAGGAGGAAATTCATCGCCCAGAGGTTGGGAAGTTCAAAGCGCTCGACAGGACCAAGAACGATCCCCTCAAAATGCTTTTTCACACGTTCCGCGGTCACATAGGTCCGGAGAATAGGGTAGAACTCTTTCTTCAAGGCAATAAGGCCGATGTTGGCCGTGTCCCCTTTATCTCCCGATCGTGCGTGACAAATTTGCTGGAGGCGAATTTTCATGGTCTTCAGATTTCGTGAAACTGAACGCTGGGTGTAACAGCTCCCTTGGGGAGCAGGGCAGGCCAATAGGAGACAACCTCACTCGGCTTCGGCCTCCCTCCCGCAAACCCGGTAACGGATGGAGGACCGGTCAGGATCAGCGGGGCAAGCTCCTTCCCGAAGCGCTCGACGGCGCCGTACTCCGGACTTCGTACCCCAACTCGCAAAACAACTTCGTTCGGCTCCTGTATCGCATTCGCCAGAGGACCGTGACAGGCATTATATCCCAGGAATTCCGTCCTCATCTCCTCAAACTCCAACCCAAGATCACGCACCCTGGTTCTCAGAATCTCGTCGGCACGCCTTGCTTTCTCCAATGCATCCGGCCAGGTGTACGTCAAGGTCCCGATGGCCGTATATCCGTCCAGATACGACATGGAGACTTTATAAAATTTGGTCGCTTCCTTCCCCTGCACTCCACTGACTTTTACACGATCAGGTCCGACTTGTTCCAGTTGAATCGTCGTAAAATCCGCAACGCAATCCGGCGTGATATACTGCCGGGGATCACCGATCTCGTACAAGAGTTGTTCCTTGACGGTTTGGAGCGTCACCATGCCGCCGGTACGATCATGCTTCGTGATGACGATCTCCCCGTCCGGGGTTGCTTCTGCGATCGGGAAACCGATGTGAGCAAGATCGGGGACCGATCGCCAGTCTCCGGAGAAGTTCCCTCCCGTGGACTGACCCCCACATTCCAGGATGTGGCCCGCAACGGTTCCGGCAGCAAGCTTGTTCCAGTCGGAAGCAGACCACTCGAACTCGTGAATCATGGGGGCGAGCGTCAGCCCGGTATCTGTCGTACGTCCCGTGATAACGATCTGGGCTCCGCCCCTGAGGGCTTCGATGATGGGAAATGCCCCGAAATAGACATTGGCGCTCTGGAGCCTTTCCCGCACAGTCTTCAGGTTTTCTCCCGTCTCCATGTTCTTCAATTCCATTCCATGGCTCCCGAGTTCGTCGATGCGGTCAAGAATATCGTCCCCGACGACCACACCAACCTTCAGTTTCTTGACACCGAGGCGGCGGGCAACCTGCAGGATGGCCTCCGCGCATGCGACCGGGTTCACTCCTCCCCCATTGGTAATAACCTTGATATTCCGTTCAAGGCAGATGGGGAGGATCTTCTCGATCAAAGGGATCAAGTCCCTGGCATAGCCAAGGTTGGGATCCTTGCGCTTCTGCTTTTGCATGATGGACATGGTGACTTCCGCAAGGTAGTCCATCATCATGTAGTCGATGGGACCCTTGGTTACCTGGTCGACGGGAGCGGTCAAGAGGTCGCCCCAAAAACCCTGCCCGGATGCTATGCGGATCTTGCTTTTCATGAGGAGATTTAGAGAGCCTTAATATGGAGCTCGCGCATCTGCTTGTCATCGACGCCGGACGGAGAGTCATCCATGAGCGACATACCGCTGCTGGTCTTCGGGAAGGCGATCACGTCGCGGATCGACTTCATCCCGGTCATCAGCATGATCAGCCGGTCGAACCCGTAGGCAATTCCCCCATGGGGAGGTGCACCGTATCTGAAGGCATCGAGCATAAATCCGAATTTCTGCCTGGCCTCCTCCAGACCGATGCCGAGCAAGCCGAAGAGTTTGCTTTGCAGCTCGGAGTTAAAAATCCTGATGCTTCCACCGGCGATCTCGTTCCCGTTCAACACGAGGTCGTAGGCGCGGGCGCGGGCTTTTCCCGGATCGGAATCGAGGAGAGCGATATCTTCGGGCTTCGGGGCCGTGAAGGGATGGTGAACGGCAACGAAGCGTTTCTCTTCTTCACTATATTCCAGCAGGGGAAAATCAGTCACCCAGAGGAAATTCCACTTCCCTTCAGGAATCAGGTTGAGCCGGTTCGCCATTTCAAGACGGAGCGTCCCCAGGATTGTCAGGGCTTTCTGCCATGGGCCGGAGATGAAGAGTCCAAGGTCGCCTGTCTTCGCTCCGATACGATCGGCAAGAGCCTTGACCTCGGCAGGAGAGACAAACTTGTCAACGGAACTTTCCACTTTCCCTCCGCTGGCCCGAAGATAGACCAGGCCGCCTGCTCCAAGGGATTTAACCATGTCGGTTAAACCATCGAGTTGGTTCCGAGTATAGCCTGCGAGGCCCGGAATTGCAAACCCGGCCACGACGCCCCCTTTCTTCACCGTTTCGCTGAAGACCTTGAAACCGCTCGCCGCCACGATATCCGAACAATTTGCTATTTCAAGACCAAACCGTGTATCCGGTTTATCGCTTCCATACTTCTCCATTGCCTCCGAGTAGCTCATCCGGGGAAACGGGGGCGTGGCCACTATGCCGAGGAGATTCTTCCAGAGTTCGTGAATGAACCCCTCCGTCATAGCAAGAACCTCGTTCTCCTCGACGAAGGACATCTCGACGTCGATCTGCGTAAATTCCGGTTGGCGATCAGCGCGCAGGTCCTCATCGCGAAAACACTTCACGATCTGGAAATAGCGATCGTACCCGGCCACCATCAAGATCTGCTTGTAGGTTTGAGGGGATTGGGGAAGTGCATAGAACTTTCCCTTATGCATCCTGCTGGGGACGAGGAAATCCCGGGCGCCTTCGGGTGTGCTCTTCATAAGGACAGGGGTCTCGACTTCGATAAAACCATTCCTGTCATAGTAGGAGCGAGTAATCAAAGAGGCTTTATGCCGCATCAGGAGGTTCTGCTGCCTCATCGGGCGGCGCAAATCCAGGTAGCGGTACTTCAGCCGGAGGTCCTCGGAAACATCGATTGCATCCTCAATAGGGAACGGCGAAGTTTCCGCCTTGTTCAGGATGGTCAATTCCGCTCCCACCACATCGACATCTCCCGTCGGGAGATCTGAATTTTGGGTCCCTTCCGGGCGGAGTTCCACTTTGCCGGTGACGGAGATGACAAACTCCGTGCGAAGGGCCTGGGCTGTCTCATGGGCTTGCTGGGCATGTTGCGGGGCGAACACAACCTGGGTCTTGCCGTAACGATCCCGCAAGTCGATAAACACAACGCCCCCCAAATCACGGCGAACGTCGACCCATCCTGTCAGGGTGACGGTCTTGCCGACATGGTCCTTCCGGAGTTCTCCGCATGTGTGCGTACGCTTCTGGTAGCTGTTCACGGTTCGGCTTTCATGGTCCAAAGGTTCTTGTCTTTCTGGATATCGGTATGCGATTCCTGCAAAAAACAGCAATGCGAGAAGCCGCAGAACATCCGACCTTCTCGCATTGTACCGTACCCGTAGTCAGTTCAGGTGTTTCGTGATCTTCTCAACTAACATCCTTTTGGGGACTGCGCCGACGAGTTGGTCGACTACCTTGCCTTGTTTGAAGATCAAGAGCGTCGGTATGCTGCGGATGCCGAATTGTATCGCAACCTGCTGGTTCGAATCGACGTCCACCTTGCCCACCTTCAACTTCCCATCATACTCCTTGGCGAGTTCCTCCACGACCGGTGCGACCATTTTGCATGGCCCGCACCACTCAGCCCAGAAATCGATCAGGACCGGCGTGGCAGAGTTCAACACTTCATTTTGAAAATTCGAGTCTGTGACCTCGACTGGCTTCATTCCGTCATTCCTTTCGTGGTTATCCTTGCAGCCGTACCGCAGAGGGTCCAAGCAATTGTTTCACTGAAGTTAAAAATTGGGGACTCGGTTCCACGGGCAAACGGCGAGTCCAATATAAAGAATTCTTGGGTAACCTGCCACCGACCACGCTAAAGTAGCACGGGCATTTGCCCCGATGCCGCTCCATGATCTTTCGTAACTCAAGGACTGTTCCCTCGTCCACTTGGTCCACATTGACGGTCAGTGCAATGCTTTTCGTGTATTTTTCCCGAACCTTCTCCATGGGGATGACTTCGTTGACGAGGATCTTGAGTGAATCGCCGCTGGTCTCCCCCTTCCCGGAAACCATGACCATCGCATCGGGAGTGAGGAATGAGGCGTATTTCTGGAACGGGTCGGAAAACACAATGCAATCCGCTTTCCCCGTAAAATCCTCGAGCGTCACAAAGGCCATCGTATTCCCCCGTTTGTCGATCTTTCTCTTCACGCCGGCGATGATCCCACAAACCTTTACCGTGGAGTTCGGCTTGACATTCGAGGGATCGCCCAGGGTGGTTGTACTGAACGCCTCGATCTCTTCGCGGTACTTGTCCAAAGGATGGCCGGAAAGATAAAAGCCCAGGGCGGATTTTTCCCTTGTCAGCACCTCATTGCCGGTCCAGGGAGCTACATTCGGGAGTGCCGGGCGCATCTGCACATTCGCAATGCTCGTCTCGAAAAGGTTCGACTGCCCCTTCCCGGCATGCTCCTGTTGATCCTGCCCGTGCGAGACCGCTTTGTCGACGGAATCGAACAACTGAGACCTGTTTTCGTGAAGGGAATCGAAGGCTCCCGCCTGGATCAATCCCTCGATGGTTCTCTTATTGACGAGCCGCAGATCGACCCGGGCACAGAAATCGAAGATATCGGTGAATTTTCCTTTCTCGACCCTTGTCTTGACGATGGTTTCCACCGCGCTCGTGCCAACATTTTTGATGGCGTTCAACGCGAAGCGGATCCCTTTGGACGTGACGACAAATGTCACATCGCTCTCGTTGACATCCGGGGGAAGGACGTCGATTCCATGCTTGCGGCAATCGTCGATCAGGATGACGATCTTATCCGTATCGGCCATTTCGCTGGAGAGCGTCGCGGCCATGTACTCCGCCGGG
Source organism: Ignavibacteriales bacterium (assembly GCA_016192345.1). GTDB lineage: Bacteria > Bacteroidota > Ignavibacteria > UBA10030 > UBA10030 > UBA6688. The sequence goes on along the minus strand of JACPUH010000066.1, from coordinate 13,720 downwards.
TAATGGGCCTTGAGGTAGGCGGTCTGGTAGGCAAGCACAGAATAAGCAACGCTGTGGGATTTATTGAATCCGTAGGAAGCGAACTTCTCGATCAAATCGAAAATCTCGCCGGCGATCTTCTTCTCTACGCCATTGTTCATGGCCCCGTCGATGAACTCCTTCTTTTGCTTCGCCATGAGGACCTTGTCCTTTTTTCCCATGGCCCGGCGCAGAATGTCCGCTTGTGCGAGACTGAGTCCGGCGATCTCGCTCGCGATCTTCATGACCTGTTCCTGGTAGACGATGACGCCGTACGTCTCTTTCAGGATCGATTCCAGCTTCGGATGGATGTACTCGCTCTTCTTTTTTCCATGTTTCCGGTCGATGAAGTCGGGGATGTTCTCCATCGGCCCCGGCCGATACAGGGCGTTCATGGCGACAAGATCATGGACCGATGTCGGTTTGAGCTTCCGAAGGTAATCCGTCATCCCGGAGCTTTCGAACTGGAACAGCGCAACCGTCTGCCCTTTGGCAAAGAGATCCAGAGTCTTCTCATCCTCCATCGGGATCCGGTCGAGGTCGATCACCACACCATGCCTCTCCCGGATCATCTTGAGCGCATTGTCGATCACGGTAAGGGTCCGCAGTCCGAGGAAGTCTATCTTGAGCAACCCCGCTTCCTCAAGATCTTTCATGTTGTACTGCGTCATAAGATCGGTCTGGGGTGTCTTGAACATGGGGACGTAGTCGCTGATATCCCCCGGGGCGATGACGATACCGGCCGCATGCGTGGAGGCGTTGCGGTTCATGCCTTCCAGCACCAGCGCGCTCTCGATCATCAATTTCACCTTCTCGTCCCCACTCTCCTTGATCGCCATGAGTTCCGGAATGGTTTCCAGCGCATCCTTGAGCGGTGTGACCTTGCCCATCACCACGGGGATCTGTTTCGTGATAGGATCGATCACGTTCAGCGGGATCCCGAGCACGCGGCCAACATCTTTCAGAACAGCGCGTGTTGAGAGCGTTCCGAACGTGATGATCTGGGCGACGGAGTTTTCTCCGTACTTCTTCCTGACGTACCTGATCACCAGGTCCCTCTTGTCGTCGGCGAAGTCCACATCGATGTCGGGCATGCTGACCCGGTCAGGGTTCAAAAACCGTTCGAACAGGAGATCATATTGGAGGGGGTCGACATCGGTAATCCCGAGGGCGTACGAGACGAGACTTCCCGCCGCACTTCCCCGTCCGGGCCCGACACGCACCCCCATTTGCTTTGCAGCGTTGATAAAGTCCTGCACGATTAAAAAATATCCGGCATAGCCCATCCGCTTGATCACAACCAACTCATGCTCCAGGCGATGTTCGATTTCCGGCGTCAGGGCGGTGTAGCGGCGGTTCAGCCCTTCCCGTGAGAGTTTGTCAAGATACTCTTCCAGGGTTGTGACTCCGGTCTCTGGCGGAATGGGGAACTTCGGCATGTGGTTCGTTTTAAGGTCGAGCTCAAGATTGCACTTCTCCGCAATCTCCAGCGTTGACCTCACCGCCTCCGGATGATCCTTGAAGAGGCGGACCATGTCCGTTGCCGACTTGAAATAGAGCTGATCCGTGTTATAGCGGAGGGTTTTATAATCGGGGATGTTGGTGCTGCTCGCATCCGGGATGCAGAGCATGATGTTATGGGAAATGGCATGATCGGCCTTGATGTAGTGGCAGTCGTTGGTCCCAACCAGCTTGAGCCCCAACTCCTTTGCCAGGCGCGGAGCGTTGGCCAGGATCGGCCGTTCCACTTCCATCCCATGGTTTTGAATCTCGATGTAGAAATCGTCACCGAAGATATCCTTGTACACTCCCGCTGCGGTTCGGGCTTCGTCGTAATTCTCATTCACCAGATGAGCGCCGACAATACCTCCGGGGCAAGCCGAAGTGGCAACGATTCCTTCACGGTACTGGTGAAGCAATTCGGCATCGATACGCGGCTTATAATAAAACCCTTCCGTATGGCCGAGGGTGCAGAGCTTGATAAGGTTCCTGTAACCGACTTCATTCTTTGCAAGGAGGAGAATATGATGGTAGATGCCTCTTCCCTGTCCCTGACTCGATTTCTCCGACTGCAAGGTCTTATCGAACCGGCTCCCCTTCGTGACAATGTAGGCCTCGCACCCGATGATCGGTTTGACGCCTGCTTTTTTCGCCTTTTTGTAGAACTCAAGCGCACCGAACATCACGCCGTGGTCGGAAAGTGCAACCGCAGGCATGCTGTTGGCAACAGCGGCCTGGACGATCCCTTCGATCGTGGCGGCACCATCCAGGAGGCTGTAGTGGGAATGATTGTGGAGATGGATAAACTCGGGCATAACGTACTTGCGGATTACGGGTGGAGAAATTCGGGGACCATCAACGAACCTACTGCAAGGGTACGGATTCGCAGCCTGGGAGTCAACCCAGTGAGGGAGCGGAGCGTTTGTTATTCCCGCAACAGTGATTGCACAGTGCTTACCACGTCATCCTTCGCGACCATCGTTCTCTCGCCGGTTTTGCGACGCTTGATTTCAAGCTGACCGTTCTTCAATCCCTTTTCCCCGACGATCACCTGAAACGGCATGCCGAGAAGATCGGCATCCTTGAATTTGAATCCGGGAGATACGTTGCCCCGGTCATCAAAAAGCGCCTCGATGCCTGCCTCAGTCAGGGAGCGGTACACCTGGTTCGCAGCCAGTACGACATCCTTGCTGTTCATATTGACGGCGATGACATGAACGGAATACGGAGCGAGAGCCTTATCCCAGACGATGCCATTAGCATCATGCCCCTGTTCGATCGCGCATGCGACGATGCGTTCGATGCCAATGCCATAACTGCCCATAATAACCGGCTTGCCGGCTCCCCCCTCATCGAGGAACGTCACGTTGAGCGCTTCAGAATATTTCGTCCCGAGTTTGAAAATATGGCCGAGCTCGATGGCATTCGACACCTTGAGGGCCGCGCCGCACTTTGGACACGCCTCACCCGGCTCAATGGTCCGTAGATCGTAATATCCGTCAAGGGTCACATCGCGCTGCAGGTCGATATTGGAAAGATGGTAATCGTTCCGGTTCGCGCCGCTGATAAGGCCGTTGGCTCCCTCCAACCGCTTGTCCGCAATGATCTTGAACCCTTTCAAGTTTACGGGGCCGATGGAGCCCCCGTCTGCCCCCGTGAGGCCTTTCAAATCATCGGCACTCATTGGCGAGACTTCACCGCCGCCGAGTGCGGCGATAAGCTTCGATTCATTCAGTTGATCGTTCCCAACCATAAGGATGAGGAGCGGCGACCCGTTGTGCCGGTAGACAACCGATTTGGCGAGCCGTTCGCGCGGTACCTTGAGAAATTCCGCAAGCTGGTCGATGGTTCGGACGTTCGGGGTATGGACTTCTTCAACGTTGCTGCTCCCTTCATTCCTTGTGACTTTCGGGAGGGCCGATGAGGCAATTTCCAGGTTGGCGGCATAGTCACATTGCGTACAGAGAGCGACCGTATCCTCACCGTGTGGCGCCTCGACCATAAACTCCTGGGAACCGGTTCCTCCCATCGCTCCACTGGAAGCGCCGACGACAAAAAACCTGATGCCGCACCGGGTGAAGGTGTTCCTGTACGCTTCCGCATGAAGATCGTAGCTCTTATCAAGCCCTTCCCTTGATGCATCGAGGCTGTACGAGTCCTTCATAATGAACTGCCGTCCCCGAAGCACGCCCGACCTCGGGCGCGGCTCGTTCCGGAATTTTGTCTGGATCTGATACCAGATCTGCGGAAGGTCCTTGTAGGACTGAATGTGCATGGAGGCAATCCAGGCGATCACCTCTTCGTGCGTCGGGGCCAACACCAGGTCCCGCTCCTTGATGCTCAGGATGAAATTCGGCACATCCCGCCGCCCTGTCTGGATCCAGAGTGACTCGGGATTCAATGCCGGCAGGTGGAATTCCTGTCCTCCGATCGCGTTCATTTCCTCGCGGACGACCTCCATGGCTTTCAGCATCGCCTTATAGCCCAGGGGAAGGTACACATAGACCCCTGCCGTTAACTGACGCATCAGGCCGGCACGGAGCATCAGCTGATGGCTTGGGATGGTCGCATCGGCCGGGATTTCTTTTTGAGTGGGAATGAAGGCTTTGGAGAAACGCATGGAGATCCGTCAGTATGGGAAAGCACGTTGAAAAGGATTATTGAACAAGAACAATGCAATGAATTTACAAAACCGTGGGGGTCAAAACAAGGCGTTGGAGGAATTCAATCCCTGCTATGGTAGTCTATTGTTTCATGGAAGCATAATACACGCACACCTTGTTCATACTGCAAGCCGAACAATTCGGATTCGTCGGGCGGCATATCTCCCGTCCAAGAAATGACATCGCCATTCCAATATCCCCCCAATCTTTTTTTGGAACTTTCTCCATCAACTGCTTCTCGATTTTCTCGGGGTTCGTTCCCTCCGCGATGCCGAGTCTCGGTGCAACCCTCAAGACGTGAAGATCAACAATCACTCCTTCTGCCGGAAGACCAGACTCGCGCAGGATCACGTTTGCGGACTTTCGTCCAATTCCGGGGAGTTCGCGCAATCCTTCCAGCGTTGCCGGGATATTCTCATCCTTCCCCACGGTCTGCGCGGTTTCCAAAAGCCACTTCGACTTATTAGCGAAGTTCCGGACCGATCCTATGAGTTTATGCAACTCCTGCGGCTTCGCTTTCGCCAGGGCTTTCATGGAGGGGAACTCTTTGAAGAATGCCGGGGCGAGTGAATTGATGTGCTTGTCAGAATCCTGAGCCGAGAGGACCACGGCGACCAGGAGTTGATAACGATTTGCGTACTCAAGGGGATGCTTCTTCCCACGATACTGCTTTATCAAGGGCTGTACGGCCTTTCCCCAATCAACGGAAGCTGGAGTCTTCTTGGAAGGCATAGGAAATAATGAGGGTTGGATGTTTGTTGACGTTTTTCGTTTCGACAAGATTATCTCTCGCGTTCGATCTTAAAGAATCATCCCACGAATCTCCACGAAAGAGTAGAACCGATCCCAAAAGCAATTTTGCCACAAAAAAGCGCAAAATACACAAGACAAAACACTAAAAACTTTTTGTGCTTTCTGTGCATTTTTGTGGCAATAAAAAACCAAGAGGGTTTTTGAGACCAGTCATTTTGAGGATCCCGCACTTCTTTGTGCGGGAGAAACCAACTGTGCCCCCGAGACGATTCCCCGACAAAAAACGTCGGGGTGCGCGAACGTCCGACCCCGCCTTCGTCAACAGAAGACTTCGGCGGGCAAGCAACGGTTTAGTCCCAAAATGACAAGAGTTATCGAGCGAAGCGAAGATAACTCTTCAGTCATTTTGAGGATCCCGCATTCTTTGTGCGGGGGGAACCTACCGGGCCCCCGGGACGATTCCCCGACAAAAAAACGTCGGGGCACGCGAACGTCCGACAAACGGTTTAGTCCCAAAATGACATGAGTTATCGAGCGAAGCGAAGATAACTCATCAGTCATTTTGAGGATCCCGCATTCTTTGTGCGGGAGAAACCTACCGTGCCCCCGAGACGATTCGAACGTCCGACAAACGGTTTAGGAAACCGCTGCTCTATCCATACTGAGCTACGGGGGCAATTTTGCCAACAAGGTAAGAAAGATTCAATGTGCGTGCAAGGCGGGGCCGTTGAACAAAGCGGTCTTAATCGTAGTACACAACCTTCCCGGGCAGGTGAATATCCACAAGCAATTCTTCCGTTTGATAATCGCGTACTTCCGCAATCGGGAGATAGCCTTTGACCTTTGTCGAGATCATCATCTCCATCAGGACCTCAGTCCGAACTTCGGCTCCTTTTTTTGCCCAGAGCTTTCGATCGACTTTGAGGACCGTTTTTTCATTTCCCTGCAAAAAATGCCGGACTACACCATCCAGAAGGAGCTTTGGCAGCGTGTCCGTCTCGAACTTCTCGGCGATTCGAAGCGCCTCGGGGCCCACCGGTGATTGTTGCATAATTCGCGCGACCAGTTCCCGTTGTTCCTCTCCGCGCTCGCTCGTTCGGGGAGTGAATTGCTCCATAAGCAGGTCCAGCCCCGTGAGGGCAATCACGAGCGCCATGACGGTCAACAGCGGCCACCCGAGCGAATCCTTGATGCGAAGATCCTGGTTCATTTCTTTTCCGATGGATTGAACGTCTTGAACTCAAGAACAAGGACCACGAGGTCCGTTGTCCCGACATTCTCCTCCGAATGCCTTACCGGTTCTCGCCAGAGGATATCACCCGGTTTCTTCTCGATGATCACGCTTCTTCCATCGGGGAAGGTCGATTTGAGCCTGAATGAGCTCATGAAGTATGCAATGCTCTTCGGATGAGAGTGCATTCCCAGCTTTTCCCCCGGCTTTAAGCGTGCCTCGAACACCCGTACGGTATCGTTTTCCAGGATCACGTTGAGCTTGTCCGGGGCAAGCTTCACAGGATCCTGAGCCATCAGCTTCATTGTCAGCAGGAGCAATCCGGCCACAACCAGGGCGGGCGACGGGGCGATCTTCTTTCGATTCATAGGGGAAGTTGGTATGGTTGAAATGTGAACTGTTCAAGTTTAAGAAAGTTGGCGGCCAAAAACAACCATCGCGAGATCGCTGGGCAAGGCTTTTGCAATCTTTCGTTAGCCTTCCCGGACTGATATATCAGCTCTGCTACGGGCGCAAATTCGCGGCTTGCTTTTCCTTCCTCCGTTGAGTACAATCACGCAGGATTTCTTACCACTCTAACTGTCCAGACAGTGCTGATCCCCACACCCCGTTTTATACCAGAGAAGCAGTTACAGGAAATTCGCACCCTCTTTCCCCACACGTCGAAAGGGGTCCTCTACCTTAACCATGCCGCGACCGCCCCTCTCTCAACCCGCGTCCTCGCTGCGATGAAGCGCCATCTTGATGATCGTTCCGAGGGAAAAATAGAAACCTTCTTTGACGATCTTCCTCAAATCCAAAAAACGCGGGAGTTGATCGCACAGCTCATCCACGCGAAATCTGCTGACCGCATTGCGCTCATGGGAAATACATCCGATGCGCTGAATGCCGTGATCGCCGGGCTCCCCTGGTCCAAGGGGGACCATATCCTTTTAAACGATATGGAATTTCCCGCCAACGTCTGGCCGTATTTAAACCTGAGAAACCTGGGCGTCGAACTCGAGATCATTTCTTGTCCGGATGGGACTTTCTTCCCCGAGCTCATTGAAAAGAGATTGAAACCAACGACCAGGGTTCTTGCCCTCAGTGCCGTGCAGTTCCTGACCGGGTTCAGGGCAGACCTTGCCACACTCGGTTCCCTCTGCCGCAGAAAGAACGTGCTTTTGGTGGTGGATGGAATTCAGGCCGTCGGAGCGGTGGACATCGATGTCCAATCCTTGCAGATCGACGCCCTCGCGGCCGGGGGGCAAAAATGGCAGATGGCGCCTCTCGGGACCGGCTTTCTCTATCTCACGGAGGAATTGCAGAGCAGGGTACAACAGAAGCACCTTGGTTGGCTTTCGGTTAAAACCCCATGGGATTTTTTTGACTACCGGCAACCTCTCGCCGCTTCCGCGCGGCGCTACGAGGGAGGAACCTTGAACATTCCCGGAATGTGGGGGATGCACGCCGCTTTGAGCACATTGCTCGAGTACGGAATGGAATCCATCGAAAGCCACATTCTCGCCCTCACCCAGGCACTGACGGATCAATTACAGGCCATGGATGGTCTACGGCTTATCTCTCCCACGGCACCGGAACAGAGGGCGGGGATCGTGACGATCGCCCTTCCGCCGGAGATTGAAACAGAGTCTGTTTTTCAAGCCATCGTCAAACGGCGGGCACAAATTTCCTTGCGGGAGGGAAGGCTCAGGATCTCCCCCCATTTTTATAATACTCCGGATGAAATGGAGCATATGGTGGCCATCCTGCAGGAAGCTCTTCATGAACATTCTCCTTCCTCATCCCGAACTTTGTGAACACTGAAACGGAACCGCAGTATTCCATCTGGAGGTACATTCATGGCACGCTCATCCATTAAACGTATTGCCATCAACACCGGCGGCGGAGATGCGCCGGGACTGAACGCCGTCATCCGGGCCGTCACCATCTCGGCCCTTAATCGAGGGTGGGAAGTCATCGGGATCCGCGACGGCCTGAACGGCATTTTCCTTCCCGATCAATATCCGGATGGAGGATTGATCCCCCTGACCAGGGAGAAGGTTCGAGGAATAACGCACCTGGGAGGAACGATCCTCGGAACGACCAACCGAGGCAATCCCTTCAAATACCCGACCAAGAGAAAAGACGGGACCATGTATGAAAAAGATCGCTCGGATGACGTCATCCGGGCCTTTAAGAAGCACAAAATCGACGCCCTGGTGGCGGTCGGTGGTGACGGGTCCCTCACGATCTCACACGGGCTCGCCGAAAAAGGACTTGCCGTTGTGGGCGTTCCCAAGACTATTGACAACGATCTTGACAAAACAGTCATCACCTTCGGATTCGACACGGCCGTCTCGTTTGCGACGGTCTGTATCGACCGGCTTCACTCGACCGCGGAATCGCACCAGCGGGTGATGGTTGTGGAAGTGATGGGGCGCTATGCCGGGTGGATCGCACTCAATAGCGGAATCTCCGCCAGCGCCGATGTTATTCTCATCCCGGAGATCCCGTATGACCTGCAGAAGGTTGCGGAGAAGATCAAGGAGCGGGAACGCCAGGGGGGGCATTTCACTATTATCGTCGTCGCCGAGGGGGCAAAGCCCAAAGGTGGAAGTCTCTCCGTCGTCTCCAAGGAACTTGGGAGAGCCGAACGCCTGGGAGGAGTTGGTGAAAGGATTACTGCTGAAATTCAGGCGCTCACCGGGAAGGAAACACGATGCGTGGTTCTGGGCCACCTGCTCCGTGGCGGAACTCCGACGACGTTCGACCGGTTGATTTCCCTTCGCTTCGGGGCCGCGGCCGTGCGTGCCTTGGAGCAGGGGAAGACCAACGTCATGGTGGCGCTCGACCCCCCAACGGTCCGGTACGTACCGCTGGAACAGGTGACCGGTCGCATGAAAGCTGTCCCATTAGACTGCGACACAATCCTGAGTGGCCGCGATTTGGGCATTAGTTTCGGCGATTAAGGGTTGCTCAAGACGTAGCAGCCCGGAGGTTCGATCCGTGGGCGTTATTTCTTTATTTCCAATCCATACCAAAACGAACTATGGCGGAACTCAAGCGCGACCTCAACCTGTTCGACCTCACCATGATTGCGATCGGATCGTCGATCGGTTCAGGGATCTTTCTGACTCCCGCCCTCGTCGCCCATGCACTTCCCTCCCCCCTCTGGATCCTTGGCGTCTGGTTTGCCGGCGGTGTCATGGCTCTATGCGGCGCGCTCACGTTTGCCGAGTTGGGGGCCATGCTTCCCAGGGCTGGGGGAGTGTATGTGTTCCTGACCGAGGCGTACGGAGGATTGGTGGGATTTCTCTACGGATGGGCTTATTTTCTCGTGGCCAACACAGGCGCTCTTGCCGCGTTGGCAATCGGGTTCTCGACGTATTTCGGGTATTTTGTTCCCCTCTCACCCACGGGAACTCTCTTGGTCGCCATCGTCGGGATTATTCTTGTGACCATCATCAACGTCCTCGGCGTTAAGGCAGGGGGAGTATTTTCCGATCTCTTCACCATTCTGAAACTCGCCGGCCTTGGCATCCTGTTGACGGTTGGTCTCGGCTGGGGATCGAGTTCGACAACGGACTTCAGCACACCGCTGGGTGAGCTCCCAGGTGGGTTGGCAAGCGGGTTAACGCTTGCCTTCGTCAGCGTCATGTGGTCGTACGGAGGTTGGCAGCATGCAACCTTTACCGCCGCGGAGGCAAAGGACCCGAAGAGGACGATACCTCTCTCTCTCATCTTCGGCGCTTCAGCGGTAGCCGTGGTGTACATCCTGGCGAACCTGGCATACATGTTCCTGATGCCGGTTGAGGCAATAGCCTCATCCCCGCGTGTGGCATCCGACGCCATCAGCGTGATCCTCGGTCCCGTCGGCGGCACCATCATTGCCCTGACTATCTTCATCTCCACCTTTGGGACAACCGGGATATACACTCTGACCGCCCCCCGTATCTACTACGCCATGGCAAACGACGGAGTGTTTTTCAAGAAGGTCGCTGAAGTTCATCCCCGCTTTCGCACCCCGATGTTTGCCATCATTTTGCAGTCGGTCTGGGCGATCCTCCTCCTCTTCTTCTGGGGAACGTATGAGAAACTGATCTCCTATGTGGTTTTCACGGACTGGATCTTCTTCGCTCTTGCAGCCCTGAGCGTATTTGTTTTTCGAAAGCGGACCCCGAATGCTGAACGGCCCTATAAAACGCTCGGGTATCCATTCACCCCGTTTCTCTTCATTACCCTCTCCACCCTTTTCGTTTGTTACACCATGATTGAAAAACCGGCTGAATCATTTGCCGGTTTGGGGTTCCTCGCACTTGGCGTTCCCGTCTATTATTTCTGGAAAAGAAAGACTGGAATGGAACAAGCGAAGAATAGATGAGTTCTCTCATTTTTTTCCGTGTTGTTCAGGTCACGCAAAAAAAACATGGGTGTTGCACCCGGGACACCTCTCACTTTGCACCATCTTAAACCTCATTCCATTTCACGATCTCAACGTGCGTCATCCCATCTTTGGGACGCTCAGATTCCCCCGCCGGTCGGCTTGATTCTGCTGTGAGGTTTCCCCGATATCTGAGTGAAAGAACTATCGGTTGGAATTTGTGCCGCCAAAGATACGCCGTCTCCCAATCGCCAGAGCTTCACGGTCTTATCCTCGCTGCTTGTGGCAAGCCACTTTCCATCCGGACTCAATGCCACAGACCAGACATCCCCCGAATGTTCTGAAAGCACCTGCTGGAGAGTTCCATCGCTTACCCGCCACAACCGTACCGTTGCACCGTTTGCGCTCCACCCGGGGCCGACGATTTCTTTCCACAAGGTGCTCAAAGCTCCTTGTCCGCGGCCTCCCGTCGCCAACCATAAGCCATCGGCACTGAACGAAACGGTGTACACATGGTCTGTTCCGTCGGTCAGTGTGCGTATCAATGTGCCATCGTGAATGCGCCAGAGCCTGATGGACGAATCATCGCTGCCGGTCGCCAACATCGTTCCGTCAGGGTTGAATGCAAGGTGGACGATGGCTTCCGAATGCCCCGTAAGAGTTCTCACAAGCGCTCCGGTCCCGACATCCCAAAGCTTTGCCGTTTTATCAAAGCTTCCACTTGCCAACAACTTCCCATCCGGACTAAACTCCACGGACCAGACGTTCAAGGTATGTCCTGAGAAGGTTCGCAGCAGGGCGCCGTCACTCAAACGCCAGAGCTTCACGGTCTTATCTTCGCCGCTGCTGGCAATGTTCTCTCCATGCGGGCTCATAGCAACAGCCCAAATGGTCCCTCCCTGTCCCGAGAGTGTTCGGCGATGTGTACCTCCCTTCGTATCCCAAAGTCTGACCGTACCGTCGTAGCCTCCGGTGGCGACCGTCTGTCCATCCGGACTAAAAGAAACTGAGGTAACCCCGCCCGGATGGACAAGGGTTCGCATCATCTGTCCCTCAGGCAACTTCCATATCTTAGCCGTGCCATCAACGCTGCTGGTTGCAAGGACTTGCGAGTCGGAACTGAAAGCAACCTCCCGTCCCTGTCCGGAGTGACCCGTGAGTGTTTTATAGAGATGTGCTTTCAGCACAGGAAGTGTCGCGGAGCCTGGGACCGGGCGTGAGTCCCCGCAGGCAGACAAACCCATAGCCAAGAGACAGGCAGAAAAGACGAATACTTGGTGTACGGCTCCAAAAGCGGTGAAGCGCAAATTGCGGATTCTCCGAATGAACAAGGTTGGGAAGAGACGGTCCGGCTTCCAGCCCCGTGCCGCACGGAGAGATCGTGTCAGCGACATGTGATGATCCTTCATTTGAGTTTCCGATATTTGTCCATCGTATCATCGAACCAGAGCACTTCGAAGTGATTCACCTCACCATTGTGCAGTGGGAATCTCAAATGATAATCCGTTCGCCCCTCAACAAGGAACGTCAGGTCGTCCATGTAGGAGAGTTTTCTCTCGATATTCCCCAGGATGAAATACAACGCTCCATCTTTGCTCACGACCATGCGGCCTCCTTCGTAGTTCCCCGTGCAGGCCTGCCCAAATCCCGGCGGAACTTTTTGGATGGACAATAAAGATTCGTAGCCCTGTGCGAGGAATTCATACCGGAATTTTTCTTTCCCATCGCTGTTCATCGCAGCGAGTCTCCTCAAAGCCTCAACTCTCGCCCTAGTCAAGGCCTTGGCCGGTTCAACCTTGATGTCCGGCGTAACTCCCATGCCATCCCAGTTCGTCCCGGTCACGCTGTTTTTGTTGAGGATGGTCGGTATCATAGTGAAGAGCCTGTCATCGATCGGGAACAGCTCTCCCGGATTTCCCAAACCCTTTGATTGCTCACCAATGACCACTGCCCGCTTGAATTGTTGTAATGTGTACGCAACTCCTTCCGCCGCCGACGCGGTTTGACCGCCGACAAGGATGTAAAGGGGAACTTCAAGCATTTGTCTCACTTCAGGCAGGTGCTTCGTCACCGACAATGTTGTTTCGCCGGTCTTTCTTACCCACCATTCACCTACCGTCGTACTATCGCGTAGAAAGTAACTCACGAGATAGTCGGACGTCTCGGAGGCTCCCCCTCCATTGTCGGTGAGATCCAGAATGATTGCATCGCTTTCATGCAGAAAATCCATTGCACCCCTCAAGGCTTCCCGGACAAACTGGAGTTCAACAAAATTATCAAATTTGAAATAGCCGATGTTTCCCTCCAGCATTTCGACTTTCCGCAACCTGAAATTCTCACGGTGCAGCAATTCAAGAAACCCCTTGGGGATTTCTTTTTTCCCCTCGGCCTCCCTCCGGATTCTTTCGACGATCCGGGAGTTATTGTTGATTTTCAGGTGCTTGTCTCCGCTTGCTCGCTGAAGATCGGCGTTGAGATGTTCAAGGAACGCATTGAGGAGAAGGGTTGAAGAATATATTCCCTCCCGGATGTTCTTCCGTAATTCCCTTTCAATGACGTTTGCCTTTTCGGGGAACACATAATTATCCCTGAGTAATTCCACTACCCGGTCGATAATGGCGGCCTGCTCAGGTGCAGTAACCGGCAAGCTTTGGCTGAAACAAATTGGGAGAAAGAGCAGAAAGGCTCCCAACATCATGGTCGTTCGCAATCTCTTCGGTCCTCCTGAATGGTCGTTATTGTAAGGTTTTCCCTCAGAATTGCATCCCGATCGTACGGAGTACAATAGGGCCTGCAAAACTTTGACTCAGGAGAAAGCAACGAGGTTACAGGTTTTTGCAAATGGTTGATGACACAGCACGGCACACAATAAAACGGGGCGACACTGCGTCGCCCCGTTTGAAGTACTTCTCTTTGTTTTTGAACTTGGATTGTTACTTCACCTCCAGCGCCTTCGCGATGGTGTGCAGGACATTCTGTGTATGGGCAGACGTTTCCGCGTTTGGTCCGTTCTTTCCCTTCAGCGACCTTTCGATCCCCTTCAGGTGATACAGGGCTGCGGACTGTGCGGTAAAACCATAACGGGTCTTCCCTTCCGGTGAGATCATCCCGCCGAGACGGTTCACGTACTCCAGCTGGAGGTTTTGACGGAAGGAATTCACCGCTCCGGAAAGATCGTCCTTGAAGACAGCG
>JACPUH010000058.1 GCA_016192345.1 Ignavibacteriales bacterium | reverse complement strand
TTCGCTAGGGTTGTCCCGTCCTTGCGGCGCAGGGTTCCTTCAATGTTCTGCGTGGAGATACCGGATGCGTCCGAGAGAATCGTGACCGCCGATTGTGCCTGGTTCGGATAATCGACTTCGACGCTTGTCCGGGGCGCGAAGGATCTCAGGAGATTATCATACATGGACTGCGCCAGCCGGCTTGCTGTGCGGAGGGCCGAAACAGAGGAAAACCGATCCGATCCCAGTCCACCGATAAAGGCAAAGACAACTTCCTGTGTGTCTCCCGGCGTCATCCGGAACGGCCCGCTGGTCAGCACGAATCGTCGGTCGCCCGGGGGGACCGAGTAGCTTGTTCCGAGCCCATCGATGAACCCCGCCCTTGTGATAGGATCGCCGGAGAACGGGAACGGTCCCGGCGTCACCCCGGGAGGGTGAGGAAGATACCTGTCCGATCCGTCGATTGGCACGAACCCGCGAAGAACCCTGTACCATCGGAGTGTGCCGGTGGAGTAAGTTCTTCCCGGATCAGAATACGCATCTCCGGTCGAAAATGGCATGAACGCCGAGAGGCCGAGAATCCTGAATCCGTACCGGCGACGCATATCAAAGAGCGCCGAATCACCGGGGGAGGTGACCATGGGTCCTGAGAGCAGGTCGTACCCGACGGAGGGGGGTGGGAGATTGAATTTCTGGTACTCGGCATCGGCAGGTGATCCGTTGTAGGTGTAGCCGAAGGCGAGAACGGTATCCACACCGAGCAAATCGTCCCCGGCACTGCCGACATCGGTATCGGTCCATTGGGAAACATACATGCTGTCGATGAAGAACGATCCCCTTGTTCCGCTCCCATCGACATCTACTCCGCCCTTGTTGATAATCCTGAGCCTCGAGAAGTACGCGTTTCCGAGAGCATCGGTCCGCTTATAACCCCAGATCGTTTTCTGGATTTCGAGTCCGATCGGCTCCGATCCCTGAAGTGCAACGGTCTGGAAACGAGCCAGATCATTATACACATGCCAGAGCACCTGGTCGGCAGGGTTCGCGGCATTCGCTCCCGCTATTCCGGGTTCATCATAGCCGCCGGTGATCAGACTGTCCACGGTGAACGTGGTGGTAATAAGGAGGAGGAGCGTCGAAGAGACCGTTTCCGTTCCGGTCGATGAACGGGGCGCCATGGGAGACGGGCCATTCCTTCCAATCCTTGTCGTATTGGTCGCGGACCGCCTGTATCTGAGCGTTTGTTACCTCTTGAATTGTAATCTCATTCACGTTCGCGGCATCTCGCTGAAGTTCCTCATCTGTCATGCCCCCATAGTCGCGGCGGATGCGGAAGATTCTCACATCGGCATCGTTCGGGTCCTGTGGAAGAGCGTTGGCTCCGGTTCCGATGATCCGTCCGGCGACCGTTCCCGTGGTGTAGTTGGCGCCTCCAACGCGAATCGTTTGATCGAACGGTCCGGGCTGTGTCAGCGCGGCATCGCGATAGACCTTGCCTCCCCACATGATACCATCTTGGTAAATCGCCCATGCGGTAAAGCGAGGGAAATACAAACCGTTGTCGGCAGCGGGTGAATGGTTCGAGAGTCCGTCGGATCGGAACCAGGCGGAGAGATTGTTGATATTCAGGACGCCGTACCGTGGTGTCCCCACCCCTTTCCGCAAATTGCCGACCCGGTTGCTTCGTGACTTGTCGGGAGTCTGTGCTTGAAGAACCGTCGCCCCGAGTATCAATCCGAATACGAAAAGCTTCAACAAGAATCGTGCATCGATGCTGTAGGTTTTTTTCATGGCACCCTTCTCCTCGTTCTAAGGCATTTAAAGTCTCCTTAATGAGAAAAGAATCCGGATAACTGTCAATTGGCAAAAATACCTAGGTAAAGAAGGCCAATAAGAACAGGGGTGTTATGACTAAAAACGGGAAAAACTCTGTGGTGGGGGGAAGAATGCGGAAACACCCGGACAAAAGGGGGATGAGGCGGATGCTCCTTTAGTTTGACCTAGAAACCCTCCGCCTTTCGCGGTGGTTATGGAAGGTCGGCTTTACCGGTATCCAGACTCTATCAAACTATAAAGTCAAGATCTCAGGAGAGAATTGCCTACGAAACACACGAATCACGCGAAAACCATTTTGTGTGTTTTGTGTGTTTCGCGGGAAGAAAAAAGCCACCGCCTTGGGCGGTGGCCATTTACTTTTTTGCAAACCGTCGGTCAACGCATAGAACCGCGTACACAATTCCAGAGCCTCGGCTTCCTTACCCGCGTTGTTTCAGCCGTAGCCCGCGAATCCGCGCGACCAGCTTTGCCTGTGTAAGACCCAGGATCTTCGCCGCCTCACGCCGGTCCCACGATACGGAATCGAGCACACCTTCAATGTGCCGCCTCTCCATCTCTTTCATCGAGAGAGGACTTCCGATCCGTGCGCCGGTGCGGCCGGAATCCGCCGACTCCAGTTCCCCCCCCCTCGGGACCGGCAACATAAGGTCGTTGGACTTGATAATCTCTTCCTGGCAGATGAGGGCGGTGGTCTCCAGAACGTTCTTCAGCTCCCCGACGTTTCCCGGCCAGTCGTAGTTCATCAGGAGGTTCATCGCCTTGGCGTCGATGCGCTTGCGCCCGCGTTTCGCGGCCACCGTTTCGAGAATGGCATCCGCCAGAAGTGGAATATCCTGACGGCGTTCGCGGAGGGGTGGGAGCGTCAACGTTACCGTGCCGAGCTCCTTTAACAGCTCACGGCCAAAACTTCCCTCCCACACTCTCTGCTGCAAATCTGCGTTGGTGCAGGAGATGATCCGCAGATCGCTCCGGAGCGTCTTGGCGCCGCCGAGACTCCGGAACTCTCCGGTATTTAAAAACCCGAGAAGCTTCAGCTGCAGCGGCATGGAGATATGCTGGACCTCATCGAGCAGTACAGTTCCGCCGTTCGCGATCTCGGCGACGCCCTGCCGAACATTTTTCCCCACAACAAGGGAATTGTCCTGGTCGCCGAACAATTCCGCCTCAAGGTTCAGTCCGCGCCCGCGCAGGCAATCGACCGTCATGAACGGCATGTCCTTCCGCCGGCTGTTCTTGTGAAGGAAATCCGCGATCATCTGTTTCCCGGTGCCGGTCTCCCCCTGGATGAGGACGGGGGAATCGGTGGCCGCGACGCGCGCTGCGGTCTCGAACGCGTCCAGCATGGCCTTGTCCTGCGTGATGATGTGCGCGGAGATCCCGAGACGCTGCAGCTCCGTCCGAAGCGCCTTGTTCTCGATGACGAGACGTTTTCGCTCCAGTGCCCGTTGGACTACACCCATCAGGTAGGTCGGGTCGTATGGCTTCCGGAGATAATCGTACGCGCCCAGCCTCATGCACTCCACCGCCGTATCGACTTCATTCAGAGCGCTGAGCATGATCGCCTGCGTGTCGAGAAGATGCGAGCGGACGAACTTCAGGACCGTAACCCCATCCACCTTGGGCATCTTAATATCAAGAAGCACTAGGTCGAAGGGGAGCGTCTGCAGAATGGCGATCGCTTCTTCACCGTCGGCCGCAGTGTGGACGTAGTACCCCTCGCGTTTGAGGACCCTTTTAAGGATCTCAAGAAGAGCTTCCTCATCGTCTACGGCGAGAATAGAAATCGGAATTTTTGCCATGGGAGTTACCGGGTTGGTGAAGGATGTCGAGAATTCAACTCAAATTTCCAAAGAGTGCTCGACCTGAAAAGATAAGGAATCGCCCCGAGACATGAAGGGGAAAGTTGCTGGTAGTTATGCCCCGGCTCCGTATTGACGAAGGATGTCGTCGACTTCTTTATAACCAGAAGGATAAAGGACACCTTTGACTGATGCCCCCGCTTCGAGCAATGTCCGGACAGAATCAGGCGAACGCCAACCGGTCCAATAAGAATCGACACATGCGCGGACGGCGAGCGCGAGGGGAGTGCGCGCCTTGCCATCAGGCAGGTCGACCGGGGCTCTGCGCCGGAGGAGCAGTTTCACAGTTTCGTGTCTCGCCCGCCAGGCCGCAACATGGAGCGCCGTGCTGCCGTTCGCTATATCCCAATAACCGTCCCCCCGGTAAAGTGCCTGGACACTCACGCCGAGATCGAGCAGGTGTGTAACTCCTTTTGTATTTCCATTACCTGCGAACTCCGCGAGCAGTGCGGCGCCGTCGGCGAGGAGCTCCCGGACCAGTTCCGGCTCACGCGCAGCGATGGTGCGGATTGCCTCCGAATCGTTCGTCGCGCACGCAGCGATCAGCCGGTCAACGCCATGCAGCTCGATCGGGATGCCCCTCTCCCGAAACAGTGCAAGAAGATCGCCTCGCCCCCTATGTGCCGCCATTGCCATCGTCGACCGATCATTCCGCAACAGCGTCGGGTCAGCTCCATGGTCGAGTAGCAGCATGAAGATCTTTGTGTCGTTATCCCGCGCAACGGCGTGGTGTATGGGACAGAAACCCCGTTCCCGATTATGGTTGGGATCGGCGCCATGCTCCAGCAAATACTTGACCCCCTCGTAATCATGCCAGTCGTGTTTCCGGACCAGCATCAACGCGAGGTTCTCGGCGGCGACACGGCCGGTTTCGACGAGGAGCTTCATCGCTGCGTTGTCGTAGGTCTCCGGCGAGTGGTAGACAGCCTCGCCGTCGTTCGGGTCTGCACCATGTTCGAGCAAGAGTCGTGCCATTGCCGCATGATGGGCAACTCCGGCTGCGCCGTAGAGCGCGGTCTCAAATTCGGGAAAATCCCCCGTGGTCCAGAACCCGGAATTAGGATTTGCCCCGGCATCAAGCAGG
Source organism: Ignavibacteriales bacterium (assembly GCA_016192345.1). Lineage (GTDB taxonomy): Bacteria > Bacteroidota > Ignavibacteria > UBA10030 > UBA10030 > UBA6688. The sequence continues at coordinate 9,477 of JACPUH010000058.1, read as the reverse complement.
GACGTTGCCGCGCGGAGAAAGGCATCCGACCGTAACAAATCGAGTCGGAGGTACTTGGAGAGACAGAGATAAACCAGCGCATCCCCGCCGTACGGAGAAGAGGTACGCGTTGCGTTCGTTGCATCGAGCGTGAGGAAGCGGCGCACGCCGGCATCGTCGCCGAGGATGGCCGCGGTGTGGATGTCGCTCCCAGCGAGTTCCGGATGCGCAGCAAGGATTGCCTCAGCCCGTTCCAGCGTTCCATGCCATGTGGCGGCTTCGATGAAAGCGACGCGGGGATTAGTTGCGTCGGTTGCGGAATCCATATGGTCGGGTGGGCTGATTGGCAGAGTTTATTTTGGTGGATGATGTTCCCGGACTGTATTTTTTATTGCCGTGCAAAATCGACAAGTGACCAGTAATCATTCCCATCCGTATTTTTCTGTGACTCCTCGGGAAAAAACATTTCACCCCTGCCTCTACCTGTCGGTAGACAGGTGCCGGCAGGCAGGGGCACAGAGAATGCACGAAGTTCCATAGGGGAAAAACACTACACAGGCGACATAAACACTAAATTCCTCGCCTACAACCCAGCCTTCTTCGATATCTTTCCCCGTAGCTCCTCGGGAAGATATTTATCTGCCAGGGCAAGCACACCAGTGGGTCCCGTCTCGACCCATTTCTGTAAGTTCTTGTCGTCGCCGGCAGCTTCCTGTGCGAGCCAAGGGGCAACCGTCAACGCTCCGCATTTCCGGTTGAGCCAAATGACGTGCTAGCCTTGCCCGGAGGTTTCTTCCCCAAGCACGGTTGCGATGGCCTCCAACAGCTTCTCGGCGGTGTACGGCTTTGAAAGGAACGAGTTCAACCCACTCCCTTGTGCTTCCGCGATTTTCGCTTTTTCGGCAAGACCGCTGGCGCCGATGACGCGAACCCGGGGATTCATCTTGTGCAAAGCCCGGACGAGTGCCGGTCCATCCAGGAACGGCATGTTCATGTCCGTGATGACAAGGTTGATCTCATGACCGTGCCGGGCATAGAGGCTGATCGCCTCAACGCCGTCGTTGGCCGTGAGAACCCTGTACCCGCTCGCCTCCAGAATGATCATGGTAATCTCCCGGACAGCCGCTTCGTCGTCCACCAGCAGGATGAATTCTCCCCTGCCGGCACGCGATTCCTGTGCTTGGACTCGCTCGTTCCGTGCTGCAGCCGATTCGGTGGCCGGGAAGTAGACCTTGAACCGCGTCCCTTCTCCGACTTCACTGTAGACGTTGACGAACCCGCCATGGCCTTTCGCGATCGTGTAGACCGTCGATAGGCCGAGCCCCGTCCCCTTTCCCTGTTCCTTCGTCGTGAAAAAAGGATCGAAGATCTTGCTCAGGATATCCTGTGGTATCCCCATGCCGGTATCCTCCACGCTGATCACGACATACGAACCCGCTTTCGCTTCGGCATGCATGCGGGCGTAGTGTTCATCCAGGGAGACGTTCTCCGCCTTCAGCAACAAGGTCCCGCCGCCCGGCATGGCATCCCGCGCATTGACGCAAAGGTTCAGAAGCACCTGGTGCAACTGCGTGGGGTTTCCCTCGACGACCCAAAGGTTTTTCGGGATATCCGTTTCAATGGAGATATTGGGGGGAAAGGTCTGCCTGACAAAGGTCCTCAGTTCTTCGATCAAATGGCGCAACTGCAGGGGAGTGCGTTCCACCTCCGAACCCCGCGCAAAGGTCAGGATCTGTTTTACGAGCTCCGTGCCGCGCATGCTGTTTGTTTCCAAGAGCTCGATCATCCTCTGATCCTTTGGATCCGACAGTTTCTTTTTGAACAGTTGCATCGACAGGACGATCGGACCGAGGATATTGTTCATGTCATGGGCGATACCGCCGGCCAGCACGCCGATGCTCTCCATGCGTTGAGAGCGGAGGAACTGTTGCTCAAGCTTCTTTTTATCCGTAACATCGCGGGCGACACCAAAGAACTCCGTCACCTTCCCGCTCTCACCCTGGGGGATGAATTCATCTTCGATCCATCGATATTCCTTCAGTTGGGGGTTCTTCACACGGTACAGGCGCGTCACGGGGGTCATTGTGCTGATCGCGAGGTTCGTTGCTTCCGCGAGTTTCTCCCTGTCGTCAAGGTGTATGCTGTCGAACCAGAGGTTCGGGTTCTGCAGAAAATCGTCGGGGCTTATTCCAAACACTTCCCGGACCTGGTTGCTGACGAACGTGAGGGTGCTTTTCATCAGATCGTCTCCCTGGGTCCCGGCGTAGATCACTTCATTGATGGCGTTAATCACCCTGCGAAATTCCCCTTCGCTTTTTCTCAACGCCTCTTCCGCCCGCTTGCGCTCGGTGATGTCCTGTGTGGTGCCCGCCACATATGCCGGCCGGTTTTTGGCGTCGTGAACAAGCTCGCCCCGGCCGCTGAAGACACGAATCGTGCCGTCGGGAAAAATTGTTCTAAACTCCAGTTCACCCGGTTTTTTCCCCGTCACACATGCTTCGATCCAATCCCGCATGCTTGGCCGGTCATCCGGATGGATGAGGTTGATAAATGCCTCGGGAGAAGGAGTAATCGTTTCCGGAGAAACACCGTAGATGTTGTACAACTCATCCGACCACCATAATTGACCCTCGAGATGATACGTCCAGCTCCCGAGCTTCGCGATACGATGAGCCTCTTTTAATCTTGCCTCGCTCTCTTTCAACGCCTTTTCTGTCCGTTTGCGCCCGGTGATGTCATGTGACAGAATTAAAACCCCTTCCGGGACCGCCTGAATGGAGAGCTCGTACCAGCCCTTCGTCCCATCGGGATGGGTAAACTCGTTCTCCATTTCATGGGAGATCCGTTCTTCCAGGCAGCGCCGGATCATGGCAAAGACCTCTGTCGACTCGATGCCGGGCCACATTTCCATATACTTCCTCCCCAGGAGCTCTTCTTTTGGCCGGCGGTTGTGTTTATCGGCGGCATCGTTGAGATACCGGTAACACCAATCATGACCGATGATCTGGCAACCTTCCAGCAAGCCGTCCAGCGTGCGGCCATAGGGGTCGTTGCCTCCGTGTTCCGTTTTGAGAGTCATACTTGCTCGCCTCCTTCTCAGGTGAACATATTCCGGGTCAAGGCCGAACAGGCCTTGGATCAAGGAGAGACTTCATCAATCACAGTGATTCTTTGTTAGGCCATCCTTCCAATCCTTTTCAAAAATACTTACTCTTCTGATATACGCGCACATAATCGACGTCATGGAACTGCGGGAAGACGGTTGTTGAATCCGGGTCGCCGGGCCAGCCGCCGCCAATTGCCGTGTTCAGGATCAGGTAATGAGGTGTGTGCGGGATGCCGTCGGTCGTTGCGTGGATCAGCTTGTCATCCACATACCAGCGGATTGAGTCGGGCTCCCACTCCAGCACATAGAGATGAAAGTCCTTCGTATAGTCGGTCTCGCCACGGAGCGTCCCCGAGCTAGTTTTCTTTTGTCCGTCGAACGAGTAGTAATGGAGCGTCCCGTACAACACGTTCGGTTCGTGTCCCAGAAACTCCATGATGTCGATCTCGCTGTACCAGGGGCGATCTTCGGGGATCAGTCGCTCCTTTCCGTTGGCCACCGCTTCGGCCATGAGGTACTCCATCTCGTAATTCCGGTTCTGGGGAAAGAGCCAGTGGGCGGGCCAAAGGCCTTTGCCCCCGGGGAGTTTTGCGCGGATCTCGAACCGGCCATAGGTCGGCGAAAATTTCCCCTTGGTGTCGAGCCGGCCACTGGTGTACTTCTTCGAGCCGTACGTTCTCACCCGGCTCCGCATGCGCAGGTTGCCTTCTTCCAGGTACACTTCATCCGGGAGGTAGTACTGGAGCTCGTTATGCTTGCTGTTCTCGCGAAGCAGGACGTTCCACTTTTCGTTATCGAGACGAACGTCGTTGAATTCATCCTGCCAGATGAGCCGCCAACCTTCCGGTGTGCGGGGCCGGTCGCTTGCTGAACGACAAGAGGGGAGAAGGAAGGAGAGGGCCAGAATTACTATGAGAGAGAATTTCATGGTTATTCCTTTGTTCGAATGACCTGCGTGAAGCATCAAAAAGAGCATGTCATTCCGACGAGTCCCGGTTTACCGGGACGAGGAGGAATCTGACCACAGCGCTTCGACCCGGCCTACATACTCGATCACGCTTGGGTGACCTTTTGGGCTTTGATGGAGCGCTGAGGGCAGATCCCTCGTCGTAAAACGCACTCCTCGGGATGACATGCTTTTTCTTGTGTGCTGGGTTAAGCTATTGCATCGCTCTTTTTGGATCCAGGTACAGGGTCCGCAGCCGGACATCCACGTAAAATAGATCTGTTGCAACGCGAAAATCGTCCGGACTCAAGCCATTCAGGTTCAGCGTCTGTGACGATGTGGTTGGGTTGATAAAAGAATACTCCCCTTTTGCCGTCGTGACCTTCACCGGCATGGCAAAGCCCTCCACATCCGCCGCCCAACGGTAACGCAATGTAACGTCATCACCGCTCTTCGTCAGCATCAGTTCGAGTACAGGGATCTTCGTCTTTTTCAGGTATTGTTCGAAGAAATACCCGTAATCCCTCCCGGTTTTCTTGTTGATGGTGGCGAACAGATCCTCTGCGGTGACGATCGAATGCCGGAAATCGACCGCCAGTCCTTTGATGATCTCCCACCAGAGGTTGTCATTGTCAATAACATGCCTCAACGTGTTGAGGACGAGTTGTCCCTTGTCGTACATGTCCCCGGCCCCCCGCTTGTGCACGTTGTAGGTGCCGATGATGGGAGCGCGGTTCTGGACGTTGGGTTTCTTGCCGTTGACGTACTTCATCGCTTCCTCGTATCCGAACAGGCACTCCACGTACACCGCCTCTGCGTAGGCGCCAAAGCTTTCGTGAATCCACATGTCGGCGATGTCCCGGGAAGTGACACTGTTTCCCCACCACTCGTGTGCGGTCTCATGGATGATGATAAAATCGAATTTCACCCCCGCTTCCGAGGAGCCGGTGCCGCGGTAGCCCTGCACGTAATTATTGCCGTACGCCACCGCGCTCTGATGCTCCATGCCGAGGTGAGGGGACTCCACCAGCTTGTAGCCGTCGCGCGGGAACGGGTACGGCCCAAAGTGTTTCTCGTAACACTCCATCATCGGCTTCACCTGTTTGAATTGCTCTTTCGCCTTCTCCAGGTTGTACGGCTTCACGTAATAATCGAGGGTCAGTTTTTCTGCGCCTTCAAACACTTCTCCGAAGTGCACAAACTTGCCGATGTTTATCGTAACGTTGTAACTATTAATCGGGTAGCTGATGAACCAGTCGAACCGCGTCCAGCCGCCCGGGAGTTCAGTGGTTGCTCGGAGGCGGCCGTTGGAGACGTTCGTCAGTCCCACGGGCACGGTGACGCTCAGGAGCATGCTGTCCGGTTCATCCGACTGGTGGTCCTTGTTCGGCCACCAGAGGCTTGCACCGGTCTCCTGGCACGTGACGACGATCCATGGATTTCCCTCCTTATCCTTCGTCCAGGTGAACCCACCGCTCCAGGGAGGGTTGGCTGCCACCTGCGGCGTACCGGAGTAATGGATCGTTACGGAACGAGTCGTTCCTTGTTTGAGTTTCTGCGGGAAGGAGATGAAGAAGGCATTCCCGTCGCGGGTGAAGGAAAGGATCTTTCCATCATCCGCTTCGATCCGATCGATCTTCATGTTCTCGAACAGGTCGACCTGCATCCGGTCGAAGTCGCTGACCGCACGGAAGACGATCCGGTTGGAACCGCTGACCGAGCGTGATGCGGTATCGACCTTGATATCGAGATGGTAGTAGGTGATGTCGTAGCAGGTCCGTTCGGGACTCATCATCCCTCGGAGAGTGTCGGCATGCGTAAAGACGGATGGTTGTTGTTGTGCCGCGGCAAGTGAAAGACAGAGAGCCAGGGTGGGGAGAAGCGTGAAAGGGGAGGGTTTCATTCGAGGTTCCGGTTTTTGATGATCAGAATATAGAATGCAGACGACAGATAACAGACCTCATAGACAACGTTGTTGTTTTTTTTCACTAATCCACATGAATCTTTACAAAGAAAAAATAATCTCAATTGATTTCTCCTTTTATAACTCCCATGGGTGGCGATGATTAGTGAAGATTCGTGGGTTCCTTTTTCACCTATTCCTGTCGCGCTCTCACCCTATCTCCTCCGTCTCACCTTCACTACAACCTCAACCTCACACCCACCTTCACCGGCACGAACGTAGTGCTTTCGGTTTTGGTGAACCCGACGCCGAATTTTCCCTCCAGGAAAAAATTGATATTGCTTCCGGAGGGGATATCGACCCCCGCGCCGATGAGGAGCGCGAACGCGTTCTCGGAATCCCCGGGAAACGTGGTGCTCGACTGGTCGTCCGAGACTGTGATCTCACTGGTGGAGACACGGAAAAAGCCGACGGTGCCGATGAGGTAGGGAGACTCCGAATTTTCGCCCGTCATGAGGGCGTATTTGATTCCCCCGGTCACCGTCAGGATGGAAGCCGCTCCTCCTTCCGTATGGAGGCCGGCGTCTTCGTACCCGAGTGCTTTGAGGAATTGCTCCTCGTCGAATGCAAAACGATTGTAGTCGACCGAGGCCATGAGAGTCCATGCGCGCGCCACGCTGTAGCCGGCCCCCACGCTGCCGTTGAAGCCAAGAGCCCAGTAGTCGGCAAAGGCCTGCGGCTTGGTTGGGAGCGATACGCCTCCCGCGGCCGTAAAGCTCAGAGGCGACCATTCTTGCGCAAAGGTCACAGTGGAAGTGAAAAGCAGAGCAAGTACAAGGTGGCGAAGAAAGCGCATGCAAAGACTCCTGGAATGTTAACGTGAAAGACGGTGCGGCGATTGTAGCCAGGCCGGTATCCAAAAAGGAGCACGCTTCGCGTGCTTCATCCGTAGGCCTCCGGCCATAAAGGAGAAGAGAATTGGGTTCATTGTCAATTCGTACTTTTACCAATGTGGAGAATCCCAATAAAGACGATAGTTCTAAAAGGAAAACACGGAAAAAGACCTGACAGGTTTTCAAAACCTGTCAGGTCTAGCGCTCGCTAACTACGCCAGCCGCGCACCCATTGTGTACCGCAAATTGTGTTGTAGGGACAGGAGGGGCAATCCTTGTGCGGGGTGTCGGTTGGAGCGAAGGGGGTTTTTGCATCGAAGATCTCGTTCATCATCATGGTCATGATCACATTCTCGATAGCGCCGTAGACTTCGACCGCGGATTGATTATCATTCTCCATCCCCGATTCGGTCTTCTCCCCGAGGTCGGGATTGCCGAGGAAGAGGTAGAGGGGGAGGATCTCCCCGGGTTTTTTTCCGCCGGATCTGCTGGCGAGGAGCATATACACGGGAAGCTGGAACGACCCGATCGCCTTGCGCCAGGTTGCCCGGTCTTCCGGATTGAGTTTCTCAAGCCTGATCCGGACGCGACTGTCCTCGAGGCCGGTCTTGTAATCAATGATGTGCGTTTTCCCATTTCGCGTTTCCATCCGGTCAATACGTCCGGTGAAGATGACGCCGCCGAGCTCAGCCTGCATGGAGACCTCCGTCCCGTTCACGACCACGTCATGGCGTTGGATGAGCGGAAGCTGATACCGCGCCATGAACTTCTTCAATTGCAGACTCACCTGGATTTGAAAGAAGTGGGCTGGACCGATCAATTCATTGCCGTACTCCTCCCGGAAGCAACGGTTAATGGTATCGTCGAGACGTGCTTCGTCCAGGTCCGCGGGTGTAAGCTGCCTGTTCAAGACCGGCTTGAAGAACTCCGCGAGGATGCGGTGGACGAGGCTCCCGATATCGCGATCGTCGAGGTCGTCCGACGCCTCTCTCCTCTCGCGAAGCCGAAGGACGTTCTGGTAATAGAACCGGATCGGGCAGGCAAGGTAGGTATCGAGCTGCGACGCGCTGAAGGTCTGTCCGCGCAGAAACTCCACCATCTCCTCCGTTTTCGGAATCGCATCGGGGAGCGTGCTCACAAGGCTGACCGAATATTTGGCGACGTTCTCAAGCTCCGCGGCAAGCACTTTGCCGGCGCGTCGTTCCCTGTTCCAGATCAACTTCTGCACGAACCGGCTCTTCTCTTTCCCCCCCGCTTCCGTTTCGGTGTAGAACACGTGCGTTTCCTTCGCGCCACGGATAACGAGGTTGAAATAATACTCAGCTAATTGCTCGCGATCCTGGTTCGTTTCCAGTCCAAGGATTTTGCGGATCGGCTGTGGCAGGAGCAGGTCGTCCCCCGGTTTCGGAGGAAGGATATCGTCGTTGGCATCGAGGAGGTAGACCGTATCGAACTTCAGGTTGCGTGTTTCGAGCAGGCCGAGCACCTGCAATCCGTGGAGCGGCGTGCCCGGGAAGGGGACCGACTGTGCGGCCACGTACTGGTGGAAGAAGGCGAAGTACCCGGCGGCCGATTCGAATCGCTTCCTGGCCAGGAGCGACCGGGAGACCCCGTCCAGCACGTCGATAAGCTGTTGCGCGTAAGGGCGAAAGAAGGGGTGCAGGTTTGCGGTGCTGTTGTCAGAGATATATGAAAGAACCCCGATCCCGTTGTGCGCAAACTCCCCCAAAGAATCGAACGCCATGAACTTCCGGATCGTGTTGTCATGGATTGTTTTGAGGTGGATCCGGAGCTGGTCCGCCCCGGGGGGCGCGTCCGTCCCCTCCAGCGCCCGGAGAATGAAGGCAGCAAGCTCGCTGTTGTTTTCAATCTCCCCGAGATCGAGGAATTGCCGGGCGTTCCGTTCCGCGAAATATTCCTCGATGGAATGGACAACGATGCGTGTCAGGTCGGAGCGTTTTTCGAACCGGATGTTTTTTGTGTAGGGATGGAGGATAAAGCGGACGTACGCCTGGGTCGGGAATTTGCCGTTGAACGATCCGGCAACGAGCTCCATCAGGTTGTTCAGGAAGCCGTAGACCGGTGTCCGCTCCAGCGGGTAGCCGAGTGAGATATTGTAGGCATCCTCCTCCAACAGCGAGAGCGGGATGTGGAGGGCGGGGAAAAGGGCCTCCGCCGTCGGAAGGACGATCGCGGTCGTTTCGTCCAGCCGCTCGTTTCGATCCAACCGCTCCTGTAGCGCGGTGGCCAGAGCGAGAACCTGCCCGTGCGCGTCCGGCGCCTTGTAAAAGCGGACGAGGGGATCGTTGTTTGATTCTTGAGCTTGAGGGAAGGCTGTTTCAGGAAGATCGATTGAAAGACGTTCCAGCTGACGTTTGAGCCCCATGCCGCTCTGGAACAGGAAGGTGACGTTCTCCAATCCATGCAATTGCGCAACGATCCGCCGCTCGACGTTGGTGAACGCATAGAACCCGGCAAACACGATGCGGTTGTACGATGTGAGGTCCAGTTCGGTGAAGCGGTCTGCCACCGCGCGGTACATCATGGAACGTGTAACAAGTCCGCGTCCGGTTGCTTCCGCATAGAACCGTTCATAGTACGAGGCGAGCGAGTGAAATTTCGGGTAATCAACCGCGGAGAGCACCTCACG
>JACPUH010000064.1 GCA_016192345.1 Ignavibacteriales bacterium | reverse complement strand
GTGGAAATACCAAGCTCGGTTTCAATCATCCTCTGAAGCAGCAGTTGATCCTTGAAGAGCGAGGTCTCACGCATCTCGCCCTTGACGCGAAAGAAACAGCGGTCCCCTTCCCATTCCGTCGCGTGAGAAACGTTCGTTGCGGGAATGTTGGAGAGTCGGCCATGCATACCGAGTTCCTCTCCTTCATCGACGCATGGCCTTCCGGCATGGGTTATGCCGCAACCCGTCATGAGTCCGCCGGGAAACGACCTCGCCCAACCGGATCCATGGGGATCATAGAACGACGGGTGGACATCCCCCTGTGCAGACCTCCATGCAAGGGGCATCCCTTTATATTCCGCAAGAGAGAGATCCATGCCGCGATCCAGCGAAACCTGGAACCGCAATCCGGAGCCCGTTCGCACGTCGGCAATACGGACGCCCCGTTCCAGGCCTTCCGATAAATCCATCAACCGCACACCGGCAACCTGTAGCGGTTGACCCATGCGCTTGGCAAGGTCCGGTTGGGAGAATTGATGGCCGAAGAGTACGGGCATAAAGCGGCTTTCTGCTGAAACTCGGAAATAATGATGGTGAAGTCCTGGTTCGTTGAAGGAAACGTTACTGCTTGTGTTCCGTCAGCGGTTCGGGGGATCGCTTCTTTTTTCCCAGGGTTTCCTTCAAAATTTCCGCGTAGATCAAATCACGGGGCACGCAACCGGCGGGAAATTGTCCAAGCTCGTTGTTCTTTGCACGCATCAGGTTCGTGCAGTGACTCACCGCGATGCATACGTTCGACGGTTTGAGCTTCCCGAGGGTGACCGCGTCTTTCGCATAGTCTGGGTAGGCAATCGCACCGCGACCGGTCGCAACGATGGTGACCCGTTTGCGGCGGATATTCGATTCTCCCGCATTCACCAAATACTGCCGCAACCAGCTGTATCCCGTCCCGACCACAACGAGACCGGGGAACGCTGCCTGGACCGTCCCGGTAATTCTGAAATGCCGGTCGATACCCATGAGGGGATGTTCCGGTGGGATGTACCCATCGATCGGAGCATGCTCAAACGGCCGTCCGATGTGCATATTGTAATACGGGCTCCCCATTGATATATTCACCATCTTTACGCCGAGATCCATCATCAATTTGATCAGTTGGATCGGCTCTTCAAGATCCTCCTTGAGCGGATTGTTCCGGTCGACACCGAAACTGTACTGGTAGGGTGTGTCAAAAGGAAGTGCCTTACCGACCCCCGTGGCCATGTCTTTTTCATACGGTATGCCGTCGTAGGCATTCAACCGCGAGGCAAGGATGATGGTATCGCCCAGTTCACTTCGAATTTTTCCCAGTACGTTGCGGATAAACCTCGTCCGATTTTCAAAGCTGCCGCCATACTTCCCTTCCCGCGTTCTGGCTCCGAGAAGCTCATTGAGCAGGTACGTGTGACACTGCTTGATGTCGACAAAATCGAACCCGAGTGTGTGGACACGTTTCACGGCTTCCACAAAGAGGTCTTCGAGCCGCTCGAGGTAATCATCCGTGACCACCGGGTAGTCGGCCGGCAATTTGACCCCGTTCTTTTTATCGAGATAGGTCAGCTTGTCAGCCTGTGCATGGTGGTAGGTGATCAGCGGTTTGCGATAGCTGTACCGCCCGGAATGGGTAAGCTGAAGACCGATCAGGAGGTCGTCATCCCGGCCAAAGTTCTCGCGATGGGCCGTCCGCGTCAGTTTCACCAGCTTCTCGAGATCGGGCATATTCTGTTCATTGAGCAGCAACTGTCGCGGATTCGCGAGGCCTTCCGGGATCACGGCGGTTGCTTCACCCCAAATTAATTTTGCCCCCCCTGCTCCAAACCGCTCCCAGCGGCGATAGGTCAATTCGTCCGGTTTGCCATCGAGGGTCGCATCACATCCCTCCATGGGATGGATACCGATCGCGTTACCGATGGTGCGGTTGCCGATCTTCACGGAGTGACTCAGCGCGTCGAGTTTTTCCTCGAAGGTAAGGTCGACTCCCAGCCGTTGACAATCTGCACGGAGGTCATTCAGGGATTTATAGGAAAAGTATTTCTCAGGCACGTGGTTCCGAGACGGGTTTGACGGACCCGCTCCTTTAGAGGGTTATGATAATGGTCATGGGCTTCCTGGGAAGCGGAAGCGTGAGAGTTCCGTTTTTCAACTTCACCGCGGTCCCATCGACCAGGGCACTCTGGCCCTGGGTGGCGCGCTTCAGGGTGAGTTCCACTTCGTGTCCTTGAACGCGAAGCTTTGCATGGGCCCCATTGAGTGAACTGAGCAAACGGGGACGGATAACGAGTTCCCGGGGGCCCGGACGTACGCCGAGGAGATGATGAACGATGAAGGCAATGATCTCCGCCCACGTCCATACGACAATGCCGACGGGGGGAAGAGGAGGCGTCGGCCGGTCACCATAATACTCAAGCCACGCCCCGGATTTTCCGCCATCCACCCCCAGGAGCCAGTTCAAGGAACGCCATACTTTTGCATCATCTCCCGCCTCGCAATAGGCACGGGTGATGAACATCGTCGCAAACGGCCATGGACCGGGTGAATCCGGTTCGGAGGTCACGTCGTAGCGGGCATAGCCCCCCGTCGTCCAGCGCTGATTCCAGAGGTGTTCCATCGACTCGAGCGTCTTCGCGGCAAGCGGGCTCTTTGCATCCACCACACCCAGCATGATCGGCAACACATTGGCGGCATCAGGGTCGCAATACGAGATCGTTTCAACGTTCAGCGGCATGCCTTTGGGCATGGATTGCCGGTTCAGCGGCTCAAACGTTCTCTGGACTTCTCCCGTCACAAGCCGGCGTTTCACAAACCTCCCATCGTCGACGAGGGAATACTTCGGGTGGCTCAGGAACGACTTTTGCATCAACGCGGAAGCCTCGGTCCATTCTTTTGCCTTCCCCGGTTCGCCCACGTGGAGCGCCATGTCCGCAGCACGCTGAAGCCCGACGATATTCCATGTCTGGTATGCCAGCTCATACCCCTCTTTCACTCCAAAAGCGGGGTCCCGTTCCCAGTACTCTCTCGAATTCTTCAGGAGGCCGATTGCCGGGTCGCGGAATTTCGGCTGGAGAACGTACTCCGCAACGTTTCGAATTTTCTTCCAGTACTCCCGGATCAAGTGATCGCTCCCGGTCCATACCCAGTGCATCCAGAGGGCATAGAGCAGTTCACCGTTCTGATCGAGTTCCATGGTCTCCGGCGGACGGTGCCTGCTGGAATCGACCGTTCTGCCATCTTCATCGACCGATTGGTTGATCATGCGCCGCAGGAGCGCTTCGGCGATGTCAGACTGCCCGCTCATCGCGGTACCGACGGCCACCATCGACTGATCCCGCACCCATTCCATGTTGTACTGCCAGATGCCGCCATCCATTTTGCCGGATTGCGCAACCGCCGCCCGCAAACCGGACTTGGAACATGCAAAGAGGTGATTCAGTCCGGCGTGGTTTGTCTCGAACGTTCCATGCTGTGCCCAGTATTTCCTGGTTTCCTCACGCATGCGCTCCAGCCCCTTCCGTTCAAATTCCTTCCGGGGAAGGTCGAGGGTGAACACCAGGGTGATCTGTTTCTCCCCTCCCGGCGCGATCTCCCCAAAGGGAATATTCATGTGCCGGTCCCCAACCGTCGACTTGTTGAGGGAAAACAACTGCATTGTTTTGTATCCCTTCGCCGTGAGCGTCATGTTCACGCGGTCGACTTGATACTCATCGAAATACATCAGATTGGGGTACAGCAACATGGCGCTGGTAGCGTCGATCGCCGAGCCGGTGTTATTGCGAAGCGTGACGGTACGCACGATGGCGGAATCATGGATAGGACAGAAGCTTTCTTCCTGCACCGCGCAGCCGGCCGCCTTCCACTCCAGCACAACCGTCGGGATGCCGTTCGGATATATCCAGCGGATCGTCGAATGGGCAAATTCCGGCAAATACCCGCGGCCATTGATGATGGGAGTGAAGCGGGAGTTTTGAAGTCCCCGTTCCGGATGATACAGATACGTGCTGATCTTTCTCCCAAAATGCTCCGACGACATCACCAGTAATCCACCATGCGTTCCCAGATCCGGGTTCGGCGAGGCCTGAAGGGCGCCGAGTATCTTCCCGTTGCCAAAGATGAAGTATTCCGTTCCGGGATTGTTGGATTGATAATCCGGGTGCAGCTTTTGTTCAGGCGGGGTGGTGGATTGGGTCGGGAGGGAGTTGAAAGAAGGCTCGATCCCGGCTGCCAGAGCACCAACGCTGAGATGTTTGAGAAAATCACGCCGTTGGATGGTCACGAACTCACCTTGTGCTGTACTGGGAGCTCAGAAATATAGGAGCGGAGGATGTTGACATTGCGTTTCGAATTCTCGATAAGCGGGAGACAATGTGTCTCGAGCGTCACATGCTTGACGATGCGGTCTTGCACAAGAGCGTGTAACTGTCCCCTCCAATCAATCGCCCCTTCCCCCACAGGTACACATTCGATCAACGATCCTTTCTTGGTGTCTTTGACGTGAACATTGGCGATGAGGTGCTTGATGGCTTCATAGCCGTCCGGAAAAGGAATCTCGGCGGTGCCGTAGCCGTTACAAGGATCCCAGTTTGCGCGCAAAGAGGGGATGTTCGCCGCCTCGATGATGCCGGCGGTGTTTGCCCCCGAGTCACACCAAAACCCCGGTTCGTTCTCCACCGCCACGGTGACCCCATCCCGGGCCGCCCGTTCCGCTGCACGGCGGAGAAAATCGGTTGCCCGTTTTCGATTCTCTGCCGGCTCATCGACTTCCCTTCGAAACCCGAAGACGATCACGAGTCGGGAGTTGAACCGTCCGGCGAGATCCAGGGTCCGGGGAAGGATCTCGGTTAATTCCCGCTCCAGTTCATGCTTCTTCGAGAGGGGGTGTTTAAAGATACCCGGTGAGAGGGCGGAGATGGTAAGATGATGGTGTGTGACGAGCGTTTGAATTTCCTCCAACTCGACGGGGTCGACCTGGGGAACGCGACCCGACCTGAGAACGCGAAGTTCATAGAGGGAGATCCCCCATGCGTTTCCGTACCGAACTGCTTCCGAGAAATCAGGAGAGATTTCGTCGCTTACAATGCCCAGTGCAAGTGGATGTGTCATTGCCGTAGGTGAATGAACGATGGACGCTGGACGGCGTCCGGATGGCCGTCTTAATCGGGGTGTTGCTCCGTGTACCCTATGCGTTTCGAAATATGCAGGGCTTCACGTTTCAAGACGGAGATGAGATCATCCACAATTTGCTTGTCGCGGCTGACGCGATCCGAGGGAACCGCCGTCATCAGCGAAACGGCAGCGTGGCCGCTGTGATCCCAAACCGGAACGGCCATGGCGCACAGATCGGGCTTGTACTCCCCGTCGGCTATTGCAAATCCCTGTTTCTTGACCTCTTCGAGACGTTTCTTCAATTTGGCGGGGGTTGTCACCGTCTTGGAGGTGTATTTACGCAATCCCTGCCGCTCGATCATGCCGTCAATCTCCTCGGAAGCAAGGTCGGCGCTCAACACCAATCCGCTGGCAGTACAATGAAACGGCGAACGGTGGCCCAGGCGCGTGACCATTTTCCAGATCTCCGGTGTGTCAACATGATCGATGAGAATCACCTCGTCATGATCCAGCATCGCGAGGTAAAAGCTTTCGCGTGTGGCATGGGCAAGGTTCATGAGATGCGTGTGCGCGATCGTTTTGATGTCGATCTTCGAGAGGGCGGCATTGCCCCAATCGAGGAGCTTCATGCCGAGAGTAAAAAGCTTGCGTTCATGATCCTCCACGACGATCGAATTTTGCTGCAACGTGAAGAGAATTCGGAACATCGTGCTCTTGGGTACCTTCGTTTGTACCGCAAGCTGGGCAAGGGACATTCCCTGGGGTGATGATGAGAGGAGTTCGAGAACTTTGACGGCTCGATCAAGAGCAGGAACTGTATAATTGGGGGGCATAGAGGTTGGGATTTCGCTAATTGAATAGTGTTTAATTAAAGCTTTGTTGAGTATACAAGAATTCTACTTTGTTGTCAAGGAAACATTGCCGAAACCTTACACAGGAGTGTCAATTTCGACAAGTGTATAAGGGCCTTTGGGCACGACGGCAATGGAGGCACTGGAGCCATACCGGTCAAAGGCACGCTGCAATGCCTCCTCCACGGAGTCGGCAGATTGAATAAACAAACCCTGTCTCTCTTCGTCACTGACCCCGCTTGAAACAAGCACCACATCGGCATGGCGCGCTGCCTTGGCACACTCCTCCAACTGCCATTGATCGACGACAACAGGATTGCTGAGAATCCAATCGCGAAAATGCTCGGCTGAGGGAAACCGTTTCGCCATCGTGCTGAACTCAGCCCCTCCCAACCCCTCCGCACATTCGGCAGCGAGAATCAACATTCCCCCTTTTTTCAAAATTGGCAACACTGCCGTCATGCCTTTGACAGCCTGGTAGTAGGTCAGGTCGAGGGGAAAACCGGCGCTGGTCGTCACGACAACATCCACCGGCGTCGGGACGGTTGCCCGGACCGCCGCCCGCACAAATTCCACTCCCCGGGCATGCGCTTTGTCGGGATTGCCGGAGAAGACCCCGGTGATCGCCCCCTTCGCATTGAGCGACACGTTCACGATGAAATCGTGTCCCGCCATACGGGCGATCTGCAACAATTCATGATGCAACGGGTTCTTATCAATACTCCCCTCGCGACAGTGAGGATCCTCGAGGAAGAGGGGACTATGGAGAGCCTTGATCGTCTCCTCCCCCGCGCAGCCGGGGGCAACCATCTTGCGGCCGCCGGAAAATCCAGCCATCAGGTGGGGTTCGATAAATCCGACCGTGATCTTCAGATCCGCTTCACAATATCGCGTATCGATGGAGACGGGAGTCCTGTTGGCTGTTGAGCCGAGAACGGTATGCTCATCCGGTACGCGCGCACGATGATCGACCACACGATACTTCGAGAGGATCGCCTCCCCCACCATATGCAACCGCTCCTCCTCCGTGCTGGGGCGATGAAGCCCCGTGGCAATGAGAATGGTAATGTCCGATCTCTGCAATCCTTCCTGTTCAAGAATTTCCAAAATCGGGGGAAGGAGTCGTTTATTGGGAACCGGACGGGTAATATCGCAGATGACGATGCAGGCCGTTGTCGCCTTACGGGCAAATTCCCTGAGCGGGGAACAATCGATGGGATGTTCCAGCGATGCCCGTACTGCAGTCTCCGGATCCGGGATCGGTGGAGCCCCCTCCATGCTCATCACTTTCACGAGGTTCCTTTCCGGCACCTCGATCTCCAGTCCTTTCTTTCCATAGGCGAGATGAATTTTCATGATCACACGATCCCAGAATGTGACACGGTTTGGGCGGGACGTTCCCCTGTCTTCATCTTCCGATAACCGCTTGCGCGGAACACCGCAACCGGGTCGATCGCACCGCCGTTGTTCAGCCGGGCCATTTGAAGAATAGGCGTCACGTCGGTTGTGAAGGCCCGCTTCAAGGTTTTCAACGCCATCAACGCATCGTTGGCTTCCTGGTAGCGCCGAAGCGCCGGTCGGTCCACAAGGAGCGCCTGAGCATACCCACGCTGCAGTTCCTCCGTGCTGCTGATGAGCGCTTCGACGGGGTCGGTCATGTTGTGGCTTTGATCAATCATGTACGACGGGTTGAAGTTTCCGATCGACGGATCCGAGGCAGCCCCGACAAGTTCATGGAAGATCAGGAAGAGCTGGAATGGCTTGATACTGCCTGAGTCAAGGTCGTCATCCCCGTACTTGCTGTCGTTAAAATGAAATCCCCCCAGCTTCTCCAGTTGAATGAGCCGGGCCACGATCATTTCGATATTGACGTTGGGCGCGTGATGCCCTAAATCGACGAGGCAGAACGCCTTCGGTCCAAGCTGGCTCACCACGGCATAGGCCGTTCCCCAATCATTGATCACCGTGGAATAAAAAGCCGGCTCGTACAATTTATATTCAACGAACACTTTCCAATCCTCCGGCAACGCAGCATAAATACTTCCGAGGCTTTCCACGTATCGCTGTAATGCGCTTCGGGTATCCGTCTGCCCGGGGAAATTTCCCCCATCGGCGATCCAGACCGTGAGGGCCTTCGACCCGATCGACTTTCCAATTTCAATACACGTGATATTGTGTTCAACGGCCTGTGCCCGGACCGCCGTGTCGACGTGGGTAAGACTGCCGAACTTGTAGCTGTGCTGCTGTCCCGGTTGATCCTGAAACGTATTTGAGTTCATGGCGTCGAACCCAACCCCCAACGACGCTGCGGCGCCGGAGAGTTCCTTGGGATCGTCCGGGGCATCCCATGGGATATGCAACGATACGCGCGGTGTTGCCCGTGTGAGCTGGTGAATCGTCGCACAATCGGCAAGCTTTTCGAAAACATTGCGCGGTTCCCCCGGACCCGGAAAACGCGCAAACCGCGTCCCGCCCGTTCCCACTCCCCATGATGGAACGGCAACTTCAAATGCCTCCACTTGTTTTGTAATCACATCGATTGAACGACCGCGCCGCTGTAGCTGCTCGCCGAGGTGAGCATACTCGCTCTGCAGCTGGGCACGAAGGGGGTTGTTCTGTTCGGCGATGAACGTTTTGTCAATTCTGAATTCCGGCATGATCTGCTGTGACCTTATCCTTTCAGCAACTCAACAGCGGCCAAGGCGGCAAGACGTTGGAGTTCCCCCACGCTTGCGGCGCTGTACCAAGCATTGTGACTGGTGATGATGACATTTCCCATGGCAAGGAGGGGATGCTCCTTGCCGATCGGTTCCACTTCCAAGACATCCAAGGCCGCTCCTGCGATCCTCTTTTGACGGAGGGCATCGACCAGTTCGTCGGTATGGACCAATCCTCCCCGACCGGTATTGACGATCAGGGCATGGGGTTTCATCAAAGCGATGGTCTTGGAATTGATGATATTCCTTGTTTCGTCCGTCAGGGGAGAGTGAAGCGACAGGATGTCTGATGTGGCAAACAGTGTCGGAAGATCGACGCGCCGCGTGTTGAATTCCGAAAAGAGTTTCTCCTCCGCATACGGGTCGAAGGCCACGGTGGCCATGCTGAACGATTGGGCCCGTCGGGCAACAAGCCGGGCGATCCTTCCGAACCCAATGAGGCCGAGCGCGCACTCCCGGAGCGGGGGAAGCACCTGTGGCGGTGTAATACTCCATTTTCCCGACCGCACCAGCGATTGAACATGGGCAATCTGTCGCTGCAGGGCAAGCAACAACGCCATGGTGTGATCCGCCACCTCGTTGAGGCAATAATCGGGCACATTGCGAACCGCAATGCCACGTTCCTTTGCCGCCTTCAGGTCGATGTTATCGAGACCGATGCCGTAACGGACGATTCCTTTACACTGCTTCATCGCCGCGATGGCTTTGGCCTTCACCGGCGCCCATTGTGCCATCACGACATCCGCGTGAGCCACGATCGTTGCCACCTCCTCCTCGGTCTTGCATTGATGCTCTTCGAATTCGATACCATGCCGGGCAAAAATCTCCCGTTCCTGCTCGAGGGACGGAAAACCCCAATCTGTAACGACGACTTTCACGTGGCATCCTTTCCTATTTCTCGACCGACTAGGGCTTTAGAAAATCGTGCACGATCTCCCCGGCCACCAGCGTAAAATCAGCTTTCCAGTAATACCCGATTCCCATTTCAACGACCGGAAGCTTGTACACGGGGGCCTGCACATTCGGCCTCAGCTCAACCGTGCAGGGACCCGTCCAACACTCATGCACCGCCACTTTCGTTAATTTGCGACTCGTGATCTGCCGGACAGCCGGATGGCCGTCGATATGGGGGATGACCTTGTAATTCAGGTTCGTGCCGAAATCGAAGGTCGTTTTCTTCAAGTTCTCCAGCGAACCCCGTTCCTGTTTGTAGCCCATCGTTCCGGTGACGATGTCGATCCCGTTACGTTCGACCACTCCCACTAACAGGTCTTTGCGCATCTCCACCTTCGATTCGGCAAATTTCTTGGGTTGGCCATGGACCTCGCGGCCATGGGCCAGTCCAACATCACTGTTTAAAAAAAGATAGGGGGAGTACCCGCCGCCTGCTTTCTTCCCGAGCTTCGCACCGACCATGACATTACATTCATTGTAGGACCCAAGCCACTCCACATCATGCATATTGTAGATGTGGATCAGCACCCAATCCGTTGTTGCTTCCAACGGTGGGGGGAGAAGCGCCTTCACGGCCTCCAGGCGTGTGCGATACACCAGCGTCAGCACTTCGACATTGCGAAAAGTAAATGGAAACCCGGGGACAAGGGGAGCATCCCACGGAATCGACCACGCATTTTTTGGTTCGCGCTTCATGGTTTTCCTCCGGTTTGATTCAAACGCGGCGCCCCCTCGGGGGCTTTTTTCCCGACCCGTTCATAATACTCCGCCGGGATCTTCTTCGGATCTTTATACACATACCAGATGCAGGCATCCTTCCCGTCGGCCGGATATTCCGTTATGCGCATCGGGTGACCGTACTGTTCGATTGCCAGGATTTCGTTCACGAAGGTGCAATGGCCGCAGTAGTAGCAGACATTCTTTTTCCCCCACGTCCAGTCATGCGCTTTTTTGGAAAACCCGAAATGCTCCGGAAACGGTTCCTTTCCGCTTTCCACCCGTTGGCGCGCAACCCCACCGCTTCCGCACGGGTCAAGCTTGAGCACGTACCGGTCTTGTTCTTCGGTAATGTAAATTTCGCCCTGCCTGTCTTTCCCCATCAAATGTCCGCGCAAGCCCTCCACGGTGACCTGAAGTTGTGTCTTGATGTCGCTCGCCATTACCTTGTCGTACCGGTGCCGGTAGTAACTGCCGAGAATGGAACGGTAGGCTTTCTCAAGTGCTTCCTCACCGAAGTTGTCCGCGATATACGTGAAGAATGACCAGGACCAGTTGACGTACATATCGTGGACCACCTGCCATTCAAGACGTGCATACTCCGTAATGCGTTTCGCTTCCGCCAGGTCGCCACGTTCCATGGCGGCATAGGCCTGTTGGAGCGTTGAAACGCCGACCTCACCCGGTTCGTCCTGACGAAGGTCCCGGTTCACGAGTGAAGAGTGTTTGATATTCATGGAAATCCTTTTCCCGATGTCCTTTTCAATTTTAACTCGTCAACATAAACCCGCCACACACATTGATCTCCTGTCCGTTGATGAATCCCCCTTTTTCAGACGCAAGAAAACAAATCAGGTTTGCCACATCCTCCGGTTTACCCACGCGCCCGAGCGGCGTCTGTTTCTTCCAGAGATCCCAGAACTCCTGAGGCTCTTTCCCGGTAAGAGTCTTCAACCCCTTGAAGTTGGTATCCCACATGGGTGTCTCCGTTGGCCCGGGACAAACGGTGTTCACAGCAATGTTCTTGGAACCGTAGGAAAGAGCAAGCGATTCGGTGATATTCTTCACCGCAGCCTTGGATGCAGCGTAATGCGCCGACCACGCTCTTCCCTTTCGCCCGGCATTGGAGCCAAGGTTGATAATTCGTCCCCCTTTGGCCGGATCCATCGCCTCCGCCGCCGCCACCGAAATAAGAAAAAGAGCGCGGACGTTCACATCGAACACTTCGTTGAACTCCTCGACGGAGATCTCCTGCATTTTCGTGAAATAGCAGACGCCGGCTGCGTTCACAACGATATCGAGTCTTCCTGCGAGCTCGACGGCTTCGGGGACAACCTCTTGGGCGGCTGTCGCCGAGCGCAGATCTTTTTCAATCGCAAGATGGGGGTGCCCGTTTTTCGGCAGGGCGCCCAGAAGGCTTTTCATTCTTTCCGCATTGCGGTCCACACCGACGATCCATGCCCCCCCCTCGGCAAATTGTTTCGCAGCCGCAAACCCGATCCCGCTCGCCGCCCCCGTTACCAGGGCGACTTTGTTCCGAAAATCATATGTTCCCATTATTCGATGATGCCTCCTTTGTGCCGTTCGATCACGCGCGGGTCGTACAGCGGGACAACGATATCCGCTTCCCGGCTCAGTTTTGCGTACAATCGGTAATGTTCCTCCAGCGATTCGCTCAGGCCAAGCGGAATCCTGTCTTCGTAGTTTCCATACTTAAAGATCGCGTCCGTCAGGGCGACCCTGCCGGACTTCGTTCGGACGAACAAGCAGATGCTCGACCGGTGATGCGCGCCGCAGAACCACGCCGTGATCCCGGGCAGGACTTCCGTTTCCTCGTTCGGCAAAAGATGAATGCGCGGGGTCGCCGTGGAGACAAGCCACTGTAAGACATGGTCGGGAAAAATAATATGGCGTGGCAGTTGCGGGATTTCCGGATCGGGTGCATGGAAATCGATCCAGCCATTCCTCGCCATGCAGATTGTTGCGTTGGGAAACTGATCGAGACCTCCGGTCGCGTACGCGGTTAACGGCGTAACGAAGACATGATCGACTTGTTCGGGCTTGATTCCCTTCGAGCCAAGCGCCGCAACGATCCAGTTCTCCGCTTTCACCACCGGCACATGTCCTTCTTCCCCCGTCGCCGATTTTGCCCAGGTCGTCCAGTGCTTGTGCAATGCGGAATAATCCTGCGGGAACCCGGTGTTGACGAGAAGAGTGTTCTTCTCGCTTTGAACCAGAAACGCCCAGAACGTGAGTGGCTCCCATCCGGTGAGTTTGGTCATCCAGTAAATCTCGGCATTGGGGACGTTTGTTTCCCCCATCTTGAGTGCCGTGATTTTGTATGTGGTCATGAACCCTTCTCCCTTTTGTTTACTTACAATTGAGCGTTCCACCCACCATCCACCGAAATGGTTGCCCCGTTCACGTACGAGGCTTCCTTGCTTGCAAGGAACAGAACAGCTCCCTTCAGGTCCCCAGGAGCACCGAGCCGGCCTACACTGACGTTCGAAGCGACAAATGGTTTGACCAGTGAGTCATCACGTGATTGTGCATCGTTGATATCCGTGTGCATCCAACCGGGAGCGATGCAGTTGACCGTGATTCCATATTTTCCCAGTTCATCGGCCATGCCCATCGCGAGGAGATGCAACCCGCCTTTGGTCGCACAGTAATGGGTTTGAGTCGGGTTGGAGCGAAACGCCCCCACGCTTGTGGTGAAGAGAATTCGCCCTCCCGTTCCCTGTTTGACCATCTGGCGGGCGGCGGTCTGAGTCACCCAGAACCCCGCATTGAAGTTCACATTGATGTGCCGCTGCCAGGTGTCGTCATCCAGATCGAGAAAAGGGGTAAAGCGGCAGATGCCCGCGTTGGAGTAAACGATATCCAGTCCGCCGAGCAATTGCACCGCCTGGTTTACCATGGCACGGGCGGACGCGGGTGCCCCAACATCGGCATCGATATGATGCACCTTGCGACCTGTGGCCTTCGACAACCGTTGACATTCGTTCTCGGCTTTTGCGTTATCCCGATAATGATTCAACACAACATCACATCCTGCGGAGGCGAGAGCTTCCGCTCCCGCAAGGCCGAGGCCACGCGAGCCGCCGGTGACGAGCGCCCGTGTCCCAAACAAGGTGAGCATGGTGGTTTCCTTCCCTGGTCCTCCGGATTAGTACTGTCTTCCGGCTGTTATGATTTTTGTTCGTACTGTGCCGCGCTGCGAATTTCGGATTTCTTCCCAAAATACCACATGAACGCACCAAAGAAAATCATGATAGCGATCATGACCGCCAGGATGGTTGCTTCCCCTTCACCGAGTTCAGTGAAGAAAATCAAGCTTATGAGCAATCCCATGACGATCGTTGTACTTCCGACCAGGGGGAAGGTTGAGACCTGTTTCTTTCCCGCTCCGAACACCTCGTCCGCGACATCGACCGGTGTGTCGAGCTTCTGAAAGAATTCCGCGACCGCTTTCCTTTGTTCCTCCGAGTCCGAAGAGAACAGCTTTGCAAAACCAAACAGGCTGACGCCGAGAACAACTGCGCTTACCCATCCGAGCAGGGTTTGCAGTTCCGCCGATGCTTCCATCGGATTACCCGTGTGCGTTGCGGAGAAAAGAAATCCCGTTGCGAGAGTCACGCTCACTGAGATCAGGAGAAGGAGCGACTTTTGGGTCTTGAACAATCCGCCCGTCCATGGGGACGATGCAAAAATTCCAAACGACATCACAAACGCTAAGTACACCTGCGGTCCAATATCCCATCCCAGAACATACCGCGTCGTCAATCCGATGATCAACCCCCAGGTGATCGACCCGACGGCAGACCATTTCGGGACGCGGCGAAAGAGCAGACCGAAGGCCACCGGCACGACGACCGGGATATTGAGCAATGTGAAGAAGGCCTGCATCAGGTTGAAGATGCCAAACTGGCTGTTCACAAAAAATACCGCAAGTCCCGTCACGAGAAGCCCGATGCCCACGGAGAACATCCTCCCAACCTTCAAAAGTCCTTCATCCGTCGTCTCCGGCCTGATCCAGCCCTGGTAAATATCGCGCGAGAGGATCGATGAGACCATGTTGTACACCGAGCTGAGGGTGCTCATCGTGGCGGCAAGCATTGCTGCAAGAAAGACCCCGATTAATCCGTTGGGCAGTAACTTCAGGCACAGGCCGATAAAGACAAGGTCCTGCGGGTTGCTGCCGATGTATGGCTTGAAGAAATCCACCTGGGAGAGATCGGGCCAAATGACTTTCGCCACAAGCGGGGGAACGCCAAAGACCAGGGGGACGGTGAGAAACAACCCGCCAGCCAGTTTCCCCACCCGCTTTGCATCCTTTTCATCCTTCACACTGTAGAACCGCTGAGCTCCACCCGCCGCTGTGCCAAGACTCATAATAATAAAGATGGAAATCAACCAGTGCTCCGTATAATGGACGCCGTTGTAGGTGTGATCAAACGAAAGAGGCGGGAGCGCGGCAATCAGGTCTCCCGGGCTCCCCACGAGACCCAGTGCCAGCGGCATGACGATAAACGTAATGCTGAGCAGAATCACCCCCTGGACAACGTCCGTAATCGACACTGCCCATAATCCCCCCATAAACGTATAAGCAAGGATGACGATACCCGTGATGAGGGTGACCATCGTGATATCGAGGCCCATGACCGGAGCGAGGAGCTTGCACGTTGCGGCGAGTTGCACACCGGCGGAGAGTGTAAAATTGGTTGCGATGACAACGGAAAGAAACTGCTGGGTGGTAAAATTAAACCGGGTGTTCGTGTATTCGACCGGAGAAATGGACCGAGTCCGGCGCCACCGGGCGGCAGTGAGTTGAGAGCCGAAATAGTATGAAATCGACCAGACAGAAAAATACAGGATCGCAAACCACCCCGTCGCGTAGGCAAATCCCGCCGCACCGGTGAATGTCCATGCGCTGAAGTTGGCCATGTAGAGCGTCATGCCGGAGACCCACCAGGGGATCATGTTGCCGCCGGCAAAATATTCCTTCCCCCCTTTATTGATCTTCATGAAGTACAGGCCGATCCCGAGCATAAACAGGAAGTATGCCCCAATGACCAGGTAATCATACATATTGACCGATTTCATTTGTATCCTTTTGTTCTATGCAGTAGTGATTGATAACCGCGCTGTTTATTTCTCGTCGGCCAGCGTGGTATCCGTCATAAAATCCTGGACATTGCGAATCTCCGACCTTTTCCCGAAGTACCACATAAGGGCGCCAACCGCTATCAGCAGGATGATGATGCCGCCGAGGACCGGTTTTTCCTCTCCCGGAAGTTCGGTGAGAAAAATCAGGGACATCAGGAACCCCATCACGATGGTTGTCCCCCCCACGATCGGAAATGTGGAGATCTGTTTCGTTCCCTTGGCAAACACTTCGCGTGCAACATCGATCGGGGTATCGAGTTTTTTGAAGAACTCGTCCACGAGCATCCGCTGCTCGGTTGTTTCCGAAGCAAACAGCCTGGCAAACACGAACAGGCTTCCTCCCAACGCAACGCCCGAAGCAACACCGAATGTCAGCATAACATCAGTCAACTCTGCCGCAGCGGTGTGCGTGAATAACCAGGCGAGCCCGGCCGCAATCGCCACACTGATCACTGCCAGGAGAGCTTTGTTGTTCTTGTATAACTGTCCCGTCCAGTACGACGTGACAAAGATGGCGAACGTCATGACGAAGGAAAGATACACTTGAGGACCGATGGTCCACCCCAGCACGTAGCGCGTCGTGGCGCCCACGATCAATCCCCACACGATGGCTCCAGCGGCCCCCCACTTCGGCACCCGGCGGAAGATCAACCCGAAAGCAATCGGGATGACGACGGGGGTGTTCAACAAGGTGAAGAAAGCCTGCATGAGATTGAAGATGCCGAACTGACTGTTGACGAACAGAACGGCAAGACCCGTGACGATCACGCCGATGATGAGTGTCATGATGCGCCCCACTTTGAGGAGCTCCACATCGGACGTGTTGGGACGGAACAGCGTTTGATACATATCGCGGGAAAAAATTGATGAGACCATATTGTACACCGAACTGAGCGCGCTCATCGTTGCCGCGAGCATCGCGGCAAGGAACACTCCGATAAGCCCGTTGGGGAGAATCTTCAGACAGAGAGCCACGTACACGAGATCCTGAGGGTTGCTGTCCTTATAAGGCGCAAAGAACGGCTCCTGCGAAAGGTCCGGCCACATGACACGGGCAACCAGGGGTGGGATGCCGAAAACCAGCGGTCCTAACCAGGCCAGCCAACCGGCGAACCAGCCGACTCGTCTCGCATCCTTTTCATCTTTCACGCTGAAGAACCGTTGCGCCCCCCCCGCGGCAAAGCCGATCGAAGAGATCATGAGAATGGAGATGAGCCAGTGCTCATCATAATACACGCCATTGTAGACATGTTCAAAAGTGAGGGGTGGAAGTTTTTCGATCAGGACATCGAACCCTCCCACTGCATACAGGCTTGCGGGAACAATGATGAATGCAACACTCAACAGGATCACCCCCTGCAGCGTGTCCGTTACGGCAACAGCCCAGAGTCCCCCCATGAAACAGTACAGCAGAATAACAACCCCGATCACCAGAACAACGGTGGTGATATCGAAACCGAGAAACGGAGCGAAGAGCTTGCACGTGGAGGCAAGCTGCACACCCGCGGAAAGGGTAAAGTTAAACGCGATCACCCACCCGAACATTTGCTGGGTGCCGACATTGAAGCGGGTATACGTGTACTCGACCGGGGAGATTGTTCTCGACCGTCTCCAGTATTTTGCCGTGAGCCAAGTGCCGATCCAGTACCCCAGTCCGCCGATCCCGAAATTAAACAGCATGAACCACCCAACGCTGTAGGCGAACCCTGCCGCTCCGGTGAAGGTCCATGCGCTGAAGTTAGTCATGTACAGTGACATCCCTGCAACCCACCATGGAAGCATATTGCCGCCGGCGAAATAATCCTTGCCACCCTTGCTAGCCCGCATGAAATAAAAGCCGATGCCCAGCATAAACACGAAATAGACGCCGATGACAATAAAGTCATAGATGTTCGCTGATTTCATGATCCTCCCTTACACAAGGTGGAGTGCAGAATCGTGAATTGGTGGATTATTCGATGACGCGGGTGAATCTTCTATTTGAAGATGTTCCGAACGGGCTGCCCGGATTAATTTTCAACTGCCGCCAATCTCATCACGGTTTCCTGGCTCGCTTCGGCACGCGACAACTCTCCGACAATTGCACCGTCACGCATGACATAGATACGGTCCGCGAGCGTTAACACTTCCGGCAACTCAGAAGAGACAAGAAGGATCGAGACACCCTGCCGGGCCAGTCCGAAGATCAGTGCATGGATCTCGGCTTTCGCCC
The DNA here is from genome assembly GCA_016192345.1 of Ignavibacteriales bacterium. GTDB lineage: Bacteria > Bacteroidota > Ignavibacteria > UBA10030 > UBA10030 > UBA6688. The sequence goes on along the minus strand of JACPUH010000064.1, from coordinate 52,071 downwards.
CGACATCGATGCCGCGCGTCGGCTCATCCAGGATCAGAATAGACGGATTGAGCCAGAGCCATTTCGCCAGGACCACTTTCTGCTGGTTCCCGCCGCTCAACGTGGATACATCATCCTCCATGGTTGCAGCCTTGATGGCAAGCTGTTGAGCGCTGGACGCGGCAATTTCGTTCTCCCGTGCCCTGTTGACGAAGCCGAAGTTTGAGATCGATCCCAACCCGGTCAATGAAATGTTGTGTTTGATCGATTGGGATGCAATGAGGCCTTCTCCCTTCCGGTCCTCGGGGACAAATGCGATGTTGTGTCCGATCGCATGGGCGGGAATTCGGATTTCGACCTTTGCCCCATCAATCCAAATCTCGCCTGAGTCAATCGGATTCAATCCGAAGAGGGCTTTGGCCACTTCGCTCCGCCCCGATCCGACAAGTCCTGCAAGCGCAACGATTTCCCCTTTGCGCACCTGGAAGGAAATATTTCGAACATGGACCGGGGCCTTGGTCACCGTGAGGGATCGCGCTTCAAGCCGGATGTTCCCCCCGGGTTCGATCGTGCGCGTCTCTCTTGTCCCCTTGAGTTCCCTTCCCACCATCATGGTAATAAGCTCGGTTTCATTGGTCTTTTCCGTTTCAACCGTTCCGATGTACCTTCCATCGCGGAGCACGGAAGCCCGGTGACACAGCTCGAAAATCTCTTTCAGCCGGTGTGACACATAGACAATGGTAAGCCCGTCTTTATTCAATTTTTTGAGTAGCTGAAAGAGAATTTCTGTTTCATGATCGGTGATGGAAGCGGTCGGCTCATCGAGAATGAGAATTCGGGTGGAAAAGGCGATCGCACGGGCGATCTGGACAAGCTGGACCTCCGCCGGACTCAGGTTCGCAAGAATTTCAGTGGGAGGGATGGTCAGGGAGAGCGTGGCCAGGATGTCCTTGGTTCTTGTGTTCAGATGGCGGAAATCAACGACACCAAACCTCGACGTTTTTTCGTGCCCGAGAAAAATGTTTTCCGCCACCGTCATATACGGCACGAGATTCGGTTCCTGGTAAACCGTGCTGATCCCCTCTCCTTGCGCATGCAGCGGAGAGTTGAGTGTCTTCGGGGTGCCGGACAGAAGAACCGTCCCCGAATTCCTGCGCAGCACGCCGGAGAGAATGCGCATGAGGGTCGACTTGCCGGCCCCGTTCTCGCCCATGACGGCATGGATCTCCCCCTGCATCACGCTGAAGCTGACATCATCAAGAGCAACCGTTCCGCCGAAGCGTTTGGAGATTGATTGAAGTTCGATGATCGGTGTCGTCATTGTTTTCCTGGTCTGCAACATTCCTGCCCGTTCTTCCGGCGCCCCGTTGCGCCCCCTCCGGTAAATGTTCAACTCCCGTCCTCCTCTACACCCCGGCTGTCCTTACCCCTTCAATTAACCGGTCAAGCTCTTCGAAGTTGTTGTAGATATGGGTGGCGATGCGAAGACCGTTGACGCCTCCTTCCGAGACGCCGCGGGTTCGTAACTTGAATGTGTTCAGGTGTTGCTGCAGTTCGAGAAAAGGAATTTTCTCATGCTGGAAGGTAATCATGGCGCTCCGTTCGGCATCATTCGCCGGAGAGAGAACCTTAATCTGCGGCAACTGTGACAGGGCATTGAACAGATAGGTTGAGAGAGCCTTGTCGCGCTTCCAGACATTTTCCATGCCGATCCTCTGCAGGAATTGCGCCGCAACTCCAAGACCGACCCGCAGGGGAACGTTGACGGTGCCATATTCATACCGCTGCGCCGAGGGATGAAACGCCAGCGTCCCTTTTGCCAGATCGAAGCCGTTGTCCGAATAGGCTCCCACAAACTTTGCCTGGATCACGTCGAACATTTCCTTCCGCACATACAGTATCCCGGTTTCTTTGGGGCCCAGCATCCACTTGTGCCCGCAGGCCGCGTACGCATCGCACCCGATGTCGTGCAGGTCGAATGGGAACATCCCGGCCGTCTGCGCTCCATCCAGGAAGAGCCAGATGTTTTTGCTTTTTGCGAGCTTTGAGATTTCCTTGACGGGGAGAATTTGTCCGGTGGTTGTGGTACCGTGCGGGATGCTGATGAGGCGGGTCTTGCGGGTAATGAGTGTTTGGATCCGGTCAATGTTTTCCTGGGCGGAGAACGTGGAGGGCTCGAACAACCTGATCACCACCCCCTCCCGTTTCAGCAGGGCCAGCCAGGGAACAGAGTTTGCCACATGCTCATGGGTTGTTGCGATGATCTCGTCCCCTTTCTTCAATGGAAGACCATTGCAGACCACGTTGATCCCCTCCGTAGCATTTCGCATGAAGGCAAGTTCCTCCGGATCGCAGCCAAGAAGCTGCGCGATGGGGGTCTTGACCTCCTTCCAGATCTGGTCGTTATGCCCCGTCTCGGAGATCTTTTCCAGTTCATCCATTTTGGCTTTGACCGCGTCGATCACGACATACGGCGAAGCGCCGAGCCCGCCGGTGTTGAAGTACGCGCGGTCCTGGGTGAGTGGGAATTGAGTACGGACAAATTTCCAAAACTGCTCATCGGCCGAATCGACCGCGGGCCAGGGAGAAGTTGATAGAATGGGTGTGTCGGCTCGTACGATGGCCGGCAAGCTTGTTGCCGCGACAACGCCTGCAACGGTTTTCAGAAACTCTTCGCGTTTCATAGTTCTCTTTCGTCAATATGCATAGTCAATGGTTACCATGGCCTCTTTCTTTACTGCGAACCCTGCATCAACGTATGGACTGCTCTCGATGCGGAGGTTTTTATGCTTCACCGGTCTCCCGTTTACTCCCACACGAATTCCCCGCGCCCCTTTCGGAAGCAAGAGGTGCAGATTGACGGTGGCGTTTCCCTGTATTTCCACGCCGAATGTTTTCGCCTGCGGGTCGTGCATGTATGAATATTCAAACGAGGCTCCCGAGGCCCCATAGACAGCACACGCCTTCGCTTCGTTCCTCCCCGCGGCGATCCACCGCGGTGAGAGCCTGACTCGTTGGTAGAGTTTGTGCTGATCGACGATACCCGCCAGACCCTCGATGAGGGCGTAGAGCATGGCCGCAGAGCCCCATCCGTCCGTCGGCTGGGCGTCCGGACTGGTACTTGTCTCCTTCGTCGCGTGCTCGCCGTTTGGAAAATACCAGAGGTACGATTTGTCATTCTTCGTCAGCTCCGCGTACTTCAGCAATTGTTCGACCCCGTACTCTTCAAAACCATGCTCGAACGCCGCACGAGCAAGTTCGCCCCCGACCAGCGGCATGATGCCACCATTGCAGTACGCGCCCGGCACGATCTTCTCTTCACCAAAAATCCCTGCGGGGAACGGGGGATCGACGCTGAACCATGAGGCAAACGCCCCCGTTTCCTTCTCCCGTTTTTGGTACTCTTTAAGAATAGCAACCGCCATCTCATGCGTTGCCAACCCCCGGTTGATATCCATGGGGTTGGAAAGCGTAAGTTGCTTTTCTTCGTCCACACCTTCGATCTTCACCGGCACAAGATGGACATGGTGCGTGTAGAATCGTCCATTGAAGGATACTTTGTTTGCCCGCTTCCGGAATGCGTCCGCGAACTTCGTCCAATGAACCGACTGCTTCCTGTTTCCGAGGTGCGCATAAAAAGCCGCCATCTGACGGAACGCCTCGTAGTACCCCGAGTTGTCCCCGTGCATGATTCCCCAGTACGTGTATTCGTTGATCTGGAAATTGAGCCAGTCATGGCGACCCGCGGTATAGTCGAAATCCCAGGTATCCATCGTATAAGCCCGTTTCACAAGCTTATGCTTCCTGTCCCAGCGCCATTCATCGGTCAGGATATAATTGAGCGCTTTCTCCATATGCGGCAACAGGCTCTTGAGCCACCCGTCGTCCCCGGTCGCCTGCCATGCAAGATGGATGGCCTTGATGAAGCGGAACTCGACATCAGCCTCAACCGGCACGCGGACGTACTTGGCCCAGTTTTCCTTTTCGCACGGGACTTTCTCCGGGGTCATCGTGAAATAATCGAACAGCCAGCCCTTTGCGGTTTGAGTCTCGGCAAAGTGATCGACCGTGCTCTGCATGTCGCGCTCCCAGTATTTTGCGCCGCGCAGCATGTCGGAATGATCTCGCAACCAAATGCTCGGTGCATCAGGGGAGCGGTAGCCGCGCACTTCCGTGCCGAACATGTTATACTCAGCCGTGTCGCGACTGAGAAAATATTTGATACGGGGAAGGAGTTGGTCGAGCTGGGGGTGACCTGACTGGATGAAGGTTTCTTTCATGAGATTCTTGGGGAACGCCAATGATCTTTCGATTATCGCATGATGGAAAAATAGCCGATGTGTTGTCCGCCGTCGTACTCAACAAAATAGATATACAAACCGCTCGCCACTTCGATGCCCCCTTTTGAAAACATATTCCATCGCAGCGTTCCGTTGTTCGGATCTCCGGAATCATGATGGAACTGATGAATGATCTGTCCCGAGACATCGAGAATGGTAAGCGTCGATCCGAGGGGAAGATTGTAAAACACGAGATGATGATCGAAGCTGTCGGTACGGCTGTCCCACAAGGCCATCCGTTTGTACGGATTCGGCCTGACACCGATGCGGGCGCTTCCCGTCCGGACGTCAAACCCGCTCGGCGCCGGAGTTTTGACCTGGAACCCCGCCCCCAGATCCTTCAATCCGGAGATCGTTGTAGGAAAGAACCGGTTGAGCGTTGTGAACGGATAGACCCCTTGCCACATCCCTGTTGCACCGTTCCTGTTGAGATTCGAGCTCTCGATCGTCGTTGTTATCCGGTCGTTTACTCCTCCGTACGATGGGCCAAGATCATAATGGCCCAAGGTGAACGCAGAAACATGATACCAGTACGAGAATCCTAGGTTGACATTCCTATCCTCCCACAGGTACTGATAGCCCGGCACCGTCAGATCGATCGTGGAAACGAGAGAATTCTTCGGGATGATCGCGACGAGCTCATACGGTCCCCACGAATCCGGCGGACTGGTTGCATTATCGCCGATGGGATCGGGCAGGCGGTTGGCATTCACCGGCTGCAGAAGCGACACGGAAACCGGTCCAACCGTCGTGGATCTCCAGTATTGATCGAGAGAGCGCATCCCCCCGGTGAGCCAGTTGACGTTTTTGCTCTGAGACACCCGCCAGATCTTGTATCCGCTGAAACCCATGTGGCTTTCTGCCCGATTGTCCCAACGCACCCGGACCTTGTTCTCAAAGGTGGTTGCAAGCAACACATCCGGCGCAGCGGGGGGCTCCGGGATGTTGTATCCATTTTCGAACGCCCATCGCGCCGCGGCGATAGCGTTCTGGACTCCCTGCAACCGATATCCGCCGGCTTCTGTCCAGACAATCGTCATGCTCTCCCCCACATCGAGAGAGAACGGTCCAACACCGCTAAAGAGATCACCGTCAAAATTGTTTTCCGCTGTGAATCCTTTTTTCCATGAAGGCTCATGCGGATTGACCTCAAACGCTGCCTCGTTATAGACGATATCGGAGAAGAGCTTTCGATCGCCATTGGGACGTGAAGAATCGGATTTCGATATGAACGTGGTCGGATCTCCAGCAACACCAGAGCCAAAAAAATTAGGGTCCGGCGAGAGGTCGAGCTTCATCGAATCTCTCGCCCGGCCTCCGTCTCGATACCACGTCCCGATTGCGGCGGTATGGATTGTTTTCGGGTTGTAGTTGATTCCCCCTGCACCAATTCGGTTTCCACGCCCCTGGCCAGCCGTTGCATACCAACCCCGCTCCGACCCAACACCGATGCCGTGTGTGCCGTAGAGAGTCTTTTTGTCCGGCAGGCTTCGAAGCATCGTCGATTCACCACCCCCCTGCTTAACGGCAACCCACGACCAGGCGCTCCAGACATCAGTATAGTATTGATTCACCCCATCGTTCATCCCCATGTTGCGCTTATTCTTGGCGCTCTCCCCTGGAAAGGCAACCATCAGATCCCACGGCGACCCATTCGGATCATTGTCTCCGACATACCCAAACGCCCGTGCTGCTCCGAACCTCGTTGCCCGGCCACCGTTTGCCACGAGGTAATACGAACAGTACATTTCGCCATGAGCCATCAACGCAAGCGCCCGAATGCTATTCCGTCCCGCCCGACCGGTTTGAGCGGAGTCCGGTACCCCATCTCCATTCATATCCAGCACACCGGTATTCTTCAGGGTTATCTCGACGACAATGAAATCGTTGAAGTTGTTCCAGTTGAGCGTAAATTGGTGAATCTTCATGGCGACGTCGATACCGATGGTTGTCGGCCAACCCGCTTCGTACATCGCGTGCGTCCGTTTCATCGGATCAACCCACCGCGTCTCTCTCGCGTAGTTTCGCAGAGGATCATCCGCACCAAGGAGTGCCGGACCAAACGCCGCCATCGCATACTTTCCCCCGGCACCGGCATGATGAGAGGGATTTGTTTTTTCACCGATCGCAGGAGGATTCCAGGTCGAGTCCGGATTGAATTCCAACAAGTACATCCCCTTGGCCCAGAACATCCCGTACGGCCATCCACCGGGCCACATATGGGTCGGAGTTGACCATGCACGATCGAAGTTGCCTATCCGTAAGAACGTACTGCGTAACGGCAGATTCGTTTCTCCATAGAATGGTCCGACATTCGGGGGAAGAAACGAGTCCCACAATTCCCCCGCGATCATCACACCGGCTTGTTTGGTTGGATCGACCTGCCTCGCAAACATCTCCACCGTCACCAGAGTCTGAATAAGAACGACCACCATCATTAAGCGCTCCATGATATCATCTCCTTCCCTCCTTCAACGGCACAACACCAGGCCCTTACTCCACCGGCGCAAGGGTCTGCACATCCGACCTGAGGACCCACGTTCCTTCTTTTACAAAATGTGTCGCAAATGCACGCCTCACGCGACCGACCGACCGGTTCGCGTACGATCCATGGATCGTCATGCCGGTGAAGAACACACCGGAGCCTTTTGGTACTTCGAGGTTCACGATCTTGTCCCGGTCGAGCCCTTCGATTTCAAACGAGTAGATCGTCTCCTTCCACTCCTTGCCGGATCGATCGCGCATCCCCACTTCCGCTTCCCACGATTGGTGGTCCTTCACGTTGGTGGATTTATGCGTCTTGTACAGGCCATGGGACTGGCTCCCGGGGACCACACACAATCCGCCATTCTCGCCGTCCGTATCGCTCATCGCGATCCAGCAGGCCATAAGGGTATTCGGTTCGTTGGGGAGATAATGGGTGTCCTGATGCAACGCCGTCCCCTTTCCCGCTTCGGCGGGCCATTTCTCCATATACATCGTCTGCACGATCATCGGGTTCGTGCTCTGCAGAATCTGACGGATGAGCGAGACCATGTTCGGATGCTTTGCCACGTATGCCCACTGCGGGTTGTCCACATGGTTATGCAGGCTCTCACGGAATTTCTTATCCTGGGTCGCCTCGTAGTTCACAAAGGTATCGACTTCCTCCTCGGACAAAAGATTCGGCACCACCAGGTAGCCGTCTCGGTGATACTGTTCCAGTTGGCCGGGAGTGAGCTGCGGGGAAGTGCTTTGCATAGGCCTTGATCCTTCCATCATTAATTTTGTCTGAAGGGAATGTTGATCGTCCCATTTCTTAACGAAATTTCGGTACCGAATGTCCCTCCGGTGCCTGCGAGCTTCGCGCTGAAGCTGCCAACGATGGTCCTGTCCCGTGTCAACCGCAAGTTCGGACTAAAGCCGCTCTCGTTGCCGGGGAACTGATAGAAAAGCCCGTCATTGTCCACCGGCCCGAGTCGCAGGACGCACCGGGCAATGGAGAGGAGCGAATCGCTCCTACCGACCCTGAAGCTGATCTCGAAGAAAGCTTTGGAGTCCCCTGAATTTAATTCTGTCTGTAACAGTCCGTCCATAAACGACGAGGTTTGCCGCGCAAACGACCGATCGCTGCGATACGTAAGGGAGTCGATCCGGAACGAAACCGTCCCCCCCGCGCCAAACATCAGCGCTTGCGTGCCGGATTCCTCCACGGCATAATCCCTGCAGGAGACAGCAAGGAGGATCCCCCCCAGGGCAAGCCAAAATACTTTCCTCACTCTCATAGGTTCAGGTTTTTCCTGATTCTTCCTGCTCACAGTTCCCCCGATTGAGTAAACGTCAATGAACCGGCATGGGATCCATGGATTGTCTTGGAACACCAAACAGCTCGCTTGCCTTTCTCACCGCTTCCAGGGACCGGAACGATGTCCCCGGCACAACATTAAACCCGTCTCCAAGGATCAATCCACCCGCAGAGGCAAGGAACTCGAGAAGATGCATGGTCTCCGTTTCGATTTCATCTGAGGTTCCCTGGTAAAGCGTCATCGGGTCGAGGTTGCCTTGCAGAACAACCTTCCCGGCCAGGAGGCTCATCTCCTCCGGCTTGTTGGCCGAGCCAAACCCATGCAGCATCGTAATATGAAGGTCGTGCAGGAGGGCCGGATGAAGATGTACGTTGCGTCCGCATAGATGCATCAGCCGTCCATCGAACCGATCACATCCGAAGGCGTCGTACATCCGCCGGCCAATGGGAACACAAAACTCCCGGTACTGCTTAAGAGAGATAACCTGTGCCGAGTCGTCCGAATAGTTCAACCCGCTGTTCAAGGGCTTGCCGAGGATTTCCCTGTACCGGGACTCGACTTCAATATACCGGTCGGTGATTTTCCGGAGAAATTCATGACAGGTCTCGGGGGCTTCCAACAGCCAGCTATAGAAGGCCGCACCGGCCATTTCGATCGCCGACATAAACGGGCTGTCACCGTTGATGGCCATGGTGACGCGCACGGGAATCCGCTCGCCGTTAAGCCGCACATCAAAGCTGTTTTCAGCCAGTTCCCTCATCACGAGAAACCATTCAGCCCTCTTCCCCCAAAGTGTTCCTTCCCAGGATGGGAGTTCGTAGTTGGTCAATTCATCGAGGGTGGAAATGCAGGGAAGCGCATGTGGCGTTTCATCCTCTTGCCAGAAAATCTCGCAGCCACAGCCGCTGGCATTCGTGACGTTCTGGAAGTCGGGGGCAACGACAAGTTCCGGCGCCGCAAACCAGTCGTCCGGTATGTTCTCGATTCTCCACTTGATATTTTCAAGTTGATGGAGAAGCTGGGTCTTTGGGTCGGAAAAGTATTCCCCAAAGGAGATGCCGCGGGCATGCAGAAGGTAGCGCGGTTCGATTCCCAGGAGAACGGGAACTCTGTCAAAAAACTCAAAGCGGTACGTCTGTTCAAACCGTCGCCGGTTGCGTTGAAGCTCGTCGGCGGGATAGTGGATATCAATGCGATGCGCCATCGTTCTTTCTTCACAAAACGTTCAAAACCATCCTGCGGATCTCAATGGACACCGGTATCCTCCGGCATCCGCCACATATACTTCGCATCAATAAATGGGTCATCATTCCGGTGGCGTTCCATCAGCGCAATCTTCTTCTGAAGGAGTTCGCCGAAGTTCCCGCCGTAGCAATGGGCCGTCTCACCGATAGTCGAGACCGCCATGAAGTCCGTTTTGCTGCTCCGCCACAATGTGAATAATGTTTTTGTGTTTTCCAACTCATGATCGATCATTTCCTGGACCTTTGCCCTGTACGTCTTCTTGACCGCAGGCTCGGAAGCCTGTCCGTATCCATGAACGGAGGCGATCCACGCGACCGTATTGCGAAGCGTCGCGGAGAAACAGCGAAACGCCACCAAGCGGTCATGCTGATCCTGGAACACCGCATGTTCGCGGCTGTCGGGCGAAAACTTCCCCACGAGAGTTGCCGATGCACCGATTGCTTCCGATAACAAGCACAAGGTTTTCGTGTCGAGGATATCCCGCTTCTCCTCCGCTTCCGCAACGGTAAGAAAATTCCACATCATATCGTTATTGAGATCGATCCGGTTGGGGTTGTTGAACGTGGCGACGAGAAAGCGTTCGTAATACGCCCGGTCGGACTCGGGGATCGCGTCGATATTCGGCACGAAGGGCCGGACCCAAAGCCTGAACCATGGGAAGGCGAACGTTGCATACGGAACGCCCTTGGGAAAACTCCTCATCGCTGCATCAGAGGTTTCCCAGAGGCGAATCAAAGCTTCGGCATGGGGCTCGCCCACCCAATGTTGGGCGCAATCGTGAAGGATGAATTCAAGCGAACTATCGGCCCTTCGCTGAACAGCGCTCAGGACCTCACCGTTGATATCGTAGGGAGCAAGCGAGTTCGGGGCGACATGGGCAAGGATGTGGCGGATGCCCTGGGAGTAAGCCTGTTGAAGACGCTCATAGACCAACCGCGGAAACGGCGCACCGATCACATTGCCGGTCGTGAGGTCGAGCGTCGCATGACGGAGGGCCCCGACCGCCTCCAGTTGCTGTTGTTCTTCCTCTTTATCGGGAAATTCAAAATAGCCGAACCGTCCGGCATCAATCCCGTTACCCAAACCTTCAATGATCGTCGGTCGCTCCGCGGCGAACGGGCCGAGGTCGCAGACTAATCGGAAATCCTGATTGACCTTCCGGGCTTCATCACGGAGAAGATGGTAGTACGTCAGGACGTTCTTCCCCGCCGCACGCGCAATTTCCTGATCATTTTTCCATTCACGAATCAGGTAGGGGCCACCGTTTCTTCCTGCGTAGAGCGAGCTGACGAACTCAAACCCCGCACCGCTATCATTCGTCCAGAGATGCATGAAGCCGATCTCAGGAACCTCCGCCATGATGTTCCGGACCAATGCACGATAGTGCTGTTGTGTGACCGGATGAGCCATGGCGAGTGTATAGCGGGGACGGAAGCTTTCGCGGGGATGGTCGATGCGCGCTCCCCGCAGAAAGGCATATTTTTCCCAGAATGTTTCCGGCATCGAGCGGGGAGAGTTGATGTGCAGGCCGGGGACAAGCCCGTATTTCCGCGCCAGTGCTGCATTCTTTTTTAGAAAGCCCAAGTTGGCATCCAGATAATCCTGCGGGTAGTAGTCTTTCAGCAGAGCACTGGGGACAAACTGGTCGAGGTCGGGACTGTAATCATAGAACCAGGAATAGACATCCCCCGGCGGGCCGGATTCAAACGGTTCGTGAACACCGAGGCCGTTGATGCTGACATGAGTGAATCCTTGTCGTGCCAGTTGCTGCATGAACGCCTCCCCGTCAAAATGCCGTGCGTGTCGCAGACTTCCGACGAGGAAATCACTCAAATTGCGAAGCCAAAGAAATGTTGGAACCACCCGATGCCTTCGTTCTGGAATGGTGGGATAATGGATTCAGATCCCCAACGCTCCCATAAATAAAAAGACCCCACGGACTCCCTAAGCTGGCCCGAGTTCCTTCCTGACGGTCCTTGTCCCCTCCACCATCGCCCTGAGTTTTCCAAATGCGCGCTCCCGCGGCATAAACTTCATTCCGCAATCCGGGACGATCACCATCCTTTCGGCCGGAATAAACTCCAGGGCCTGGCGGATTCTTTTTGCCACCACGTCCGGTGTTTCGACAGATTCATCCTTCACATCGATAACGCCGACAGCCACTTCCTTGTCGGTCTTGTACTGCTTGAATAATTCCAATCCGATCCCGTCCGAGACTGCAAATTCGAGACAGATCTGGCTCGCGTTGACATCGAGAAGGGCCGGAAAGAGGTCGGCATATTGCCCTTTGAAGAGTTTCTTCAATTGATAGTTTCCGTAACAAACATGCACGGCGATCTTTGCGTTGACGCCGTCCACCAGTCTGTTGAACGCCTCCACCAGCCAAGGCATGTCCTTCGGATATCCGACCCACACCGGCTCATCGATCTGGATGAAATCACATCCGGCGGCAACAAGGCTCTTGAGTTCCTTGTTGAGAATATCCGCGAGGTCAAAAATCAGTTCTTTGTCGCTTTTATAATACTCGTTGGTTGCACGTTTGGCGAGCATCTGCGGACCGGTGACGCACACCTTCGTCCCCGCAAGTGTGTGCTCTTTGAGAAATTCGAAGTGCTTGTCCATATTCAAACTTTGTTTCCACATAACCTTTTCCGTGATAACCGGGTCAGGCATTTGGATGGAGGGATCAAGATCTCCGATCGGGATCATCTTCGGGTGGTCGAAATCAAACCCATGAATTCGTTTGGAGAAGAAGTACACCATCGTTTCGCGGCGGATCTCGCCGTCCGTGATGATGTCGACACCCGCCATTTCCTGGTCTTTAATAGCGGATTTGACCGCATTGTCATGGGCTTCCTCTACTTGAGCTGGAGTCAGGACTCCTTTCGCTCCGAGTTCGCGCGCATGATCGAGCCATTGGGGAAATGAATAACTGCCGATAACACTGGTGGGGAGAAGAGGCATAATAAAAGTTGAAGGTTATAGGTTGAAAGTTGAAAGTTGAAAGTTGAAAGTTGAAAGTTCGAAACTCAATGTTGACGTTTTACTGTTTACAGTTCACAGTTCACAGTTCACAGTTCACGGTTCACTGCTTGCTGTTCACCCATACGCTCTATTTACGCGTCGGTCTCCACCGCGGCGTCCGGTCGCTTGCAAGTGTCGGAGTCACGAGACCTTCGACAAGTCCCGCAAGATCGACGATCCATAATTCAAAAGCCCCCCGCCTCGAACTGAGGAAGAGCACGCGTCCTCCGGTCGGCGAATAGGAAGCATCGGATTCGTCGTTGCCGGATGTGATGCGGACCAGGTTTCCTCCATCCGAATTCATCCGGTAAATCCAAAAGACACCGACGCGGTTGGATTGGAAGATGATCTCCTTCCCGTCGGGCGACCAATCGCCGAGGACATCATCGGCGGGATGGTTCGTCAGGTTTGTCCGTTCACTCCCGTCGGCATTAATCCTGAAAAGGTCTCGCAGTCCGCCGAAGCTGAAGGAATACAGGATGATCCTGCTGTCGGGCGACCATTTGAGCGTGAAGGAAGCATCAACACCGGAAATATCCGTGATCCGCTTCTGATCGGATCCGTCCGCGTTCATCACGTGCAATCCCAGACGGCCGTTCCGGTCCGAGAGGAATGCTATCCGTGTTCCGTCGGGGGAATACCGGGGATAATAATTGAGCCCGTCGCCGTTCGTCAGGTTCCTGCGTGAAAGATCGGCGAGGTTCACCGCGTAGATATCAATGGAAGAAACGGTCTCCCCCTGGAAAGTGATCGACCTGCCGTCGGGCGACCAATCAGGCTCCGATGCCCGGCGTTCAATCGCGCTGATATTTCGGACGTTTTCCCCTGTCGCCGTCATTGTATAGATATTGGTTGCACCGTCGCGGTTCGATTCGAACGCAAGAGACAACCCATCGGGCGACCAGACCGGGTTCAGATCGCTGGCCGGATGGTTCGTCAGGTTCACGAGATCGTCGCCGGTTTCCGAGACGAGAAAGATATCAAAGAGCCTTCCGGGAACGAGCCGGCCAAAGGCAATATTTTGCCGCTGGTTGCCGACCGCGTCGTGGGGATCGTGTGTATCGATCAAGCCGGCGTCATCCCGGCATGCCGAGCCCCAGCACGCCGCCATCACAACGAGCCATGCCGCCCCGGACATTCGCATGGACGCTCATCCTTTCTCCGACCATCACAAACAAAATGGGGTAATCCCACTCGGGCGCAACACCCTGTACCAAGGGAAAGCCTGACGAGGAGATTACCCCAATGTTCTACCAACATTCGCCCCGATCTGCGGGCGAACCAAGCCAATGATTATTTCATTCCCACCGAAACGGTAATGCGGTGAGCGGCATCGATCAGGTCCATCTGGGTGTAGGAATAATCCAGGCGGAGGTTGTAACCGGCCATGCTTGTGGCAAAGCCCGCCCCTGCCGAGAGACCTTCGATGGTGGTATTGATCGCGCTCCGCGCTGTGGTTCCGCCGTCATCGGTGCCGGAGTAGTTAAGTTTCCAACCACCGCGGACGGAGACCATGTTCATGAAGGAATATTCAGCTCCCGAGAAGAAGTACTGCGGACCGTCCTGCGGTTTGACCGCGTCGATCGCCACCATCAGCTTGCTATCGCCCGCACTCCATGGTGCCAGCGCCATGCCGATGCTGAACGAAAGGGGAAGGCCGAAGGCGATATCATAGTACTTCATGTCGGAACCCAGGTTGTTGAACCGGGCCGCAATCGTCCAGTCCATCACCCCGATGTGATACACCGAGCCGAAATCGAACGCGACCGCCGACACCGATTGCCCGTCGATGGTTTGCGACACATACTTCAGCGTCGCGCCCAGCGAGAGGTTCTCGATCACGTACCGTCCGTACGAAAGTTGGACAGCCATGTCGGAATAGTCGTAGGTCGCCCCGGTGTTGGTCTCGACCTGGAACGGTTTCAGTGCGGGATCGAGCGGGATGTCGCGGTCCGCCGCAATACCCGTTATACCAAGCTGGATGAACCCGATACCGATAGTCCCGATCCCTTCCCAGTTGTAGGAGACCGCGGCCGCGTTGTGGCCGAGGTCGGCAATCCATTTATTGTAGCTGAAGCTGGCCTGCATGGACTCGTCTTTCAACGCGATCCCTGCGGGGTTCCAGAACATTTGATTGACGTCCTGCGTCGCGGCGGTGACGGCTGACCCCATACCGATGGCCTTCGCGCCCACACCAACTTTCAAGAACGCCGCCCCGGTCAGGCCTGACTTCCGTTGCTGCGCCACAGCGAGCTGGGCGCAACACAGAACGGCAACCAGAATAAAGCGTGCATAGTTGATCGTTTTCATTGCTGTGCCTCTTTCTAAAAGGTTTTGAGGTATCATCGATTCTCAGACTCCGGTTAGCGCATGACTGACAGGTATCCAACATGCTGTCCGCCGCTATAGTCCACCACATAGACGTACAGCCCGCTTGCCACTTCGACACCATCCTTGGAGAACAGATTCCAGAACGTACTGCCGTTGTTCGGGTCATTGGAGCTGAAGTTGATCTCCTGAATCAGCTGCCCGGAAACGTCCAGAATGGTGATCTTTGCCGTCGGTGGCAAGTTGTAGAAGGTTACCTTGTGGTCAAAAGCGTCCACAGCGCTGTCAAACAGCGCTTTCTTCTTGTACGGATTTGGCTTGACCGAGATCTTCGAGGCACCGCTGGCCAGTTTTGCCGGATCTGCCAGAGCAGATTTCACGACAAAGCCTGCGCCCATTCTCTTCAGACCTGCCGCATCTTTCGGATAGAACGTGTTGAGATCCGCGAACGGGTAGGTGTTTTCCCACAGACCCGTTGAACCATTCCGGTTGATGTTCGAAGTTTCAATACTGGTGATCGTCTTTGCATTGGTCCCGCCGTAGGCCGGATGATCCATGCTGTAGCTGCCCGATGTATAGGCCGCGACGTAATACCAGTACTTGAAGCCAAGTTCAACCGTCTTATCTTCATAGGAATAGTTGTAGCCTGTAGCCGAGTTGTCCGCGTAGGTGGCTTTCTGTGCGTCGGGGATGACCGCGATCAACTCGTACGGCCCCCATGAATCAGGGACGCCCTGGATACCCGAGACAAATGTCTGGCCTGCGAAATTCGGGTTTACCGCTTTCAACAAGGTTGCAGGGGTCACGCCCGGGGTTGTGTTCTTCCAGTAGTTATCCAGTCCGCGCATACCTCCCTCGAGGAAATTCACGCGCTTGGCCTGGGAGGCACGGTAGACTTTGTAGCCGGCAAAACCGGCGCCGGTGTTCGCGCGGTTATCCCAGCGAACGCGTGTCGATTTGTCCAGCGTGTTGTCCACACGCACTTCCGGAACGGCTGGATAGTCAAAGCCCAGATCGTAATTCTTCGCGTAGGCCCAACGTGCTGCAGCCATTGCGTTGGTCACACCCTCGAGGCGGAAGCCGCCGACCTCTGCCCAGACTATCGTGATTTCCTCATTCACGTCAAGGGAGAACGGACCGATGCCGCTGAACATATCACCGTCAAAGTTGTTCTCTCCTGTAAAGCCCTTTGCCCAGGATTCGTACGTCGGCACTTCAAACGCTCCCGTGCCTTCTTCAGAGAAGAGCTTCCGATCACCACGAGGACGTGTAGCCGTCGTCACCGGTCCCGGCTTCGGAATGAACGAGGTCGGATTTCCCGTGGTCCCGCTCAGGAAGAAGTTCGGGTCCGGTGCAAGATCGAACTTCGTCGCATCACGCGATTTGCCACCATCTTTGTACCATGTGCCCATGGCGGCAGTGTGAAGGAACTTTGGATTCGAGAACGAACTGGCGCCGACACTCAAGCCGCGGCCTTGTCCGGCCGACGTAAACCAGCCCCGCTGTGCACCATCCCCCACGGGGTGAGTTCCGTAGATGGTGGTCTTTGTTGTTCCATTTGCTCTCTTCGCGTCGAGCCATGACCAGGCGCTCCAGGTATCGGTGTAGTAGCGGAAGGGAAAAGCATTGAGACCCATGTCCTTGCCTCCGGTCGCGCTTTCCCCCGGATAACCGATCATCATATCCCACGGATTGCCGCTCGCGTCGTTGTCGCCGATGTACCCGATGACACGCTTGGCGCCAAAAGCATTACCGCGGCCTCCGGACGTGACGAGGTAGTAGGAGGACATAAACTCGCCACCGGCAGACATCACCAGCGCGTTAATCTTGTTGTTTGTCCGCTCCACCGTGCCATCGCCGTTGATATCGACGCTGCCCGTGTTCTTCAATGTCACTTCAACGATGATGAAGTCGTTGATGTTGTTCCAGTTCAGGGAGAACTGGTGGATTGCGACCTTGACATCAACACCAATGTTCGTGGGCCAGCCGGCTTCATACAAAGCATGGTGCCGCTTGTTGGCATCAACCCACTTTGTTTCCCGCTTGTAATTCCGGGCGGCATCACTCGCTCCGGCAACAGTCGTCCGGAAGGAAGCGAACGCGTAGTTCCCGCCCGCAACCGCGCGGTAAGCCGGGTTGTTCACACCGCCGATCTGAGCCGGGTTCCATGTTGCATCCGGGTTGTACTCCGCGATGTACATGTCCTTGGCCCAGTAGTTACCCATGTTCCATCCACCCGGCCACATATGAGTCGGTGTGGACCATGCACGGTCAAAGTTGCCGATACGGAAGGTGTGACCGATAAGCTGTTCGGTCGCTTCGCCGTACCATGCCCCCGTGTTGGGTGGTTTGAAGGAATCCCACAATTCACCGCCAACCATGACGGCGCTGCCGTTCGCAGGATCGAGGACGTTTGTTGCCTTATTTAAGTTATGAATGTCTTCCGTCAGGGCGGTCTGCCCATAGACGACGAAGACTGTGCTGAACAGCGTGAAGACGACCAACCAGAGCAGCCTCGCCTTACACATTGTCAGTCTGTGTCGTGTGGTTGTCATGTAAATTTCTCCTCAGTATAAGCTTAGAGTTTAAAGGCGAGATTATCAGAAATTCACGCTTAATCCAAAATAGACCTCGCGCGGGATGTCGTAGATCAACGAACCATCCTGTGTAACCGGGCGGGTTGCCGTCGTGACACCATCGCCGCCTGTCGGGTTGCCGTTGCGTTCCCAGTTTTGTTGACCAACGTTGCTCGCATCGAATGCCAGAATGTTCTTCGTATCGAACGCATTCAGCATGTCGAGAAACACGGTGACACGCGCCGGACCAAGATCGAACATCTTCTCGACCCTGAGATCAACCTGCTTATTCCATGGACCTTCTGCAAGTTCTCGCGCGCGCGGATCCCCGAGCGTACGTCGGTAGAAGAACCCACTCTCAAAACGCCCGACACTGGAGACCATAATCTCATACGGGAAGCGCATCATCAGCGTATAGGTAATGCGGTGTGGACGATCATAGCCGCCGGTGAGGGAGCTGCTGCCTCCCTGGACGTTTTGCTCGATCGTATTGTAAAGACCGATATCGCTGAATGGCAACTGCCCGCCATACTTCGCGCTGTCGCCACCGACGGTCGAGAAGGAGGAAGGATTGCCCCCAGCACCCACCGCCTGTTTGATATAACTGTAGGCATAGCTGAACCGGCCGCCGACGGAGAGAAAGTCTCCGAGCACGGGGGAGAGGTTCTTGCGGAGCGTGAACTCCACGCCGCGTGAATCGGCATAACCGAAGGTCGTCGTGATGATATACAGGCGCCATGGGGCTCTCGGCGTCACGGTGAAGCTGGTGGCACCGTAGTTTTCGATATCACGGTAGTACGCATTCACGTCCAGACCGTAACCCTCGGCAAACGACCATTGAAGACCAAGATCATAGTTGGTCGACTTGATCGGGTCCTGTCCCGTGTGCACAACGACCGGAAGCGACGGGTTGCCAAAGTCGCCGTAGTTCGTGAACAGACGGGAGAAGGGTTGCGACTGAGTTTGACGCGAGAAAGAGAAGTACATTGCTGCACGGTCGCTGATCGGGTGCGAGACGCCGAGACGGGGGGAGAAGAAAAACCTCATGTCGAGATCCTCGCCACGCACCGGGACACGCACGCTCCCGCCTGCTGCATCTTTGATATCCTCGAAGGGTCCAAAGTAATTCGCAAAATCGGCGGCAGCAAGATCCAGAGCGTCAAGACGGGCACCAACGTTGATGATCAACCCCGCGTATTCCATCTTGTCTTGGGCATAGAGGCTGTATTCTTTCGGTTTCACATTCCACAATTCTTCAACATAGTTCTTGTATGCCGAAAATTGTCCGCCGATGTAGGCCGCCCGCAGTTCACGGTCGTAATCATGGAACACCGCTTGGAAACCAGCCCGCAGTTGATGGTTCACGGTCACCTGACTGGTAATATCCCCCTTGAATGTCATCTTGGTGGCGATATCATCCGAATAGAAAATTCCGGGTCGCGCAATCTTCCAGCGCAATCCGCCGGCATTCGTGATGACTGTCTCGCTGCCAGATTCGTTTCTGGGTGAGGGGGAGAAAAACTTGGTGAACTGTGAATTGGAGGCGTTCGCCATGTAGCGGTTCGACTGTGAGGTATCGGCAAAGGTCAGGAAATCGCCATCCTCGTTCAGTCCAATAACACCGTCATTATTACCATCGACATATCCGAGTCGTTCCTCTTTGCTCACAATGCTTGCCTGGACTTCGTAGAACGTCTGCGGGGAAAGCACATGGGTCATCTTCAGTTGACCGACAATGTTCATTCCATCCTGTCTCGGTACGCCCTCCAAAAAGAAGCGAAAATCCTCTGAAAACGAACTGTTCTTCCATCCGAAGAGTCGGCCTTGATCTTCAAGAATGCCCAGGACGTTGAATCGAATCTCCGGAACCGGGCTATAGTTAAATTTGATGGTTGAGTTGATCCGACGGTCGAATTCATTCGGAAGTCTGCCGTACGACTCGTTCAGTCCTGCCGTAAAATACAGGCCCATATTTTCTGCGACGCTGCCGCCGAAGGAGATTTCACCCTCCATGGTTGGCTTCTCGCCGTAGCTGTACTTGCCCTCAGTCCACGTGTACCGATCAGCCTTTGCTCTGTTATTGGCATCCGTGCTGGCCGCAAGGGTGCTTTTCTCGGCAAGGTATTTCGCCGCATCATTATAGACTCCCGGGCCATGATGCTTCAGACCGCCGCTGCTCATCCGGAATTTTGCACCGCCGGAGAGAACACCGCGCCCTTCCCGAAGAGAATATGAGACAATACCGGCCGTGGCGGATGAATAGTCCGCACCTACGCCGCCCGTCAGTACGCTGGCCTCCTCAACCGAACCGGCAGTGAGATCCATCAAGGCCGATTTCTGGGCAGAGGAGTGGCGGATAATGGCGTTATAGGTGAGGTAAGGAGTGTTGGCACCCGGACCGTTATCAGCCGCCGAGGCGTAGAACTGGTCGGTAACGTCGATACCGTCAATCAGGGTCTTTGTTTCGAACTGTTTGCCGCCACGGACGAATCCTTTGTAGACGCTGGGAGAGGTTTGTATAAGGTCGTAAATCTCACGCAACGGCAGGGATCGGAATTCTTCCGAGGTCACGCGCGACTTCGCCGAGGTCTGGCTTTGATCAATCACCCGTTGTTGGGCTTCAACCACCACCTCCTGCAACCCGATCGCCTCGGTCCGGAGACTAAAATCGAGTTGAACGATCTGATCCGATCCTACGCGCACATTGCGGACCGTGGAGCGTGCGTACCCAACCGCGGAAGCGATCACGTTGTAGGACCCCGGGGGGACATTCAATATATAGTAAACACCGTTCACGTCTGCAGCGCCGCCAAGGGTCGTCCCTTCAATCACGACGTTGGCGCCAATAATCGCCTCGCCGCTGGACGCATCTTTGACGGACCCTGTGATCTTTCCACTCTGTGCAAAAACCAGAGCTGTGGAGAGAATCACCAGAGACATGATGAGAAGAACGCTGCACCAAGAATATCTCATGATGGTACTCCTTGGATATATGGTGATGTGGGTGGATTATGAACTGTGCAGGATTGTCGAATCAACCGGAGACACGAGAAGAACGGGTACGCTCATGATTTCCGGTACAGAGAAAGAATGGATCGTAGCAGTGGTGATTCCCCGACACCTCCCTTCAAATGGTTAAAGGTTACCTTGGTTGCGGAAATCAAGAATGTCGAACGTACGGAGACTGTGCCGTGTCTAGTATGCTACCAGTTGTTAAACCGCTTCGCTCCGTTCGAAACAAACGCACTACGACAAAAAACTCCTGCATCAAAGGTATGTTGCAGGGCGGGTTGGTACACCGTAAAGGCTGACTGCGAACGTTGTGAAATTCTTTGAGATCAAGAACGGTGAGGTGAGTTACCGATTGATGAATCTGGAAGATAAAAAACAGTTCTTTAATTAGTAAAACTGAGTTTTATTTTGTTGAGTATAAAACTTTTTCGAGGTAATGTCAAGCGGAAAAGGGCGGCGGGGATTTGCGTCCCAGACTTATCGACGGTTTTTTCCGTTCGGCCTGTTTTTGGCTGCATCCGGGTTGATTCCCCCTCTGCAAAGTATGCATCTCAAACAAAAAATTCCGTAATTACCCCTGCAAAAAAAATCAGACCACAAGAATTATGGATTTACTCCGTTCTCCCGCATTACGATATTCTGCCTTCTTTGTTTCCCTCATGCTGTTGACGTTCACCCCCTGCGCGGGTGAGGAACCCTCGATAACAAGACTCTCCCTGCTCCTGACCGGCAATACCTACGGTTATTTCGATGTTACTCCCGTCGGAAGTGTACTGGCAGGGGGTATCGTACGAAGGAAAACCATTGTGGAACAGCTACGACGGGAAATTGGCGCCCAGAATCTCCTTCTTCTGGATGCCGGGAATTCCCTGGGATATTACTATCTTCTCCGGGGTGATCGGGGTGCGGCAATGATCTCTGCTTTGCATGAACTCGGTTATGATGGGTTGGCCGTCGGCAACCATGAGTTTGATTACGGCAAAGAAACGCTCATGGCTTATAATAACCCATCGACAGGGTTGAACATCCTGGCTGCCAACCTCACCGTCAAAGGGGAGAATGAACCGGTGGTCCTCCCTTATATTATAGAGAAGAAAGCCGATGGGGTGCGTGTCGCGATCCTGGGGTTGACCGACCCGCAGATCGAACATATCATTCTGCGACAACATTTTGACGGGCTCACCATCGCTAACCCCATAGCAACCGCTCTTGCTTTCCTCCCTGAGCTCAGGGAGAAAGCGGACATAATCATTGCTTTGACCCATTTATCCATGGATGATTGTTACAGGCTTGCGGTGACAGCTCCGGGATTTGACGTGATCATTGCACGGGCTGAAAAAACGACGACTACCCCGTCGGTTCGCACGGAAGGCCCGCATCCCACCCCCCAGTCGCTTATCGTCAGCCCTGTCCGGTACGGTTCCGCGATGGCCCGCGTAGACCTGGTATTCCATCACCAACGGCAAACCACCTCTGCCTCTGTAAGGGAACCCCTCCCGATTAATTCAACCATCGCCGGGGATGTTGGATTTGCCACCAGACTGGCCGTCGGTGCCGAGCAACAATATTACGATTACAGCAGGGAAACTTACGGCATCGAGCCGGACGAGCCCCTGCTGCTCGTGGATAGTTCATTCACCGAGCAGGACTTGATCCGGCTTGCCCTTCACATCCTCCTTCAACAAACAGGTGCGGAAGTCGCTCTCATAAACAATACGTTTTTCCGATTTCCCGGCGTGGATTTTCCCCCCTCCGAAATGGACCCGCGTCTCCGGAAGATTACCGTGCGTGCACTCGAACAAATATTCTGGACCGACAACGAACTTGTGACCATGCAGCTCACCGGGCAACAGTTGGCAACCCTGCAGCAGGTCAGCCTTGCCAACAAACGGGCCGGCAGGGATAATTACCTACTCAACCTCCAGGTCACGGGGCATGGGAATGAAGAGTGGTTCGTACACAACGCCCCCCTTCAACAGCGGACACCCCCCGAACTGTATCGTGTCATCACCACAAATTTTCTGGCTGGCGGGGGCGATGGGTTTGCATCGTTCCGCGAAGGCCGCAACCAAGTCTCCCGTTTCATTGAGGACGGCCGACGCCGGGAATCCCCCGCGGAAGGAAAGCCTTCCATCGTGAGGGACCTCATCATCCGGCACTTGAAGCATTCTCACGACCTTCTCCAACTGCAGAAAACCGACCGCCTTGCCGTGATCGACAGTTCCTATCGTGATCGGACCCTCTGGCGATTCACTCTCGCACGCCTGCAATTGAACTACTCTGCCGGCCAATACCGGGCGAATACAAGCTACGGAAATGTCGGCTTAACGGAACTCCGGGGTATTGATTTTGAACGCATTACCTATGAAGCGGACCTTCGACTCAAGCAGGAATCAGAACTGCTGACGTGGGACAATCGGATTTATGCCCTGTTCGGGCGATCGCAGATTACCGGGCAACCGTTACAGGAGGTCTCAGACGACCTCTACTTTGAAACAATCGTGAACTTCCGCTCATCAAAGGCGGCAGGGTTTCTTTCCCTTTACCCCTCGGCCAGCGTTCGGTACGATACGGAAATGACACCAACCGAGAGCAAACAGGTTGTCTCTGGTAGTACCCTTACGATCAAAAATCCACGGCAGCGGGATATTACTCTCGGGCTCGGTGTCGGACTTTCGGATATTGGGGGTTTTAGTCGTTCCCGCATCAGTCTCACACAGACATTTGACCGATCATCAAACCCTCGTCCGGACGAGAATGGGATCAATATTCAGACCTCGTACACGGCCCCGATTGGAGGGTCCTTGTTCCGAAGCGAGTTGGACGGAACGTACTACATCAAGCAAAAGAACTCCACCGGCGATACCCGCCGCCTGCTCGTCCGATGGCGAAGCGATCTTGGGATCCCGATCGGCCGGCTGACCCTTGCTCCCTCTCTCTCTGTTTTTCTCTTCCAGGGACAACAGAGCCCCGAACCGGGAACGGCGCCCCCCATTGCCACGGCCGTTGTTGTCGGTATTACCCTCGGGTACTCTTTCGATTGGAAGATACAGTATGAATCTCTCTTTTAGCCTTATCAGAGTATCGCTTCTTTGCCGGTTCAACCCACCCCACCGCAAAAGCAACACCGATATGCGACCGAGATGTTTTGTCAATGGTATTGTTTCATACATGGCTCATTGCAACTTCTCTGCGTAACAAATCGTCCGTGCCCTTGCATTTCATTGCAGTGATTCAATTTTTTCGACGGTGTTTGTGGAGCTCATCATGAAACGTTTCACCATTCCGCCTCTCCTGATCTTGACTGCTCTTCCATCTGTTTCTCTCGTCGGACAGGAGTTCACGGGTGCCGCGAGTTTCTTTGTCGGCCTTCCCCAAGGGCAATTTAAGGACAATGTCGATAACCCCGGTCTCGGCCTGACCGCGAACATCGGATACGCGCCCCGGAAGTATCCCTTTATGGTCGGTCTGGAGTTCGGATTCATGAACTACGGCACCGAACGACGCCGCGAGCCGTTCAGCACGACCATTTCCGACGTAACCGTTGAAGTTGAGACGGCAAATAATTTCGCCCTGGGACACCTTCTCGCACGGCTTCAACCCAATTCCGGATCAATCCGGCAATATGTCGAAGGAGCGGTTGGCTTCCATCATTTTTTACAAACGCGACAATCAAAAACCAGGGGGGTGAACGCGAGGAAATTGCCAGCTCGACCAACCTTGACGACACTGCGTTCAGCATCGGTGGCGGTGTCATGATGCGGTTATGGGAAAAAAAACCGGACGACGACGATGAAGAGAATCCTCTGGCCGAAGCGCTGATCGATCTTCGCCTGCGATACCTATCGGGGGGTGACGCCCAATACCTCAAGGAGGGTTCCATCCGTCGTGAAAATGGCCGGGTTGTTTATGATATCAAACGCTCCAAAACCGACCTTCTTTCCCTACAGATCAGCGTTTCGGTTACATTCTAACCCGCGTCCAGGTATAAAACCTTCAATGTTCACCGGCGTTTGGGAGATTGTGATCATTGTTTCAAAAAAGCAACAAAATTACACATCCCCCGTAGTACGGACGGGCTTTGATTCTCCTTTGCATACTCTCAACACCCCTGGAGGAATTACGTTATGAGACTACGTGCCTGGTTTTGTTTGACCCTTTTATTCTCCACCTCCCCTTCAGCCTTCGCCCAGGGCGATATCCTCGCCGAGGTGAAAAATCTGTATCCTCAGGACGTCAAGGTTGACGGTTTCGCGCTCGACACCGATCAGGATGTTTCCATCAAAGGATTACTGGCCGGGTCTCGAAGAGACGATGTCTATACCTC
Source organism: Ignavibacteriales bacterium (assembly GCA_016192345.1). Lineage (GTDB taxonomy): Bacteria > Bacteroidota > Ignavibacteria > UBA10030 > UBA10030 > UBA6688. Next base: position 27,455 of record JACPUH010000064.1, on the reverse strand, counting down.
TGCATGGATTTTGAACGCGCACTCCCGTGCGGTAGTATGGAAATCGCGCGACGCCAAGCGAAGCCGCTGGAGCGACGGGCTTGTTGAGCTTGCCGACATGGTTTCCCTGCCCAAGGGGATGTATGAAGTGTACTATTCGGCCTTTCCTTCTTATTACTCAGAGGACTTTGACGGGGTGGGAGATTTCCTCGGCTATCTGGCAGACAAGATCTTCGACCGAAATAGCGACCGGCGATTGTACCGGGATTTGCATATCACCTTGCGGGGCAACGGAAGGAACCTCGGCAGCAAGGGGGTCGATGAGAATCTCGAACATCTCCGCAAAGAAGCTTTGATCTCCCTTACCGGTCTCTGGGATGATGATTATGTTCAGCAGGGATTCACATTGCAAAAACCAATGGTTCTTTCGCTGTACGCCCTGGGAGAAGCCCGTGACGACGGTAATTTTGATCATGGGTGGATTGTCAATGTCAAAACCGGAGAGAAGGTTTGGAAAATGACGTACCGCAATTCCAGCCACGCCGGCGGCGATCGCAAGAATCGCTTGGTCAAAGAGACTCTCTCCCTTCCCGCGGGCAGCTACGCCGTGATCTATGCGACGGACGGGTCGCACTCCTTCCGCGATTGGAACGCACCCCCTCCGTTTGATCCACCGTTTTGGGGAATCACCCTGGCCGCCGCAGATCCCTCCATGAAAGGGTCGGTTGCCCTGTTTGAATACAAGGGGGTCGAAGAAAAGAATGTTATCGTGAACCTGACAAAAATGCGCGACGAGGAATACGCCTCCAAAGGATTTACTTTGAACAAACCGATGGGCATCCGCGTCATTGCCCTCGGCGAGGGAAGCGACGGAAGAATGCATGACTACGGTTGGATTGTCGACCTGAACACCCGCAAGAAGGTCTGGGTTATGGAGTACGACGACACCGAGCATGGAGGGGGAGCTGAGAAGAACCGGATGGTGGAGAAAACCCTCCGGCTGGACAAGGGGAGTTACATGGTCTACTTTGTCACCGATGGCTCACATTCCTACCGCGACTGGAATTCCTCCCCTCCATATGATCAGGAGCGCTGGGGAATCACTCTTACGGCAACGGAGGACTCATTCAAGGCAAGCGATGTCGCGCGGTATGAAGAAAAAAACGATCCCTCGGTTCTTGCAAGTCTGACCGGCATCCGCGATGACGAGCGACGTCGCCAGTCCTTCACGCTCGGGAAGAAGTCCGACGTGCGCGTGTACGCATTGGGCGAAGGAAGCGACGGGACAATGCATGATTACGCATGGATCGAAGATGCTTCAACGCACAAAGTTGTCTGGGAAATGACCTTCCGGAGCACGGACCATGCCGGCGGCGCCCACAAGAACCGCTCGTTCGATGGGACGATTACCCTCCCTGCCGGAAATTATATCCTCTACTATGAGTCCGATGGTTCCCACTCCTTTAACGATTGGAATGATGACCCGCCGTTCGATCAATCCGGCTGGGGGGTGACATTGACGCTTGCCAACGGCAAGCAACCCTGAGACGGTTCTGCTTTTGAGCAAAAGGCTGCACGTCAAGAACGTGCAGCCTTTTGCATTATACAGATGTTTCCTCCCACACATTGTTCTTCATTGTTTCTTCCCGCCCCGCTCAATTATTTTCTCCCGCAATAATTTCATTGTATAACTGAGAGAAGCAGTTCTCACTTTTGTTCTCTCGGTTATTGTAATAGAGAATTTCTTTGTCAGAAGTGCGAAACTTGTTTGTTTTAAGAAGTTCATGACTGTTGTCATTTTCCCCGGGCTCACTCCATCGGTGTAAATTTCCCCACCAGCGTTTTGAATCCCCTCCGTTTTTCATTTCCGATACTGGTACAATAGTTGCCCCCTTCATGCGGTATTCTCTACTTTCCATCTTCGAAGGGTGACATCCCTTGTGGGCAATTTCTGTTTTTATGCCCGTCGATCCATCGAAGGTCGGAGAGGCTGTTGTTGTTCTTAGAATACCCGGGAGGAGGTGATTTCTGCCCTGGTCCGGACCACCGGAGGGGCGATGCAATGTTGATACGGGTTTGCTTCTTTACTTTTCCCGCCTTGAGGGACTCTTGTGTACCCTCGGCAACTCGTTTCATCCCACATCCAACTCACTGATTCTTTCACCGCAAGAAGGAGTACCAGTATGTCTCGTAAACTCTTCTTCGCTCTCCTTGTGCTGCTCGTGCCTGCCCTGCTCTTCGCACAATCCGGCAAGCTCCGGGGCGTTGTGACGGAAAAGGCGACAGGCGAGCCTCTGATCGGCGCCAACGTGATCATCGAGGAAACCAACTTAGGTTCGTCAACCGATTTGAACGGAGAGTATATCATTCTCAACGTTCCTCCCGGCGTGTACTCCATCAAAGTGTCATACATCGGATACGCGCCGTTTACAATCTCCAATGTCCGCGTCAGTGCAAACCTGACAACGACACAGGATGTGCAGCTCTCAAGCGTTGCAATCCAGGTCGGTGAAGTCATCGTCATTGCAGACCGACCCCTGGTGCAGCGCAATACCACAAACACCATCCGTATGACGACCCAGGAGGATATTAAAAGCATTCCGTTTCGAGGTTTGCAGAATATCCTTGCCCTGAACGCCGGGGTGGTTCTCCAGAACGGCAATCTGTACGTGCGCGGCGGGCGCAGCGGGGAAGTTACCTACTTCCTTGAAGGAGCAAATACCACCAACCCCCTCACCAACGCACAAACCGTGGGAGTGATCCAGGAGGCCATCGAGGAAGTTCAGCTCCAGGCGGGAGGTTACACGGCGGAATTCGGAGGCAGTAACTCCGCCATCGTCCGGACCTCGCTCCGAAGCGGAACGCCGGACTACCACGCGGCTGTCAGTTACCAGACGGATGATTTTGCCAAACCGGGTGAGACCTTTTTGGGAACCTCCGGTTTCGGCTTCCGTAACGGCGTCGTGACCCTGAGCGGCCCCCTTTTCATCAATAATCTGAAATTCTTCGTTGCGGGCCAACACAATTACATCAGGGACCGCGACCAACGAAGGGTGGTGCCGTTCAGTTTCGACAGCCTGCGCGTCGATGTGAACGATGCCCGGTATGATAACACGAAATCATTGAGCGAACAGATGCTTCTCCCGGGCCCCGTGGCATTCGAAGAGAACTTTATTCCCCACAACTGGGACGAAACGAACGGATTCCAGGGAACGATGACCTACGATATGCAGCCATTCAAGTTTCGCCTCGCGGGAAGCTACAGTGCACGACGACTCCCGACGGGCAGAAACTGGCCCAATGCGCTCGCGAATATGTTCAGGTTTCGGACTCAGCAACAGAATATCAATACCGGTTTCGTCGAGCTGAAGCTGACACACGTCCTGAACCCGAGCACGTACTACGAAGTGGGTGTATCATACCAGGATGTCCGGTCGCGATCATTTGATCCGGATATGGAAGATGTGAGTGGCCCGGCCCCTGGAGCGATCACCGTAGGCGGCGCGCCGTACGTGCCTTCCTTCTTCGACAATTGGAATTGGTACTCGGACAGCCTTGTGAGCGAGCAGCTCGGATATACGGGCTTCCAGAGACGGTACAACGGACCGTTCGCCTGGAGCACCATTTTCGGTTTCAATTTCAACGATCCCAATACACCCGTCAACGGCTATAACAGAAATTCGCAGACGGGGTGGGGCTTTAATCTGGATCTTACGTCCCAGCTTTCGTCGACGTATGAACTGAAAATCGGCGGAAGAGCGGAATCATGGGTGGTGCGATCCTATAACATCGGAAGTATTCAGAGGACCATGGAGTATCTCTACGGCATCTATGGTACCACCCCCCGAAGTTTCGACAATCTCGAAAAACTGTCTATCGAACTCTCCAAGACGTCGGCCGGCAACATTAATTATTACGGGTACGATGTCTTTGGAAACGAGGTGGACGACGGGCCGGACGGGCCGCAGAAACCCTTGTTCGCTTCCATGTACGCACAGAACAAGTTTGAATTCCGCGACCTCGTGCTCAATGTCGGTGCGCGCTTCGAATATTACGACACCAAGGCAAAGGTGTTCCCGGATCCGGCAAATTTCTCGGAGGTCTTTAACGAAGATCTCGATGTCATCGATCAGAGCAAGCTTGCCACAGCCGACGCATTTAGCCTCGTCCTGCCACGGATTAGCTTCTCGTTCCCCGTGACCGACAAAACGGTCTTTTATGCCATGTACGGGAAATACGCCCAGCTGGCATCACTCAACCAGCTGTATGTCGGTAACACCATCCTTAGCCGCACCGTGAGCCCGATCTCGCGTGGCAATGCCTATCTGACACCCATCGGGTCCATGATGAAACCCGAACGGACCACCCAGTATGAAATGGGCTTTCGTCAACAACTCACGGATAATTTTGCGTTCACCGTGACCGGTTTTTACAAGGACCTCAAGGATCAACTGTCCCTGAGAAGCTACCTCGATGCGAACGGCGTTCCCCTGTTCTTTGCCTATCTCAACGAGGATTTCGGTACCGTGAAAGGATTGGAGTTGACGCTTGACGTACGGCGAACCAACCGCCTTGCCGGTAAGATTACTTATACCCTCTCGGATGCACGCGGTACCGGGTCCAATTCCCGATCCGGACAGGGAGCACTGGAATCCAATATCGGCATTCCGTCGAGCTTCATCAATCCTCTCGATTTCAACCAGACCCATCGCGGCACTGTGACGCTGGATTATCGGTTCGGACGTGATGATGGTGGGCCGATCCTTTCAGGCCTCGGTCTGAATACGTTATTGAGCTTTAACAGCGGGCATGGCTTCACCAAGGTTCCTGTTCCGTCTTCCCTGGGACAAGCAACTGCGTGGACAATTGGTACGTATCCGTTGGCCGATCCGCGCTTCAGTCGTCCCGAAGAGCCGATCAATTCTTCAACGACCCCCTGGGTGTTCAATATCGATCTGAACTTCAGCAAGACGTTTTGGATTGGGGACGTGACGGCCGAATTGTACGTCAACGTTCTGAACGCGCTGAACACCAAACAGGTGCTGTACGTCTATCCCACAACGGGCACGCCCGACGACGACGGCTTCCTCACGAGCCCGCTCGCCGATTCGTACAAAGCCATTGAGAATTTCGCCGAATTCTACAAGGCGATCAACCTTGATAACCAATGGTCCTACGACGGCACGGGGAGGGGTCCTGCAGGAAATATGTATGGAACTCCACGACAGATTCGTGTCGGGGTGAGAGTTGAAATGTGAAGACCGGCGGACTTTTTCCCTTCGAGGGAGGTCCGCTTCGAGGAGTATATCATCAGCTCAACAACGTAAGGAGTTGCAAACAATGAACATCATTATGAGAACTTTCGTGGGGATCGGCCTCGTGAGCCTCCTGGCATTTCCGCTGCTTGCCGCGGAGAAGCCGGAAGGAGAGAAGAAAAATACCGGTCAGTCGCTGAGCAAGACCGGTCAGACAAAGAGCGGAGCCATCCTCAATATCAACAATTTCACAACGTGGCAGCGGGCGGACGGACAGGGGCACAATCCGCCGAACGCAGCCTATAACGGCAGCGATTTTCCCCGGGGAACGTCCCATCCTATTTATGCGGATGGCATGGTCTGGGGAGGCAAAGCCTACCTTAATGCCGGATATTCGCAGGCTGCTCCAGTGCAGCTCATTCGCGTGGGCGGCAGTACCTATAACGTCGGTAATCAGATTGGCTGGATTATCGGCACCGGGGCAAATGCGGTGGCCGTCGCCTCGAGCGACGCGAGAGCCCGCGTTTACAGAATTCGTCGTGACTATACTACGATGGCCATGGACGAACTGCGACGCGACGCTGCGGAAAACAATCTCACAATCGTTTCGGCTATCACGGACGCGGATATCGCGGACGTGATCAACCAGTACGAGAAGGACTGGAGTGAATGGCCGGTCGATCTCGGCGCCCCCTACGTTGAGCGCAACGGGGTCGCGGGATATCAAAAACCGCCGGCGTTCAACAGCTCTTTCACGGTTGATTCGCTGATCGGAGGAAACTACGACGAGCCGGGGGTTGCCGGCAGCGATCCCGGTTCTCCTGCAAATCAGGTGATCTGGTCGGTTTTTAACGATCTCAACAGGGGAAACATGCTTGGGTTCCAGGGATCGGAGCCGATGGGGATCGAAGGGCAATTGACGCTCTGGGCGTACAAGCGGAGCGACGCCCTCGGAAACCTGTATTTCAAAAGACTGAAACTGATCAACAAGGGCGGAGCCGTGGTAAACGATCAAACGGGAGCCAAAGGTTATCTTTACATCGATAGCATGTATGTCTCCGTTTGGTCGGATCCGGATCTTGGATACGCCTCGGACGATCTCGACGGTTGTGACTCTCTCCTGAGTCTGGCCTATACCTACAATGGCAACGCAACGGACGCAGAGTATGCAAAGTTCAATCTCCCTCCCCCCGCCGTGGGATACGACTTCCTCGCCGGCCCGGCAGTTCCCGGTTCTCCGACCGATACCGCCGTTTTTAACATGAAGAAGAAACCGGGGTTCAAGAACCTTCCCATGACCTCCTTCTGTTACTTTGTCGGCGGCGGCACCATTGGTGACCCTCCCTTCACATATGAGGGTGCGCTCCGGTGGTTCAGGATGTTCCAGGGATACGTACCGGATCCTTCCACCTCACCCTTCCGAAAATTCCCGCATCCTACCGGAATGACGGAGACATTCTTCCCGTTGTCGGGCGATCCCGTAACGGGAAGCGGGTTCCTTGATGGAGGTCCACCGGCGTTCAGTCCCGGCGACCGACGTCTTGTATTGAATACGGGCCCGTTCCGACTGGCGCCCCTGGATACGCAGGAAGTTGTAGTCGGCGTCGTTGCAGGATTGGGGGGCGACCGCCTCTCGAGCGTTGCGGTTCTGAAAGCCAACGACCGCGCAGTACAAACGACGTATGATCTTATTTTCCAGGTATCGCAGGCTCCTGCTGCCCCCTTACCGGTTGCTGCCGAAATGGATAGCAAGGTCGTTATCGAGTGGGGAAGCAATGCCGCCCGCGTCACCGACACCGAAACGAGAGTCTCTCAACCCGGCAGTTATGAATTCGAAGGTTACAATGTGTATCAACTTCCAAGCGCCGGGTCCCGCCTCTCCGAGGGCAAACGCATCGCGACATACGATGTGATCAATTCTACCGGTGTTATCCTGGACGAAGCGTTTGATCCTGTCGCAGGTCAGATTCTTGCCACGCCCATTCAGTTCGGCACGAATTCCGGCGTCAAACGATTCTTTGTGCTGGACAAGGACTACGTCCGTGATATTAACAAGGTGTACAACGGTCAGGAGTATTACCTGGCAGTGACCGCATACTCCCGCGCAACGGAGCCGGGGTTTGTGGCTGCCCTCGAATCGGCACCAATCGTGTTGACTGTCCGGCCGAAGAAACCGTTTGGTCTCGTGATGGCTTCAAGCGTTGGAGATAGTATCGACGTCAGCAAAGCCGGAGCGAGCGACGGAAAAGCCGTGGCTATGGTCCTCAGTCCTGCAAGCGTCACCGGTGATTCCTACCAGGTTCGGTTTGCCGATGATGCCACATGGAGCGTCTTCAACACAACAAAGAACAAGACGGTCGTTTCCGGCGTCGTCAACCAGGCCGGTGGTGAGGATTACCCGATCGTCGACGGTGTGCTCGTGAAAGTCTTCGGATCCCCGGCGGGGATGAAATCATGGGAAATCCCTGCCGGTACGCGCCGGTTCTCCCCGGTAGGAGGATTCACCGGGCTCGGCCTTGAAGGATTTGCTGATGCCGGTGATCCATCCCTTTATGATCAGGACAACGGTACCATTGGGATGGCTGAGCATTTTGCGTTCGGCGGGATCGGAACGACGCTCGCCCCAGCGGAATACCACACGGTACTTCTGAAGCTTGCAGCGGTGAATAATACCTCGTTGTGGGATCCGAAGGCGACGCCAACCGACGAGAATTACTCGCTTGCCTATCGCTATATGCGGAATTCAACCGCCGCCGCGGCAGATCCATCGTTTGCTCCCTGGATCATCAACAAAGCCTCCGGTTATCCCTACCAAGACTACAATTACGCCATGCCCTTCTCGGCATGGGATATTGATGTCAACCCGCCCGTTCGCTTGGCAGTCGGTGTATTTGAGAATAACGTCGCAGGCGGGAAACTTGACGGCCGTTACTGGCCGGGGTTGACCAACGAGAGTAACAGCACTATTCGGGAATTCGCATTCATCTTCAAATCGCCGTACACAACGACCCCGGACCCGGCATTGGCGGTGAACCTGTTCAGCAATGCGACAACACCTCTTATGTGGGTTATGACATGTGCGCGCCGCTCGACCGCGAATTGGGCAGCAGGTGATCAATTCCAGATCAATTCATTCCACCCAAACAGCCCGGCGGTGACGTTCTCCTATAACACCGCGGCCTTTGCACCTTCGAAGTCGATGGATCTTGAGAAGGCGAGCATAAAACGCGTGGGAGTCTTCCCGAATCCTTACTACGCGTTCAATCCGGCGGAAACAAACCGGTTTGTCCGGTTTGTGACGTTTACCAACCTTCCACCGACGGTGAAGATACGGATCTTCAATCTCGCCGGACAACTGGTGAGAACGCTCGATAAGAACGATCCCTCACAGTTCCTGCGTTGGGATTTGAACAACGAAAACCACTTCCCGGTTGCCAGCGGTGTCTATGTGGCGTACGTTGAGCTTACGCTTTCCGATGGTTCCGTGGATACAAAGGTTGTCAAGCTCGGGATCATTCAAGAACAGGAAGTGCCTGATGTATTCTGATGCCATGCAGATCTCATCAATGGTTCATCATTTTCAAGGAGATTCAACAATGAAGAATCGAGTGCTCTATGTAACAATACTATTCTGCGTGGCGCTGTCGTTGCTCCTCGACACAGCACAGGCGCAGAACAGAAGGATTGGAACGGCTGCGGCTCCGGAGTTGCTGATTCCCGTGGGAGCGCGGGATCTTGCGATGGGAGGATCTTCCATCGCGAATACCTCCGGCGTCGAAGCCATTTATTGGAACCCGGCCGGCCTGGGACATCTGACCAAGGGCGCGGAAGGGATGTTTTCGCACATGTCCTATATCGGTGATATCGGCGTGAGCTACGGTGCGGTAGCTGGAAAGTTCGAGGGGTTTGGCGTCTTCGGTCTGAGCGTGAAATCACTGCAGATCGGCGAAATCCCCCTGACGACCCGTGAGGATCCCGATGGTGACGGTGGAAAGTTTTACACGCCCACGTATTTTACCCTCGGGTTCACGTTTGCCCGGCAACTGACCGACGCCATTGGAGCGGGAGTTTCTCTGAAGGTAATCTCCGAAACAATCGACCGGGCATCGGCGGGCGGACTGGCATTTGATTTTGGAATCCAGTACCGCGGTCTTGCCAGCATCCAGGGATTGGAGCTGGGTGTGGCAGTCAAGAATATCGGGCCGCAACTGAAGTATGACGGGTCCGGACTCCTGCACACGGGGATCATATCGGGAGGGCTCCGTCCGGAACAGCCCTACAAAAGCGAGGCTGCAAGTTTTGAGCTTCCCTCGGTCGTCGAGATCGGTCTCAGCTATTCTGAGAAAGCAGGAGAAGCCATGCTGTGGAGCGTGAACGGTATGTTCACGAACAATAATCTCTATCTCGACGAGTATCGGGTCGGTGGTGAAATCGGGTATGTGATGGAAGGGGTTAGTCTCTTCGGTCGGGCTGGAATCGGCATGGTTCCTCAAGCGGACGAAGATAATATTTTCGGAGCAACATTCGGAGCGGGATTTATCTACAATGCGGCGGATGTTACGATCACCATGGACTATGCGTACCGTGAGACCAAGTACTTTGATGCCAACCAGGTGGTCTCGTTGAAGTTCGGCTTCTAACTTTCACTCTCTCTCGAAGGCCTGGATCATGTTCCAGGCCTTTGGGAAGATTGCATCGCAGTACAAACAAAAGGCTGTCCAGCAATGGACAGCCTTTTGTCGTTCAGAGTGGTATTCAGATCGAACGGAAGACCGATTCAAAAACTGAAACGGGCATAAAAATTCCTGTTGCCGTCTCAGTAACCGAACAAGTCCGGTCTGCAAATGGGTTGAAGGAGGTAAAGCCCATATTGTCGAGGGATGAACTCCTCTAGCATGAGGCAGCAACAGGCATTCATAAGAATTCAAGATGCGTGCCACATTGCAATGCGGCAATCTAACTTAAAATCATAACATCGGTTTTATTGGTGGAAGAGGTTTTCTATCGACGGGAAACAAGGAATGCCCGTTTATGGAAATCGGGAATCAACCGGTTTGATCCGGGAAGACAAAACAAAAAGGGTGGGACGACATCATCTCACCCCTGCGGAATAATTGCGCGTTCGGTTAATTTAGTTTTGCAATTTTTGCCGCCTCCGGCAGCAAGTTGACCCCTTTCTGAAACTGCGTATCAACCTGCAGCATGACGGGATACCATCCCTCGTTCCCCCAAAATGCCCTCGCAATATACGCCTTGAGGCGCGTTTGAATGAAGGAACGATCTTTGTCAAAATCTTTCTCCTCATTCGTCACTTTCTTCTCCTTGAGAAAGTCCCGGAAACCTGCCAGCATTTCATCAGAAATGGAATATGTTCGAATGAAATTCTTCATGTCGGTCGTGTGCCGTGCGCGGAGATCCCGGCCTTCACCGTCGAGATAGGCGGTAACAAACTGGAAGAACATGTCGCGCCGCAACAGGTTCAATGTGTTCTCCGTTAGGGTGGAGGGCTTCACGATATAATCCGGTGTGATGCCGCCGCCGCCGTACACCAGCCTGCCGGCGTTCGTTTTGAACACGGGACGCGCGGAATCCCCTTTCACGTCCGTCTGGTGGTCGATGTTCTCCCCTTCCGGTTCATCCCGTTCAAACGCTTCGCGCTGGTACGATGATTTATCCTTCCCTTCATAGGCTCTCTGGATCAGCCTCCCGCTCGGTGTATAATACCGGGCGATGGTCATGCGGAACGCAGAGCCGTCGTTGAACGACCACTGGCGCTGAACCAACCCTTTGCCAAAGCTCGTCTCACCCACAATCAGTCCGCGGTCCCAATCCTGTAATGCACCGGCGACAATTTCGCTTGCGCTTGCGGACCCGTTGTTCACCAGAACAATCACGGGAATTTTTTCGAACGCATCGCCTGTCCGGGCGGTGTCGGCCTCCTCCATCTCGGGACGGCGCGCCTTGGTGTAGACAATCTGTCGTGGTTTCCCCTTCGGTCCACCATCAAGGAAAAGATCCGCCAGCCGGCTTGCCTGATCCATCACTCCCCCGGGGTTATTGCGCAGATCGAGAACCACCTGTTTCATCCCCTGTGCCAGGAGGCTCTGCAGCGCGCGCTCCACTTCCGCACCGGTCGTCACCTTAAATGAATTGACGCTGATATAACCAACCTTGTCGCTCGTCATCAGGGCGACATCGACACTATGGATGGAAATATTATCGCGGGTAATTTCGTACACCAGGTTGCTTTCAACGCCGGGCCGTGCAACGGTAACCCGGACTTTCGTTCCTTTCGGGCCCCGAAGTTTGCGTGAAGCTTCTTCCACGCCCAACCCCACCGCGCTGCTGTCTCCGATCCCAACGATCCTGTCGTTCGAAAGAATCCCCAACATCGCCGCCGGGCCACCCCCCATCGGTTCGACGACAATCACCGTATCGTTGAGCGCCCGGATGGAGAGCCCAACGCCCTGATAATTCCCCTGGATATTCTCCGTCTCGCGTTGGGAGACTTGCGGTTGAAAATACGCAGAATGGGGATCGAGCTTCTCGATCAGGCCGTTGATCGCCCCTTCGGTCAGTTTCTTGGTGTCGACTTCATCGACATAGTATTTCTCCGCGATCACGAGCACATCTTTAAACTTGTTTAACTGCTCGTAAATATTATCCGCCGAGATCAACTCCTTGCCCTGGAACCCGACAATCATCCCCGTGAGCATCATGGCGCCCACCGTCCACACAGAAAATCGCTTCTTCATACCATAATCCCTTTATTTGATGATAACCACTTCTCTTAACGCTCGCCGAGGAGGTCCGGTTCCTCACCGAAGGACCTCCCATTGAAATAAAATTATTCCCGGACTCTCAGCCCCGCGCCAGTGTTGTGGCAAGATATTGCGCATGGGTCGGGAGCAACAGCAATATACTTCTTAAATTGGACAATCGCCCCGCCAATCTGGCGCGACAATTGTTTTCTGAAAGAGTTTTTCCACCCCCTGTAACCTTCCACCTTCCCCCTTTTTTTACGTCTTGAGATCCTCCCTCGAGCCATGAACGCCACACGCGATTCAATTTCTCGAGACAGGAACGGGAATTGTAATGGAAACATCAACTCCCTGATGAGGGTGATTTATGAAAGCAAATTCATAGTTGTCTCCATAGAGTTGCTGCAACCGCGCCCGCGTGTTCTGCAGACCCACTCCTTCGGGAACCGCCACGGCGTGATCGACAACCAAACCCGGACCATTATCTTTCACATTCAGTTTGAGCCGTCCCTGATGCTGCCCGGCGGTGATCTCGATCAGGCCGCCGCCGGTATGAGACCCGACAGTATAGCGGATGGAATTTTCCACCAAAGGCTGAAGGATGAAGCTCGGTACTTTGAGATCGAGAAGGCCCGATTCAATCCGAATCTCCACTTTGAGACGCTCCCCAAAGCGAATCTGTTCGATCTCCAGGTAGCGCCGGAGGAACTCTAGTTCTTCCCGCAATGGAATTTCATGAACATCGGAATTCTTGAGCGACGCGCGAAGGAACTCCCCCAACCGCGCCAGGACCCGGTCCGCATCGTGCACGTTTTTATGCATCAATGACGAAATCGTGTTCAGTGTGTTGAACAGAAAGTGGGGATGAAGGTGCATTTTCAATGCCTGCAACTGAGCCTGAGTCAATTGTGCTTCAAGCTGAGCGTTACGCAAGTCACGGTCCCGGTATTTCCGGTAATAGTCCCTCAAGGAACCCACTCCGAGGATAACCCAATAGGTGAGGAGGTTCATATGAAAGTTGAAGGCAAACGAAACCTGGATGGCTCTGAACGCTTCAAGGAGCTTCAATGGAGAGGGACGAAACGACTGGAAGACAACCTCGGCAACAAGCAACTGCGCTGCCGAAAGCAAGATACTTGTCGGGAGATGAACAAGGATGGCTTTCGGCCAGCTCATGCGCTCAAATTGGTATCGCTTTCCAAGCCAGAGGACCAGGGGGGCAATGCAAGCCCAGATATAGTAAAAGGAAAGATTGATCGTGACCGCCCGCTCCCAAGTAATTGTCGTCCGGAACAGGTATTGATCCCAGAGCAATGATTGGGATGCAAAAAACAACCCGACACACGTCCAGGTAAGGAGAGTGAACGTCCAGCGAAGTGATCGTTGTTCAAAAAAACTGCGTCCGGGTACGGTGCGTTGTTGCGCTTCCATGCGATGAGGGGTTGAGAAGTTTTTCGGTCTCTCTTCAACATACGCAGTTTGCGGCATGGCAAGAAGGCTTTTGGGTTGAACGCCATGGTGAAGGGGTGAGGGAGCTGTATTCCGCCGTGAAATGCAAAACCCCCGAACGGTCCTTGTCAAGGGTTGCAGAAGGAGGAACCCTTCGGGGCCATAGGCCGCTATTCACAAGCGACTTTCTTAAAGGGAAAATCAATGCCCCGTTCCACTCCTTTGCTCTTTCCCTCAATGCGGGCAACGAGAGATCCGTCCGGTTGCAACCGGTAGATGATCCGTTGGGGAAAATCATGGTCGGGATTTTCAAAGACCGCTTCATGGGTCGAGCTTCGTACCAGCTTGAACGAGGCTCGTTGTTGGCGCGAGGGGGTGGCCGTATAAAAGAGGGTATCACCGACTTGATGGAGGAGCAAATGCTCGTACTCAATTGTCCGTCCGTTTGCCACCGTCCGGCTCATCCCCAGCATGGTGCCTCCCGAGGGCTTCATCCACTGCTCGATTGTCTGCCGGCTTCCCCCGCTTCGCTCCCAACATCCGGAAATCCAGGCAAGGTTTTCGATGGTTGGTTTTTGTTCCTGGGCGGAAAGAACGGTGAACGAACAAAGAGAGAACAGAAGCAAAAGCATGGTTTTCATAGACAGACCTCGTTGTTCCTGGTTATTGGGGAGAGTGAAGAGCGACTTTGTTTCCTTCGCAATCAAGAAACATCCCCATGAAGCCGAATTCCCTTATAATGAATGTTGAAGGAAGAAGAATCTTCCCCGAAGCCCTCCGTACTTTGAATGGAGTTCTCTTCAAATTCTTACCGCCGTTCGAGTGCACTGTTGCTTATTTTCTTTTCCTGTAAAGACCGTCAAATGCCACGGTCCAAGTCGATCCTCCATCGATCGATTGCTCCCACAGTTGACGCACGGTTCCATCCTCACGGTGAAAGAAGGCAAGCTTATGGTGTGTTGGTTGATTCCGGGGTCCGATGGATTCGGCGGTATATCTCAACTCGCGGTCTTTGTAGGCACCTTTGAACTCAAGAACCCCGCCTTGATTATCCACCCAAAATTGCTGCCAGCGATCGAGCGCGGCGTTGTAAATGTTGAAGCTCTTTCCCGTGTACGGTCCGCGCACGCTCGCGTAATTCTCCAAGAGAACGCAGTCCCCTTCGATCAACTGGATGCTGCTGCGCCCCACGACCTGCCCTTGCGGGTTCATCACATCCCACTCCCCGATCCAGAAATCGAATTGACGGTACGTTGAATCGGTTTTACACGGTGACGGGCGTTGAGGGGGTGTTTGCCCACACGCGACACCGCAAACAAAAACGAACAACAACGACATTCTTTGCATACGCTGTATCTCCATGCGAGGTGGATTGTTCTCTGGAAGTGATGGTGTGCGTTCCCCGTTATGGTTCCTTTCGAACAAGGATCTGCTTGAACCGTAATTGCCAGGTGGCCCCATCGTCATATGATTTTTCACTGATGCGAAGAACGCGCCCCGGGCTTTCCGGTATCCACCCTTGCCGCGAGAGATATTGATCTCCCTCGATGTTGAACCGATTATAAATGTACCAGTGCCCCTGATCTTTTCTTCCCTCCCAAACCTGATAGAGACCGTTGGCAGACACCCAGGTGTACATCCAGCGATTGTTTGTTTTATCCCATCCCCGGAGGGCGGTCGCAGTAAGCGTGGAATTCGAGTTAAGATCCATCCTCCACTCTTCGACGTACGCGGCCGGATGGATGCTTCGACGAACAACGAAGCGCGTTCCGGCAGTATCGATCTTCCCGTTCTCCTCCACATACCAGGTTCCAACCCAGAAATCGAAATAGTGTGTATCCTCCGATTGAACCATGGGTTTGATATCCTGGGCAAGGGTCAACGAGGTTCCGACAAATGTCATGAACAACGCGCTAAAACAAAGGTATCGCTGCGCAGTCCTCCGGTGACCTTCCTGCTTCCAAATAAATTGTAACCGTTTCATTTCCTGACCGATAAGGTTGAAAAGTTATTTGGTACTGATCCAATATAAGAATTTCAGAAGTTGAGCCAAGAGCAAGCGGGAATGACCGTTGAGGTGTTTATCGTTTTCGCGCTCCGATATTCATCTGCCGAATCATCCCGGTCTTTGTTGGAAACCAATGATCGAATGTCTTTTTTTGCCCCTTAATTCTTGATGTACTTTGCATTCGTTGTATGGGCGGCGTTCTGAAGCAGCCGGGCCGTTTCTTCCGGCACGGCGATCGTGCGGCCGGCGACCACAACCTGCGGTGGAAGCTCCCGGGCATCACGACCGGAAATGCGCTCGTAGATGACGAGGGCAGCGAGAAATGTGCCCAGCGACGAAGGGTGGAAATCGTCCGGACCATACAGGGCAAGCTGAGGGTCACCTTCCCATGCGGTCAGCCACGCTTCTCCGGCCGGAAAAAATAGTCCCCCGACTGTGTCTGCAGCAAGCTTATAGGAGAGGCGGACATCTTCAAAAAAGGAGTAGCGACTTCGATCCGGCCACACCATGTACAGTGCTGTCCGGGCACCCACGGCGCGAACGTGCTGGTCGAATCGTTGTGTCCCTTGAATCAAAAGTTCACGGCTCTCCCGCAGCGAGGATGGCCCTTGCTGCAGGACGACATAGTCCCATCCACCCCGTTTAATTTCATCAACCGCATTGCTTCCACCATCCAGGTGATCGACCAGCGCAAAATCGGGTTTGGCAATGGAAATAAAACTCATCTCTTCGCCCCCCAATGTTATGAGGCCTTGAATGGTGACCGGAAGGTCGTTCGCGTAGGTAAGGCTGTTCCCGATAAAGAGTACGTGAACGCCGGGGCCTTCGAATGCTTCGACCGGTGATTTGCAAGAGCAAAAAAACAAAACGATGAAAGCGAGACCGCGCATCAATGAAGTATTCCCCATTCCCTGGAGTCGGTTGTAAGGATAAGCGATAATAACGAGATGAGGGGAGAAATGAAAGGAGGGCGGGACAGAGACCAAAGAAGGTCCGTTCAATCTCCTTTTTTGAACGATAAGGCGCAGGAGCTCTTTTCCACGAGGAAGCCGGCGGTTTAACCGGGACTTTTCAAAAAAATAGCCCGTTATGCCACCCTCGAAGAAATGCAACCAACACGCATGATTGGGTAGAAGGAGGAGGAAGCCCAACGTGTTTGGAGGTTGCACCCTGGCAAAACGGGCTAAACAGTATGGCCGTGAGGAGAGAAAAAAGCACTCTCAACCGCGGGTCCGGATTTGAAAGAACGGTGATCTGTCACACCGTGACGGCTGCAGCACCAGTGTAAAACATTGTCGAGATGTTCACAATCGGTTTGGGATGAACGGCATAAACATCGTGGTGGAGTCCCTCGCTCGAAGGATGAACATGGTCAGGCTGATTTTCCCAACAGCTCCGGCAAATTGCTCCGGTAACTTCGACTCATCGTCAATTGCGTGCCGTCTTGGAGGATCACAACATATTCGCCGTGAAACCAGGGCTGGAGTTCTTTAATGCGTTCCAGATTGACAAACGTCGAACGATGGATCCGGATGAATTGGTTGACGTCAAGTCTTTTTTGAATGCCACTCATGGTCTCGCGGAGAAGATGTGACTCGCTGTTCACGTGAAGCCGTATATAATTCCCCGCCGCTTCGATCCAGTCGATTTCGTCCGTCTTGAGAAAAAACACCCTGCCGCTGCTCTTGATGACAAGCCGGTCGGGGCCTTTCACCTCGGCCCGGAAGGACAGCAGCAACGAGAGAAGCCTTTCGCTAATATCCTCCGACTTGCGCCTCGTGATAGCAACCCGGGCTCTCTCCATCGCCGTTTGAAACCGTTCCTTATCGAAGGGCTTCAGCAGGTAATCAAGGGCATGAACTTCAAAAGCCTGCAGTGCGTACTGATCATACGCCGTCGTGAAAATGACAGTCGGTATGGCGGGACCGATCGCTTCGACCACACCGAACCCGTCGACTTCTGGCATCTGAATATCCAGGAACACGAGATCGGGCGAATGTTTCCGGATGGCCTCAATCGCCTCAACACCATTGGTGCTCTCACCGATCACCACCACATCCGGCTCTTCGTGCAACAGCTCCCGAATCCTCTGTCTTCCCGGCGGTTCATCATCGACAACGAGAGCCTTGATCCGTTTGGAATCCACCATTTCATCCCTGGATGTGGACAATACACCTGAGAGCCGACATTCCTTAGACGCATGGTTCGTTCAAAAAGTTGCGTATGCCGAAAGAAAGTCCTTGAAGCCTTCTCCCGGCGACTTCTTTGGTGCCATACATGAAGGATCACATGACGGCGTCGCATTGGAAATAGGATGTCGTTCCATCACACAGCGGATTTTACCGGAGGATTGTCCGTGCAACGAATGGAACGAGAAAGGGGAGTCTGGACGCGAGGACCGTAAGGAGATCGGCGGAACGCCCGTGGGATAAGAGAAGTGTGGAAAACCGGTTCGCCCAGGAAGGAGGGTGGATGCTCTGAGAAAGAAATGGAACCGGGGAATTCCTTGCATGGAGAATGCGTTGAGCTGCAAGCACCCCTTCCTGCATGGCAAAAAACACCCCTTCTCCGGTGAACGGCTCAACCGTTTGACGGGCATCCCCGATAAGAAAGACTCTTCGTTCCCCGTTCTCATGGAGCCGCGGATGGATCGGATACGCGGTCGAGAGTACCTCCGGTGGAGTGAGGGAAGGAAATCGTATCCGTGCCGCTGGGTTGGAATAAAGGGTCTTTTCAAGAAACCGGGGGAAGTCGTGTTGCCCTAATCGTGCAAGATCGGGCGTCGTGACCATCGCCACCGTTGCGGCCCGATCATCGACATTCACGATGCCGCAATACCCCAACGCAAACAGGAAGAACTCGACGGCGGAACCGGCTTGTGGCTGATGATGGGTGTGCCATTGCACTCCGACGCGCAGTCTCTTATCAGAAATCCGACGTTCACCATGCCGTCCTTGAGGAATACCGCCCTTCTCAAGAATCCTCTTTGCCACAAGGGAGTTTCTTCCGTCCGCTCCGACGAGATAGTCTGCTCTCAATTCAAGAAACCGGTTCTCTCCCGCCGTGCGCACGACCACCCCGCGTCCTACGCTCCATTGCACATCGACCACGGTTGTTTTTTCGAGAACCCTCGCGCCGGAACGTGCAGCGTTTTCAAGAAGCAGGGTATCGAGTATGCTTCGTTTGATGGAAAAAAGGGGGGAATCGCTCTCCGGCAGGATTTTTCCCCTCACCACAACTCCCGCACTGTTGGTGAGACGGAATGAATCAACGACATGAAGACCTTGTTGTCGGAGCGTCGAGGCAACACCGAGGAGTTCAAAGATCGGCCAGCATTTTGGATTGATACAATCGCCGCAGATCTTTTCCCGTGGAAACCGTGCTTTGTCGAGCAACAACACCCGCAGATCGTGCCTGGCCAGCAACGTCGAGCACGCAATGCCTGCGGGTCCGGCACCGACAACAATGACGTCATATCTTCCATCAACGAGAGGGGACACGGGACTCCTTATGCGGCTCCTTCCGTTGAAGTATACCGCCCGAGCACCAATGCCGCATTGATCCCGCCGAATCCGAAGGAATTGGAAAGAATATGGTCGACATGGACAGACCTGGAGGCGTTTGGGACACAATCCAGATCGCACTCCGGATCGGGTGTATGATAGTTGATGGTCGGGGGGAGGGCATCGTTCTCAAACATCAAGGCACAGATTGCAGCCTCGACCGCCCCGGAAGCACCCAGCGCATGGCCGTGCATCGATTTCGTTCCACTGGCAGGAACCGTTTTCATCCGCTCGCCGAAGACCTGTTTCAGGGCGAGTGTCTCGATTTTGTCGTTCAATACGGTGGCGCTGGCGTGCGCGTTCACATAGTCGATTTCGCCGGGATTGAGGCGGGCCTCGGCAAGTGCGTCGGTCATCGCGCGGGCGGCACAGTCACCGTTCGGCCGGGGAGCGACCATATGGTATGCATCGTTATTGCATGCATACCCGAGCAGTTCACAATAGATGGAGGCGTTGCGCTTGAGAGCGTGACCCAGTTCCTCCAGCATGAGGACCGCGCTCGCCTCCCCCATGACAAAACCGTCCCGGTTTTTTTCAAACGGACGGCAGGCCGTTGCGGGATCCGGGTTAGTCGACATTGCCCGGATCAGCGCAAATGCGCTGAAGGTGAGAGCATACAGAGGCGCTTCGGCGGAAGCCGCAACCATGGCTTCCGCGTACCCGCTTTTGATAGTACGGTATGCTTCACCAATCGCGATGGCGCCGGAGGTGCAGCTGTTTGAATTTGCGTTGCTGGGTCCCGTAAGACCGTACCGAATCGCAATATTGCTGGACCCCGATCCGCCAAACACCATTAATGCCAGGCCGGGATCGACTGCTCTCAGGCCGTTCTGCAAATAGACTTCATGCTGGCGTTCCGCTCCGGCAACACCGCCGAGAGCCGTTCCCATCGTCACACCGATACGGCTGTTCGGCCGCTTGGGGTCGACAGGAAGTTTTGCGTCGCTGATGGCCATGTCCGCTGCTGCGAGCGCCAGCTGGGCGAACCGGTCCATACGCCGCGCAGTCTTCGCATCAAAATAATCGAGCGGATCAAAATCGTCGACCTGCGCCGCCACTCTCGATTGTATCTGGGAAGTATCGAACCGGTCGATTACTTTCACACCGGATTTTCCGCTCCGGGCTCCCTCCCATAGTCCCTTTTTTCCATGTCCTATGGGGGTGATCGCCCCGATGCCGGTTATCACTACTCTCCTACGCTCCATGGTGCTCCTCAACATAGTTCTTCATATGCGTCAGGGTCTGATTAGCGATAAAGGCGATAAAGAACTTCCCGATAATCTGCTCCGCAATAAATGCTCCGATGAGAGGAATGGTGGACGTCAACTCATGACGGATCCGCACTTCGACCGTTCCGTTGTTGGGGGTGAATGTCCACACCACGCGCATCCCCTTCGTGAACGCTTTCAAATGACGGAAACGAACCTCCCTCCGTTCACGATCAATTTCCTGTTCCGAGGTCCATTGCACCGGAATCCACCCACGTTTTGCCGCCATGATGACAACATTCCTCGTCGGTGATTTTTCGACATACCGGATCCACCGATAGTGTGGAAGGATCCTGGGCCAGAGGGAAAGATCAGCCGCAGCTTCAAAAACTCTCTCCACGGGGGCATGCATGGTGATGACGTTTTCGGTGGTCATGGGTGAAATTCAGGGTTGGGGTTGACCGTGTGTACACCGACAAGGATGAGCCGAAAAAAGGGCTGTGTTGCTATCCGGTATTGCTCAAGCCCCGCCTCTTCCGCCATCGATCGCAACTCGTCGGGCGTAAACGCTCGCAAGATGGAGACATAGGAATCATGAAGGGTCATGGGGTTCCGCGTCGTTCCGTGTGTGTAGATCCACGCCGTCCACGCACCGATCCGGCTCCGGCTCAGATCGTTCACAATATACCCGGTCCGGCTGATCCTGTGCATTGTCTGCAAAATGTGTACCGCCTCCTCACGCGAAAAATGATGGATAGCCAGCGAGCAGAGCACGATATCAAAGCTCTTTGACGGGTATGGGATACGAAGGAGGTCTTGTTGTTCTATGGCAATGTTGGAGTACCCCGCTGTTCGTTCCCGTGCAATCCCCACCATGTGTGGATTCTTATCCACAGCGGTAATGTGAATGGTATCGCCACGCGCACGGGCAAGGTTTGCCAGGGCAATCGGATGATCCGCGGACCCTGTAGCCAGGTCAAGAATCCGGATCTCTCTTCCCTTCCCGATTGCGTCGAGAAGAGGAATGATATTCCTCTGAACAGCCGAAAGGCCCCCAAAGAGCCGGTTGATGACGCGGAGATTCCGAAGATCATCGCGCAGGATTCCGGGATCCGCCCCGGGCCGATCCATCTGCTCGGGGTCGGCCAGGTCAAAGCGTCGTGCGGGGATAAGGATCGTCACTGGTTCTCCCGGTCATTTTTCACTGTACCTTGCATTCCATGGCATTCTTTCTATCTTACGGGCGAGCCGACCAACCGACCCACTTCTGACATCATCATGGAAATCATCAAACCACCCCGCTTGCGGAAAGGTGATCTTATCGGGCTGATTGCTCCGGCGAGCCCTCCGTCATCACAAGAGAAAATCGATAAGGGGGTTCGCTATCTGGAGCTGTTGGGCTACAACGTGAAGATCGGCCGGCACGTCCGTGCACAGCATGGATACCTCGCGGGCACGGACGAGGAGCGCGCGTGTGATATCAATGAAATGCTTGTCGACCGCAATGTCAAGGCTCTCTTCGCCCTGCGGGGCGGATACGGAACACCGCGACTCCTTGATCAGGTCAACTATCGCGCCATGCGCGCCACACCCAAGATCCTCGTCGGGTACAGTGATCTTACGGCCCTCCAGCTGGCATTTCTCAGGAAAACGGGTGTGGTGATGTTTTCCGGACCCATGGTGGGTGTTGAAATGTGGGATGACTTCGATCCGTACACAGAAGAGCATTTCTGGCGAGTCGTCACCTCAACGAAACGGATCGGCAAGCTTACCAACCCTCCGGAGGAGCCCGTTCGACTGCACCATCCGGGAAAGGCTTCGGGCCACTTGCTGGGCGGGAATCTTTCCTTGCTCGTCTCGCTTCTCGGTACTCCCTATCTTCCTGCCCTGCGGAGCGCCCTCCTCGTGCTGGAGGATGTTGACGAAGCGCCACATCGTGTCGACCGGATGTTTGCACAACTTCGTCTCGCGGGAGTTCTCAAGAACATCGCCGGTCTTCTGCTGGGACGATTTACCGACTGCGTTCCGAACGATTCCACCAAACCGCACCTCACAACCGAACAGGTGCTTCAGGAGATTATTGAAAATTCTTCGTGCCCGGTTCTCACCAACCTTCAGTACGGGCACATTTCAAAGAAGCTCACCTTGCCCATTGGGATCCCCGCCTCGATGGACAGCCGGCGCGGTGTCTTCGAACTTATGGACTCGGCTGTTAGCTGAACTTTCTTAAGAATTTATTCCAAAAAGGCCTCTTCTTTATTGACAATCCTTCAACTTATCACTACTTTTGTTCCACTTGTGAACGTCGCAGTTCCACTCTTGTGAATGAATATTGCGGTCTTTGCATCCGGACGCGGATCAAATTTTCAGGCAATTCTCAACGCTCTTCATCGAGGCTTTCTTCCTGCAACTGTCACCCTCTTTGTAAGCAACAACGCAGGTGCGGGCGCGTTTGAGATTGCGCGCTCGCATAACATCCCCGCGCTCCACCTGAGTCAACAACAGTTTTCCAGCGAAGAGGCATTCGTCACGGCCTTGCTTGCGACGCTCCGCGACCACAACGTGGAGTTGATCGCCCTTGCAGGGTACATGAAGATGATCCCGGTATCCGTGATCCGTGCGTACCGGAACAAGATCCTTAACGTGCACCCGGCGCTTCTGCCGGCATTTGGCGGCAAGGGGATGTACGGCCCCCATGTGCACCGCGCGGTCCTTGCCTCCGGGGCAAAGGTAAGCGGCGCGACGGTTCACCTTGTTGATGAAGAGTATGATCATGGTCCCATTGTGCTCCAGAAAGCCGTTGCCGTGGAGTTTTCGGATACCCCGGAAACGCTCGCGGCAAAGGTTTTAAAGATCGAACATGAAATTTTTCCCGCAGCGCTCAAGGCTTTTGCGGAGCAGCGGGTTTCCATTCACGAAAGGATTGTGTGGATACAGTAACCCAGCTCAAGGTTCCGACATTTCAACACCAAATCCATGTTCAGGGTAAGGAGGGTTCGTTGCTCAAAATTCGCCGCGCGTTGATCAGTGTTTCGGATAAGCAAGGCATTGGAGAGCTGGCGAACTGTTTGAAGGAGTTTGGCGTGGAGATTGTTTCCACCGGGGGAACCCATCGGGCGTTGAAGGACGCCGGAGTGTCGCCGAAGTCGGTCTCCGAGATCACCGGATTTCCGGAGATCCTGGACGGACGGGTGAAAACACTTCATCCTGCGATTCACGCGGGCATCCTTGCGGTCCGGGACAACCCCCTGCATCTGAAACAGTTACACGAGCACAACCTGGAGCCGATCGATTTGGTGGTGGTGAACCTCTATCCCTTCGAACAGACCATCCATCAGCCTGGCACAACGCTCGAAGAGGCGATTGAACAGATTGATATCGGCGGCCCGGCCATGGTGCGCGCCGCGGCAAAAAATTACCTGCACACAGCCGTTGTCGTCAACCCGGGGCGGTACCAGGCATTGATTGAGGAGTTGCGCGCCAACGACGGAGCGATCACTCCCCGCACGCGCTTCGAGCTTGCCCAGGAAGCGTTTCAGTACACGACATCATACGATGCGGTGATCTCGACCTACCTCGGCACGGTTCATTCATCGGACGTGTTGCCCGATGTGGTCACGATCTCGATGAAAAAGTCCGATACCTTGCGGTATGGAGAAAATCCCCACCAGGCGGGTGCTCTGTACGGAACGTTCAACTCTTTTTTCAAAAAACTGCACGGCCGGGAGTTGTCGTACAACAACATCCTTGATGTCAACGCCGGGGCCATGGTGTGTTCGGAGTTTGAAAAGCCGGCAGTCGTTATCATTAAGCACAATAACCCATGCGGCGTAGGCTCTGCGGAGGCCATGGAGGAGGCCTACAATAAAGCCCTGGCAACAGATGTGAAATCGGCCTTTGGGGGTATTATTGTCACAAACCGGCCGCTGACGCTGGCCGCCGCCGAGAGAATCAACGACCTTTTTACGGAGGTGATCGTAGCCCCAGGGTTTGCCGAGAACGTACTCGAGTTCCTTATGCGAAAGAAGGACAGGCGTGTGATCCAACAGGTCATCGATGTACGGTCGGCAAAAGAATTCGACATCCGTGGTGTGGTCGGCGGACTCCTCGTGCAGGAACAGGATCAGGTCCGGATAAAGCGCGACGACTTGCGAACCGTCACACAGCGAAAACCAACAGATCCGGAACTTGAGGCCATGCTGTTCGCCTGGCGCGTGGCAAAGCATGTGAAGTCCAATGCGATCGTGTACGCGCGAGGAGACCGGACTCTGGGGATTGGCGCCGGACAGATGTCACGTGTCGATTCCTCCCGCATCGCGGCAATGAAAGCGAAAGAGGCGGGTTTTGATTTGACCGGCTGTGCTGTCGCGTCGGACGCATTTTTTCCTTTTGCAGACGGATTGCTCGAAGCGATACAGGCGGGCGCAACGGCGGTCATTCAACCGGGTGGATCCGTGCGGGATGAAGAAGTGATCAAAGTGGCGGATGCAAACAACATTGCCATGGTCTTCACCGGCCTCCGGCATTTCAGACATTAATGCACGAAGCACTCTCATGAGTCTCTTCTCACTTTTCTCGTCGGATATTGCCGTCGACCTCGGCACCGCGAACACGGTCATCTGGATGAAAGGCAAGGGAATCGTTCTGAACGAGCCTTCCATCGTCGCTTTCGACCGCAACACGAAAAAAATCATCGCGATCGGACACGAGGCGAGAGAGATGCTGGGGCGGACGCATCGCGACATCCGCACCATCCGCCCGATGAAGGATGGCGTGATCGCCGATTTCGAGATTGCCGAGGGCATGCTGAGGGAGTTCATCAAGAAGATCAGCGTCGGCTGGGTCCCCAGCCGGCGTATCGTCGTCTCCGTTCCATCCGGTATTACCGAAGTTGAGAAACGCGCCGTGCGCGATTCTGCCGAGCACGCCGGGGCAAAAGAAGTGCATCTCCTGGCGGAACCCATGGCCTCGGCGATCGGCATCGGTCTCGACGTCGATGCGCCCGTCGGGAACATGGTGGTCGATATCGGCGGCGGCACCACCGAGATCGCCGTCATCGCTCTCTCCGGTATCGTGAACGAAGAATCGATCCGTGTGGCGGGGGACGAGATGAACAATTCCATCATCCAATTCTTCAAACGGAACCACAATATCCTTATCGGGGAGCGAACCGCCGAGGCAATCAAGTGCGAGGTAGGTTCCGCCATGCCGCTGAAGGAAGAAGTTACGATCCAGGTCAAAGGACGCGATTTGGTGAACGGCGTACCGAAGACGACCGAGGTCAGTTCCGTCGAGATCCGGGAGGCGCTGAATGAGCCGATCTCCCAGATCGTTGAGGCGGTAAAGATCACCTTGGAACGGACGCCGCCGGAACTGTCGGCCGACATTCTCGATCGCGGCATCATGCTGACTGGAGGTGGCGCCCTGCTCAAGGGACTCGACGAGCGACTCCGTCTCGAGACGAGCCTTCCCGTTCACGTTGCTGAAGACCCGCTCACCGCGGTCGTTCGCGGAACGGGAAAGGTCCTGGAGGACCTCAAGCACTATTCCAAGGTTCTTATTAAGAGTAAACGCTACTGATCGCGGCCCGGGATTTCGCAGGCTCGGAAACCGGCGACGGGGGCCGCGAACTCGGATTCCCACCTGATGTTCTCCCTCCCGCTCCTGGTACGATCCCTCTTCCCATGTGCTGCAGATTGACCACCCATGTTTCAGCGCATCTATAATTTTATCCTCATTTTCAGGGAATATGTCGTTCTTTCGGGACTTCTCCTGGTCTCGCTGACACTGCTTGCCTTCAACGACAACACCCAGATGAGGCATATTCGCGGCATAACGACGGTCGCTTTCGGCCTTGTCCAGGAGCGACTCGCCATTGTCCCCCGCTATATTGGCTTGCGGAGTGAAAACGAACAGCTGCGCGAAACCATCGTCGATCTGGCGGACGAGGTGAGCCAACTGCGGGAAGCGCGATTGGAAAACATCCGTCTTCGCCGTCTTCTCGGTTTGCATGAGTCGTCTTCTTATCCCCTGATCGCCGGAAGGGTCGTCGGAAAAAATCTGACGTTGCTCCGCAACACGATCACTCTTAACGTAGGGTCCAGGGACAGCATCCGGGAACAGATGCCGGTGGTCGGGGACGGAGGGCTTGTCGGGGTTGTTTCCCATGTTGCCGACCGGTACAGTATCGTACGTATTCTCCTGAACACGGATTTTCGCGCGAGCGCAAAGGTCCAGCGAAGCCGCGTCGATGGCATTTTGGCATGGGATGGTCGCTCCCTGCTATTGAACAATGTGGCAAAAACGCTCGATGTCAAAGTCGGAGATGTCGTGATCACGTCGGAATACAGCGGCACGTACCCCCCCAACATTCGTATCGGGGTCGTGAACGAAGTGCGGGAACAAGAGGGAACGTTGTTTAAAAAAGTGTTCGTTTTTCCTGGTGTGGATTTTGTTAAGCTGGAGGAGGTTTTTGTCATGACCTACGCACCTGATCGCGAGCGGCTTGCGCTGGAACAATCTACGACAAGGCAGCCGAGACGGTAACGAAGACGAATCCTGGTGTACTTCAACTATTGACAAACTGATGATCGTATGAGAATCCTGAAATTCGGCGGTTCCTCGGTTTCCACACCGGACCGCATCCGCGATGTGAAAGCCATCGTCCTCGACACGGCAAAAAGAGAGCGGGTGGTGGTGGTGGTCTCTGCGTTCCAGGGCGTTACGAACCAATTGCTCGAATGTGCCCGCCTGGCAGAACAAGGGGATCCGGAGTACCTCAAGCTGTATGATGATCTTGCACAACGGCACCGCCGAGCGGTCGACGATCTTGTCACCAGAAAAAAAAACGGCCCCCTTCACACCGCCATTGCCGGTTTACTGCGTGAGTTATATGACGTGCTGCATGGAATCCATCTGCTCCGTCACTCCCCACCCCGGGCTCTGGATGTGACGGCAAGTTTCGGTGAACGCCTCTCCGCGTTGATCGTGTCGGCACATTTTCATCAAGCACACCCGTCGGTCTTCGTCGACTCCCGCCACCTCGTCCTGACAGACGACCAGTTCACCCATGCGTCGGTGCAATTCGACCAGACCAATGAGCGCATCCGGGAATACTTCAAGCAGCTCTTCGCAAAGAAAAAAAACGTCATCCCCATTGTTACCGGATTCATCGGGTCCACGGAGGACGGCCGGACGACCACCATCGGACGCAACGGCTCCGATTATTCCGC
>JACPUH010000051.1 GCA_016192345.1 Ignavibacteriales bacterium | reverse complement strand
GGAAAAAGCCTGACGAGGGGAAGGACCCTTGATCCATGGGAGAAAGACGAAGGGAGAGGGAAAACATCGCGCCCTTCCTGCCTCTGATGAAGACGGAGTGAATCTACCACTTTCAAGCTTTGGAAGCAATGACGATGTCACAGGACAGCATCAATTTGGAGACTGACCCGATTCTCAAGATCGCCATCAATCTGGTTGGGTCCGGAACTTAAAACCTTCACTCCCTCCTTCACCGTGTGTCCGTATTTCAACCAAAGATCAAGTGAGGGGGAAATTTCAAAACGGGTTGTCACATACCACCGGTACCCCTTCCCGTACAATCCCGGATTGTTCAGGGCGCCGGGAACGTCCGACTCGAACTCATAAACGCGCGAGTCAAAGGAGTCCGTGTGGAACACGATCACCCGCGCGTTCAGAAAAAGCCTCGGAAACAGGTACGTCCTGATGTCCTGAAAGGCCAGAAGCCCCTCTTCCCGGTGACCTGTCAGATCATATCCCACCTGCACCCATTCCACGCGACTCCTCCACCGGAAGGCAACGGAGGAATTCAGCTCCACGGTCGCCCGGTAGCTTGATTGCCTCCGCATTCCAACCCTTCGGGTATCCCTGTCGTACTGATCAGGGAGAGTTTCCGTGGCGGATTTGTTCTTCCGCTTGTACTGAAGGGTGGCGGAAAGTCTGCGTGTCAATTGAGTTTGGACGAGCGTAAGAAAGTCGTTCCCCTCTGACGGGAGACGAACCAGGGAGGACCTCCAGGGTACGATAAATTGGTCGAAGTACGAAGAAACCATGGTCCCGGAAAAAGGTTTCAACTTTACTCCGACATAGAGGCCCGTCTCATTCTGCGTTAAACCTCCCCCCTCACCGAATCCAAACGCATGAAGGCTGATGAAATCCCGGGGGTACATCCGGCCGATCATCGACAGGTCGAGAACCCGCGTGGGCTTCCAAACAACTCCCGCGAGACCGGCCATTGCTCCGGCATGGTCACGGGCTATCTCGGAAAAAACCGTGGAACGAGCGTTTGTCCATGAAGCATTCAGGCCGAACACGGAGGCCGTCGTACCATGGAAACCAAATGTCCCCCCCACCATGACTGGGTGATCAAAAGTTGTCTGGTAACCCAAGAGTCCGACCTTCAATCCCGGGACCGGGATGATGGACACGATCCCTCCCGTCAGTGTTTCACCTGAGGCATCTTTGTTCAGAAGTTCACCCGGAGTTCTGAACAATCCGCTTGCATTGAAGCTCGTAAGAATTCCCTCATCGTTCACCGACGCATTGAGAGACCTTCTGGAAACGAATGCCGAGATCCGGGTTCCCCAAAGTCTCGTCTCGGCAGCGATACCTCTCAAAAAGGAATTCTCATCGGTGGAAACGTACGGCTTCACCCCGCCCCCGTTTTTTTGAATCGTCGAAATGACCTCACTCCCCTTTGAATAACCGGTCGATCTCCAGAATACCAACCCCTCCCCCGCCTCAACAACATAATCTCCAAGTATAACACGACTCCCCACCGACTGGATGTTCAAGGTGAGGTACCCCGCCACAAAATTGTTCAGGGATTGCTCGCCCGGATCCTTCTCAATGACCAACCCTGCTTCAAGCCAGGACTGGGTACGACGTTCACCGGACGGATTCCCCAGCAAGGGATTCAGGTCGGTCGAACGCGCCACAAGGCGATTATACACTTTCTGAGGAGATCCGGGATAGGTTCCCTCCATGAAGCCCCTGCGTCGCTGAAGATCCTGAGAAACTCTCGACCGGAACCGTATTTCACCGACTGTGAGGGTGTTCGCTGGAGGCTCACCGCCACCAACGCGAAGGAATCGGCGGAAACGTGCCAACAGCTCCTCCGTCACACCCTCGACGCGCAAGAGGTCCTCCACGTGTTCGAAAGGAGCTCGATCCCGAAATTGAACGATGGCAAACGCGAGGACGGAGGTGAGACCGGGAAGTTGCTGCAGCTCTTCCGGTGAGGCGGTGTTGAGATCGAGCGGGCGCTCTTCAAGAGCGCTGAGGAGTTCAAGAAGCTGGGAATCCTCGGCGTCCTGGGTGATCTCCTCCAGCATCTGTTCCAACTCGTCCGGAGCGCGCGTACTATCGCGTTTCCCCTGGGCGGTGACAACGGCAACTCCCAACGACACGACCAACAGCACAACAACTTCGCGCCTCATTCCACCTCAAACCAAATGGAGATTTCCAGTTGATGAGTCCAACCTAATTGATTGTGGCTGTAGCCGGCGTAGGCAAATTCAACACCCGAGCTCCGAGCGGCAAATCCGGCTGAAACTTTATTTGGGTTGTCCGAGACACCGACGCGCAATGCCAGTACGTCAAACAACCATTGCTCTACACCTGCCTTGACCATAAACGGGTGCCGTGTATCCTTTTCCAGTTCGAGACTGAGGGAGCAATCGGGGACAGGAGTGAAAAGAGAACCGAGGGAGAAAATCTGAGGAAGCCGTTCCTGGAAGGGGCCGATCATGGTTCCCGTAACGTTCTTGAGCCCAAACCCGAGGACGAACCCTGGAGCTGCTTCCGCCAGCAGTCCAAGATCGAGCGTCACGCGCTGCGTGGATCCGTATCGCTCGATGAAAAACGAGTGAAGGTTTACGGCAAGGCCGCCTGAAACACCCCAATCAAGTTTTGCACCGGCCCCTGCGGCAAAGTGCGTTTCTCTATAGAGGTCGAAGCCGAACTGATCCATCGCGAGACCAACGCCCCCAAATCCCAACGGCATGACAGCAGCAGCCGCGACGGTGCGTAACTCGGGTAATCCGAATTGCTCCGGAACATAGAAGGCGGAACCATGAAACACCGAGAGGTGCGCGAGACCGGCAGGATTATAGCGAAGACTCCACGCGTTGTCAGCCATGGCAACAAACGCATTCCCCAGCGCGATCGCCTTTGCACCCCGACCGTTATCATCCGCACACGTACGGCTTGGCGTGAGGACGACAAGTGCGAGGAAGATGAACAATGAATGTTTCATCGGCTTTTTCTTGTAGATAGATAAGAAATTGGCTATATTTTTGCAAGTTTTTTCTGGAGGAAGCATGAGAATTATGTCAGGTCTGGCGGTGGCGCTTCTGGCCTTGAGCGCCCGGGTGTGCTCGCAGGAGTTGAATTGTGACGTGACCGTCAACGTTGAAAACATCCCGTCGGCACAGCGCGATTTTCTCACACGCTTCGAGGCGGATGTCGAGCGTTACCTGAATAATACCAGGTGGAGCGATGAGGACTTTGGTGGGGAAAAAATCGACTGCAGTATGACGATCTTTTTTCTCACGGCGCCGTCGGAAAACCGCTATACGGCGCAGGTCGCCATCGTGAGTCAGCGGCCGGTCTACAACAGCACCACGAACGAGAAAACCGGGCGTAATACGCAAGTACTACGGCTCTTCGACGACCGTTGGGATTTTGCTTATATCCTGAATCAACAAATGACCCGCGATGACTTTCGCTTTGAGCCGCTGACAGGCTTCCTGGATTACTACGCTTATTTGATCGTCGGGATGGACCTGGAAACCTACAACGAACAATCGGGCTCGCGATATCTTCAGAAGGCATTGAACGTCTGCAACCTCGCGGCATCGACGGCTTTCGGAAAGGACTGGCAGGTATCATCGGCGGGAACATACAGCCGGTTCGGCGTTGCGGATGAGTTGATGAACCTTCGCTATCAACCGTTCCGCATGGCATTTCACCGCTACCACTTTGACGGTATCGATCTGCTGACAACGGAAACGCAGAAAGGGCTGGACAATATTCTTCAGGCAGTGGAAGCGATCGCCGACCTTCGAAAGAACCAGGACCCTCGCAGCATCCTGGTGAAAGTATTCTTTGATGCCAAGTCACTGGAAATCGCCGACGCCTTTCTCCCCTATCCCGATCGTTCCGTGTACGACCGGCTCGTTGCAGCCGATCCAACGCACCAAAGCACGTACGACGAATACCGGCGAAAGAACTGAACCTCAGTCCATCGTGATGGAGACAATCGTATCCCCGATCTGAATCCTGTCCACAATCTCCATTCCCTCGCGCACTGTCGCAAAAATCGTATAGCGGCCGTCAAGATGGGGTGTGGGAAGGTGCGTGAAAAAAAACTGGCATCCTTCCGTATCCTTCCCCGCGCTCGCCATCCCCAGACTCCCCCGGGTGTAATTTCTCAGGGAGAACTCTGATCGGATTGCATAGCCAGGCCCCCCCCATCCATCGCCTCGTGGATCACCCCCCTGAACAACAAAATTGGGGACAACCCGATGGAAACTCAAGCCGTCGTAAAATTTCTTTTGAACGAGTTTCACAAAGCTCAGGACGGTAAAGGGAGCTTCGTCCCGCAGCAGGCGCAATTTCACCACTCCTTTATTCGTGCGGATCGTGACGCCCTGATCGCGTGCGATGGATTCCAGCGCAGGCCAATCATAATCCGTCTTCAAGGCCGTTGTCGCCAGAGGGACCAGTGAAGAGTACTCCTTCCCCGTGATCTGTTTCAAGGCGGCTGCCCCCCTGGTGGCGACTGTTTTATCGGGATCCTTGAGAGCGCTTCCCAGCGTGGGGAGAAACCTCGCGTCACCGATCCGTCCCATGGCTTCAACCAGCGCCTGCATCGCCTCGACATCGTCCGGTGAAGATAGCCCCTGATACGCAGCGATCAGTCCGTTGACAAGAGAATCGTTCTCACCGTAACGGGCCATCGCCCGGAACAACGACGTATCGCTCAGCACTGTTGCCACAAGTTGCGTGATGGCCATGTCGCCGCGCTGTAACGACCTCAACGCCCGTAGATGAAGCCATTGTCCGACCTCGAGAAGATCGGGGTCGCCCGCCCGCAGCCGGACAACCGTCGAGGGGGTGAGGAATCTGCGGATAAAATCCCACGCTGCCATGGCAACCCGGACGGTATCGCTTTCAAGAAAGCTCATCACTTGCACCATGCTGCGAACATTAGCGATCGCGCTCATCCCCTCCAGGACTTTTGTTCGTTCACGGATTGTCAGGTCCTCCTCATTCAGGAAATTACGCCGGTTGAATTCCTCAGGATAGAGGCGGGCCATGGCTACCATGGCTTCGCCACGAACGAGTTCGGCGGCGGGGGATTTGGTCGTTGCAAGTTTCGCCACCACACGGTTCACCTTCGTGCTGTCCGCACTCCCAAGGATTGCCTGTCGCTGCAACCCGATCAAAGCCTGAAGGGTCGCGATCTTTACGTGGTCGTTGGGTGACTCGAGCAGGCCGAGGAGCTCTTCCATCAGTCCCGGATCGTTGGGAAGAAAAGCTGCACAAGCCCGCACAATCTGGACCTGCACTCGCCAGTCACCCTGCCGGATTTCGTTCCGGTACATGGCACGGATGAGATCCACCGCATCCCTTGATCGTGTGCGCCCGAGGAGGGTCGCAAAATTAATTTTTACGTCCGCATCAGGATCGGTTGCAGTCCTTAGCAGATCCTCCCGTCGCTTCGAGATCTCCACGTCGATCAAACCATGGGGAGCAGACCTCCAGAGCGCAAACAGCGCCCGCCACCGGACTTCGGCATCGGGGTGCTGAAGGAGATCAAAACAGAACCAGATCGAGCGTTCGTGTTTCAGGTTTCGGGGCGGGAGGGCAAACCTCGCCACGGCGAGAGCACGGTCGGCGAGTATCACCGGTTGGTTGGGGGACGGAATAAATTCCACGACGGCATCGAGCGCAAGTTCATTGCCTATCCGGCCAAGCGCCTCGACGATCCTTGCAAGGACTGTTGAATCGGTCTCCAGCCCCAACCGGGCAACCAGCATATCCTGGGGTGCATTGCTCCCTATCTGCCCGAGAGCAAATGCCACCGTCCCGCGGATATTCGGCGAGGGGTCGCTGAGCAATGGCACAAGCGCGGTGATCGTTGTCGAGTCCTGAATATTTGCCAGCGCCATCGCGGCCATGGAACGAACATTCTCTTCCGGACTGGCAAGAAAGGAAACGAGCTTGCCATCACCGAGGGAGCGCTGATCCTGAAGCATCCAGATTTGACGCTGAACTTCCGGGATGGGTTGAGCGGCGGCCCCGGTGACGACGGCACACAAGAGGAAACAAGAAAACAATCGCATGGCAATCCGAAATTATTGGTTGAGTTTCACAGATTCCGGCTTTGGTTCACTGCCCAACACATTCTTGAGGAACCAGGAATGCTCCCTCTGCATTTTCTCCAGCTGATGGCGGGGTTCGGACAAACCATGTCCCTCCCGGGGAAAAATTACAAATTCGACCGGCACGTTGTTCTTCTTCAATCCCATATACAGTTCGTACCCCTGCGACACCGGCACGCGCTTGTCCTCCTGCCCATGGAAAATGATCGTCGGCGATTTTGCGTTCTTAAGATACCGCACGCCCGACCGTTTATCATACTCCTCCATAGCCTCCCACGGATGGCCGCCATAGAATGCCTCGAGATATCGTTGGATGTCATTCGTGCTGTACATACTCACCATGTTGCTCAACCCGGCTCCTGCCGAAATGGCTTTGAAGCGATCCGTTTGCGAGACGATCCAGTTGGCGAGATAACCGCCGTAACTCCAACCGGCAAAGGCGAGGGTTCGTGGTTCGGCAATCCCGCGCCGAACCACCTCATCGATCCCAGTCATAATATCCTGGTAATCCCCTTTTCCCCAATCGAGAAAATTGGCCTGCATGAACTTCTCGCCGTAATTCGTGCTTCCGCGAAAGTTGGGATAGAACACCGCCCACCCATTGCTCGAGTAGAATTGTCCCAGGTTGCCCCACGACGCAGAGAACGTTCTCGTGTAAGCACCGCTCGGACCGCCATGTCCGTATACCAGCAGCGGGTATTTCACCCCGGACGTGTATTCCGCCGGGTAGAGGAGAATTCCCTCGATCTCCAATCCATCGTAGCTTTTCCACCGGATCACCTCCACCCTGCCTAGTTTCAAGGAGTCGATCACTCCATTGGTCCTTGTTACTCTTCTCGGCTTCCATGGAGAACCGGATGCAACGGCAACATCCGCGGGATTCATCTCATCCTGTTGAATCATCGCGACGGTCTTTCCATCCCGGGAATAGGTGGGAGAGGATACGACATACCCGCCCGCCGTCAGTTGGGAGATCTTTCCAGAACGTAGCTCCAGGCTGTACAAATGCGTCTCGACGCTCTGGGAAGAAAGAAAGAGTATTTTCGAACCGTCCGGCGACCAGCGGATGGACGTGACTGAAGCATCAAACGAAGGGGTGAGAATGCGGGGCGCCCCACCCGCGGCAGGCATCACATGCAACCGTTGAAGACCTACCATCGGAACATCCCCTGGCCGGGAAAAATAGGCGATCGTTGTACCGTCCGGAGACCAGACGGGAGAGGTATCGGGGCCGGTATTCTCCGTCAACTTGCGGCTGATGCTGTCCACGAACGAATAGATCCAGAGATCCGATAGAGAGCCATCATCCGCCTTCGGGGTCGGGTTCGTCACAAACACGATTCGCTTTCCATCCGGTGACCACCGGGGCTGACCGATCGTGAGACTGTCCTCGTTCGTCAGCCGCGAGGCGTTACGTGTCCCGACATCGATCACCCAAAGCTGGGACATTTTGAATTCCCGGTCAACCGTTACCGCATCGTCCTTTTCTTTTTTCTTTTTTTCCTCCTGGTCGGAAGGAGGATCCTGTGCGATAAAAGCGATCTGTTTGCCATCCGGGGACCATTCGATCGCAGAAGGGGCCGATTTCAGGTCGCTCAATTTCTCCGCTTCTCCGCCAAAGGGTGAAATACGATAGATCTGCGGTTTCTCCTCGCGGGCCGAGACGAAAGCAATCATTTTCCCATCGGGGGACCAGCGTGGCGTGTTATCATTTTTCTTGCTGGTGGTGAGCCGCAACGGCGTACCGCCGTTCGTTCCCACGAGCCAGAGGTCCGCGTTCGAAGAACTTTCCTTCAGGTCTGCTTCACTGACGACATAGACAATGTGGCGACCGTCGGGTGAAAGCTGGGGATCAGAGACCGACTTCAGGGAGACGACGTCTTCGAGGGTCATCATGCGCTTCGCTGTTTGAGCGACAGCGGCGTTCACGTACAAGAAACAGAAAAGAACGCACGCAACCATGGCGGGTTTTTTCATAGGACACTCCTTGAAAGAATTTGAAACGGGGGCATTATTCGGCAGTCTTGAAAACTCTCTTCTGGATCTCCCTCCCGGTTTTCGTATTCGCGAGCCCCCCCTGACCGGACTCTTTTAACCGCGGGGACATCAAATCCCCGACCTCTTTCGTTGCGGCAATAACTTCATCGGCGGGGATGAGACTTTTGATTCCTGCAAGCGCCATTTGTGCGGAGACAAAGGCATTCGCCACACCCACTGCATTACGGGTTGTGCAAGGCTCTTCCACCAATCCTCCCACCGGATCACAAACGAGACCCATGGAAGCCTTCAGGGCAAACCCGACCGACTCAAGAATCTGTTCTTCATTTCCCCCCAGGAGGTATGTGATGGCCCCTGCAGCCATCGCAGCCGCGCTGCCGGTTTCCCCCATGCACCCCGCTTCGGAGCCGGCAAAAGATGAGTTTTTTGCAAACACCAACCCGACAGCCGATGAGACCAGCAGGGCTTCCAGGATCCGTTCCCGCGGGATGGCATGTTCCTCCATCATCGTCACCAGTACGGCCGGCAGAATGCCGGCGGATCCCGCCGTGGGGGCGGCAGCGATTTTCCCCATGCAGGCGTTCACTTCCCCCACCGCGATTGCGCGTGCCGTGGCCTTCTTCAAGGCGGGACCGAGAGTGTCCACCTTGCATTGGAGGATCGTTTTGGCCCAATTATTCAGCATGCCGCTCGGACTGATCACCTGCTGGGTAAGCCCCTGTTCAACGGACTCCTCCATGACGAAGAGGGTCCTTTTGAGCCCGGTATACACCTGTTCGCGCGTCAATCGTTTATTACGCATTTCGTACTCGAGCATTGCCTGGGCCATGTCTTTTTTCTCGCGCCTGCAATACTCGACAATGTCAGAAAGCAAATTGAATTCCATGGAATGCTTTTCCTGCAAGATTAGTACGGCGTGTTACTTCTCGTAGCGTGAACTTCCCTCCAGCATCGGTTCCACGCGGCGGACAAACTTCACCCAGGGAAGGGCGGCAATTTTCTCCACCGTTTCCTTGTCCGCATGCTCATCCAATTCAATAATCATGTTCGCAAAGTTCTCGTTCCGTGCAACAAACATGTTGGCAATGTTTCCCTTCTTCTCCGCGATCGCCCCGCTGATCTTCTGGATACTCCCGGGGATGTCCTCGGCAATGATCACCAAGGTGGGGAGCTGGGCGTTGAAATCGACGGTAAATCCCTCGATCTCCTGAATCCTAATCCTCCCTCCTCCCAACGATGCTCCGACCACCTCAACCGTTCCTCCATGTTTTCCCTCAAGCTTCACACGCGCGGTGTTCGAATGAAACCTGACGAAATCCCCGACGAACTTGAACTCCCACTCCAGCCCTCCCTGAGCAGCAAGCTCATGGGAATCCCTGATGCGCTCGTCATCCGGACCGAAGCCGAGAATTCCTCCGATGATCGCCTTATCCGTCCCATGCCCCTTGTGAGTCTTCGCAAACGAATTATAGAGGGTAATGACGGCTTTCTTCGGCTCATCATGCAGGAGCTGGCGGGCGATATAACCGATACGGCTTGCCCCAGCGGTGTGCGAGCTTGATGGACCGATCATGATCGGCCCAAGAATATCAAAGATGGATGGTTGTTCCGACATCGTTAGTTGATTCCAAATAACATTTTCGCATTGGACGAGGTTGTGTTGCCGATCGCCTCTGGGGTCGTCGAGAACACCTCCGCCAGCTTCCGTGCGACGAGGATCACGTTGGACGGTT
The DNA here is from genome assembly GCA_016192345.1 of Ignavibacteriales bacterium. Classification (GTDB taxonomy): domain Bacteria; phylum Bacteroidota; class Ignavibacteria; order UBA10030; family UBA10030; genus UBA6688. Next base: position 18,586 of record JACPUH010000051.1, on the reverse strand, counting down.
CGTTCCGCTTCCCGCGGAGGGGAACGGGGGCCAGGTAAGGCGAATCCGTCTCGATCATGATATTCTCAAAACCGATCTGCCGAAGGGTTTCCAGAACCGGGGAGTTCTTAAACGTGACGATCCCCGGATACGAGACGAGAAACCCCATCGAGAATAATTGTCGACATTCCTCAGCCGTTCCGGTAAAGCAATGGAATACTCCGCGATATGCCGGCAAGCCGGTGCCCTCCCCCGGAGAGGACTTTCGCCAGCCGGGGTCACCAGAAACGAGAGTCCGAACAAGAGCAAGAGATTCGGGAATTGATTCACGGGTATGGACCACAATGGGGAGGTTGCGCCGGATGGCGATCCGGATCTGCTCTTCAAAAACACGAAGCTGCTGGTCGCGCGGTGAAAAATCATAATGAAAATCCAGCCCGATCTCCCCAATGGCGACGACCTTGGGATGACGGCTGAGTTCTTCCACCTCGCGCAAGGCGCTCTCCGTGGCGTGCGAGGCTTCATGAGGGTGAAATCCGACACAAGCGTAGATATGGTTGTAGCGTTCGGCGAGCACTATCGCTTCACGGCTGGTTGCGAGGGTTGTCCCCGGAACCACGATGTTCAGAACACCGGCTTCCTCCGCCCGTCGGAGTACATCCCCGAGATCGTCCCTGTAATCCTCATAAAACATATGGGCGTGTGAATCAATATACATGGTGTGTTCCAAACAATGGACGTCGATGGGTGAAGGTACTCGAATCTTATGAGTCTTGCAAGGCAAGGGAGGACATGATGACACGAGCGATGGGGGATCTCTAATTAAAAGATCCCTTCGAGGATAAGGAAATATGTCCGCACCGGGGCCAGGTTGCCGATCAGTTCGACATAATGATAGTTCGCAACGTTGTTGACGTTCAGACCGACCCGCAACGGGACGCCAAGTTCCACAGCATCGTACGACGCGCGCACGTCGATGACGTTGATCGGGACACGCTCGTCCCCCTGGGGGATGGGAGCGAACCGGACGAGGTTCTCATCAATTCGCTCGATCCGGGAGACATAGCGTACATCCGTTGAGAGGCGAAGATGCCCCAGCGAAATGGTTGCTGAAGAATAAAAGATATGCTGCGGCCGGAACTGCAACATTGTCTGTTGTGTGAGATCCCTCGGCCAGATATACGTATAGCCCAGGTTGGTCGAAAAAAGCCTCTTCCACCACTCAATGTTCACGGAAAGCTCCATCCCCTGGATACGGGCTTTTGTCACATTGTCAAACCGGATGTACGGCTCGTTCGCGTCATTGAAGGCAACCCCCGGTTCGATCAGGTTGGTGAAACTGCTGGAAAAAACGGCCGCATCGACGGCAATAGAGCTCCCGAGCGTGCTGCTCGCCCCCACTTCCATGGATGAGCTTTTTTCAACCAGGAGTGCAGGGTTTGGGAGGATCGGCACCTGGGAGATATTTTTCGGGCTTTCAATATAGATCTCGCTGATGGAAGGGTAACGAAATCCGGAGCCGTACGAAGCTCGGATCCGCGTCTCGCTGTCGAGGGAATAGACCACCCCCACCTTCGGGTGGATCTCCGAGGTTGATGGCAGAGCCGACACCTTCTGCCAATCGAACCGAAGCCCGACTGTACCCTTCAGCCGTTCCAGGAGCTCTACCTCATCCTGAACGTACGCGGCTCCTCCTATCCCCGGATGCGCCCCGAAGAGGTTGGCGTTCACCCGGTCGTAATTGCCGGCCGCACCGAAGGTCAGGATGTGACGCGGCGGGAATTCGTATGTTCCTTGGAACTCCAAGGAAACGAGGTCGGACCGGGAAAAATAATTGCGCCGCGTTCCCGTGTAATCATCCCATGAATTCCCAAAATAGATCCCTTTCATGGAATAAAAGAACCGGTCGGAGACAAACTCCCTGTACGAAAAGCCAATGTTCCCCCTCACGGATTCAACGCGCCCGTTCAGCTGATCGTCCGCCGGTCTGGTGGCCTCCCGGAGGTTCCGCCACCAGAAGAAATTGCCGTGGATGCGCTGCAGAAGATTTCCGGAGACCGTGAGGCTTTGGGACGAGGAGAGGTCGTATTTCAATTTTGTGTACACGCTCCACCGATGGTAGGCATCGTTCTGACGATAACCTTCATCCACGGTACGAGCCACGCTCATCAGGTAACCGAGGGGTCCTGTTTTATCGGAATAACTCACCATCACGCCGCTGTTGAAGCGTGATTGCCGGGACCACTCCCATTCGGCGAACCGTGGTTGATCATACAGTCCCGAAAAAACCCGCGCGCGAATTCGGGGTGCATCAGAGGCATCCCGGGTCAGTACGTTGATGACGCCCCCCAGTGCACTCGATCCGTACAGCGCCGATCCGGCTCCTTTTACCACTTCAACTCTCTCCACCTCGTGAACGGGGATGACCTCCCAATTGATCTCCCCCGTATCGCCGGTCAGGAACGGCAATCCATCGAGCAACAGCAACACCCGGCTCCCGACACCGCGGCTATACCCGCTGGAACCGCGGATGTTCACCTGATCCTGCATCAGGTTCACTCCGGGAACGTAACGCAAGGCATCATCCAGGGTGATATGATTTCTTGCGGCGATCATCTCCGCGGTCACGGTGGAAACGCTGACGGGAACATCCTGCAGGCTTTGCTCCCGGCGGCTCGCGGTCACGACAACCTGCTCCATTTGGATCATCATAGGGTGCAGGGCGACACGGATCGATTGGACCCCGGTATCAATCACAACGATATCAGATACGATGACTCGCTGGTACCCAACCATGGAGACAACAACCGAATACACCCCGGAGGGAACGCGGTTCAACCGGAACTCCCCGGAGGCATTGGTGGCCGTCCCTAGCACCGTCCCCCGGAGGACGACATTTGCTCCCGCCAGTGGGAGACCGGTCGCAGAATCGGCCACGCTTCCTGCAATCGTCCCGACGGAGGGTTGCGCAAGAAGAGACGGGAAGACAAATAGTCCCGCGAGACAATATCGGAGAAGAAAACTCAAAACGGTTGAGGGGGGAGTTTATGGAAATTTACATGGATGTTGACGCCATGAATGAACTGGAAATCATCGACACGCACTTCGAGCGGTTGCGATGGATTGGTCCCGGCCCCGTGGACCCCGACCACCTTGAGCGATCGCACGCTGATCTCCTCCCTGAACTGCTGGAGCACCCCCACATACTGATAGGTGGCCGCAGGCAGATTGAACGCATAGGAAAGGGAGTCGACAAAAAAGGGAAGGCTCGCTGTAAAACCAGGATACAAGAAGATCGTGGGGGGAGTGGAAAAGAGCCCCGCGAAAATCTTCACGGAATCGAGCGGGTAAACCTGAGACGCAAAAATCCAAAGATTGTTCAGGCTGTCGGCAGGCGGCCAGGTTGACCGCTCAAAATAAACAGTACCGCCGAACCCCGGCTCCACATTCGGCGGCGGACTCAACCCCGGCTCGCACGACAACACCAGAACCGTACACCCAAGGGCCAGAAGTATTCTCATAGGTGGCAAGAAAATACCACTCGGGGGAGTGAAATGCAACCAGCCCACGGTTTCTCCCGCCACGCGTCGCCAGTCGGATTTCTTCCCGACCGCATCGCCCCACCTTCACGGAAACACGTTGCCCGGAGAATGAGGTTGGAAATCTTAGCTCTGTTCCGTATATTTACGGGCCAAAAATTCAAAACGAGCGAACGGTTGATTTCTCACGTGATGACATTGAAGAAGGACGGCCCCCTGCACCATGACGCCCTCCACGGAGGTCGGACGGTGTACGAGCAGCAGTATGTTCGACAGCTCTTTGACAGGATCGCGCCGCGATATGACCTCTTGAATCACCTCCTGAGTTCCGGGATCGATATCCTCTGGCGAAAGAGGGCCATCCGGCTGCTCCGCCCCTATGGGCCGAAACGAATTCTCGACGTCGCCACCGGCACGGCCGACCTCGCGCTCGAAGCCATGCAACTGCAGCCGGATTCCATCCGGGGTATTGATATTGCTCCTCAGATGCTCAAGATCGGGCGCGAGAAAATACTCCGGAAGAATATGAGCCACCGGATCACTCTCGAGGAAGGATCGGCGGAATCACTCCCCTTTCGGGACGGAGCGTTCGATGCAGTCACTGTTGCCTTCGGCGTCCGAAATTTCTCAAATCTACAACAAGGATTGTCGGAAATGCACCGGGTGCTCAAGCCTGCGGGGGTCGCCATGATTCTTGAGTTTTCGAATCCCCGAAAGGCCCCATTGAGGCAACTGTATCGTTTCTATTTCCGGCATATCCTGCCGAGAATCGGCGGGTTGATCTCAAAGAGCCGGGAGGCATACCGTTATCTTCCCTCCACCGTTGCCGAATTCCCCGACGGGGAAGAATTTTGCTTCATCCTGAGATCGGTCGGCTTCACCGACGTGGAGACATTTTCCCTCACCGCCGGGATTGCAACAATATATCTGGCGCACACATCGAATGAGGAATAAGAGCGTTAATGACAGATCGTATTATTCGCGTCGGTCACAGCCCTGACCCCGACGACGCGTTTATGTTTTACGGGCTCTCCAGCGGAAAAGTCAAGCTGGAAGGAATCACCATTGAACACCAACTCGAAGATATCCAGACATTGAATGAGCGGGCTTTGCGGGGCGAGCTTGAAATCACCGCAATTTCCGCTCACGCGTACAGCTACGTTGCAGATCGGTACTGGGTGATGGCGACAGGAGCGAGCATGGGCGAGGGGTATGGGCCGGTGATCGTCTCCAAACGGTTCCGGACGTTGGATGAACTGGCGGGAAAGAGAGTTGCCACTCCCGGGAAACTCACCACCGCAACACTTCTCTTCAAAATTTTCACCGAAGGGATCACGCACGTCGACATTCCGTTCGATCAAATCATGGACCGCGTGAGTAGCGGGGAGTTCGACGCCGGCTTGTTGATCCACGAAGGTCAGATCACGTATCAACAGGAAGGTTTCCACAAGATCCTTGATTTTGGTGAGTTGTGGGCCAGAATGTATGACGGCCTCCCTCTTCCTCTCGGGCTCGACGTCGTGCGGAAAGACCTCGGTGAAGAGATGGCCCGTGCGCTCTCGTCCGGACTGAAACAGAGCATCCGGTACGGCTATACGCACCAGCAAGAGGCGATTCCGTATGCACTCCAGTACGGGCGGGGGATCAATGAGCAGTTGGGGGAGAAGTTTGTGAAGATGTACGTCAGCGAACTCACCATCGACATGGGGGAGAACGGAAAAAAAGCATTGGAGCTGTTGTTCAAGCTCGGTTCCGAACGGGGAGTGGTCCCGACGGTTCCCAATCTTCAGCTGTACTGAAACTTTCGATGATCGGCCTTTTCAAAATATTCGATTCACACGTCCACTTCTATTCCAATGCGTACTTCCGCTTCCTGGTCAAGCAGAAGACGAACCGGCTCGATATTAACACCGAGCTGAAAAACCTTGCGGCCAAGGGACATCTTGAGATTCCCGGTGAAGATCCCATCGCGCTGGCAAAAAAATGGATCGAAGTGATCGACAAATGGAAGATCGAACGGATGATGCTCTTCGGCAGCATCCCCGGCGATGAAGACTCCGTGGTCAAAGCCGTGCAAGCCTTCCCCACCCGTCTGACCGGAATGTTCACGGTCGATCCCAATTCCAACGTCCTGATGGAGAACGCCGAGAAACGGTTGAAGCAGGACAAGCTCCGCGGTATATTGCTGTATCCTTCCATGTATCAGATCAGCGTTCAGGACTCATGGCTCGATCCGCTCTTTCAGTTGTGTGAGGAAGTCAGGGCAATCGTGTTCACGCAGTTTGGAAAACTCACGATCAAGTCACGCGACTATGCCGGAATCCCGGTGGTGGTGAATGAAGAATTTTCCAATCCCAAAGATCTGATTCCCGTCGCAAAGAAATATTCCAGGATACGGTTTGTGGTTCCTCATTTCGGCGCCGGCCGTTTCGAGGAAACGCTGGAGTTAGGGAAGGAATGTTCGAACGTGTATGTTGATACGGCGGGATCGAATTCCTGGATGACCGATCATCCTTCAAAACCGGACTTACGGCAGGTGCTTCAAAAAACGTTGCAGGTGTTTGGTGCGGGAAGGATTATTTTTGGGTCGGATTCCGGGATGTTTCCGCGCGGGTACCGGTACGATATCGTCGACAACCAGACCAAACTTGCGCAGGAAATGCGCATCCCCCTTCCGGATGCGAAGAAGATTTTCTATGAAAACATGGCCTCGCTGATCGACGGACCGCAGTAACCCCTCCCCCCTCCAGGCGCTACGCCGCCACTTCCACGGGCTCGTACACTTTCAATACTCCGTACAATGTGGTCCTTTGTGCTGCGGCAAATCCCGATTCGTGGATCATCTGGATACATTCCTCGGTATTCGTCTTATTGACAAAGTTGGCCGCGGCATGCACATTCTCCTCCAGCAGCGTCCCGCCAAAGTCATCGGCCCCGAAATGCAGCGCAATCTGCCCGGTCTTCTTCCCCTCCGAAAACCAGGAAGCCTGGATGTGGGAAAAGTTATCAAGGTAGATCCGCGCAAAGGCAATCATCTGAAGATAGCGGGTGGGGGTTGCATAGTGCGGAATGATCTTTTCCAGAGGGGTATTACCGGGTTTGAACGACCATGGGACAAACGCGGTAAATCCGTTTGTTTCATCCTGAAGCGTCCTGATGCTTTCCAGGTGCTCGAGGATATCCTCATCGGTCTCAAGATGACCGTACATCATGGTTGCCGTCGACTTGAATCCGATCCGGTGGGCTTCCCGCATGACATTCAGCCAGTCGGCTGAAGTCCCCTTCTTGCTGCTGATTTTCTTCTTGACCCGGTCGGAGAGTATCTCCGCGCCACCCCCGGGGATGGAGCGCAATCCCACATCCCACAGCTTCTGCAGCACTTCGCGGAGGGAAAATCCAGACACTTCCGCCATGCCGAGTATCTCCGATGTGGAAAAGAAATGAGGATGAATTTCCGGTACCTCCGCGATGGTCCGCCGAACCAGGTCGGTGTAATATTCAAACGGCAGGGCCGGGTTGACCCCTCCCTGGAGAAGAACCGTCGTAACGCCCTTCGCGGCCGATTCCTTGAATTTCTGAATCAAATGATCGGCGGTATGGGTGTACTCCCCCGCCTCGCCGGGATGGCGATAGAAAGCGCAGAAGATGCAGTCGATGTTGCAAATATTGGTGTAATTCGGATTGGTATCGACGATAAATGTCACCCGGGGTTCCGGATTTTTTTTGAAACGAATTTGATTCGCCAGATCCCCCAAATCCAGAAGTTCGGCGTTGCGCAACACAAAGAGACCTTCATCGGGAGTCAATCTCCTGCCGGAGCGCACAAGAGCATACAGTCCTTCAAGCGTCATACCATCCTCAAAACGAAATAGTGTACCCTGATGATTTGAGATCGCGCAAAATTCCCATGCTCGCCTCCTCCAGTTTGACGACGATGGGACGGATAACGACCCCCGGAATGTTCTTGGGCATCGCCACATCCGTCATGTGCAACACACACACGTGGTTTTTGCCAAGACTCCCGACAAAGTGCCCCAGTTCGAACATCGCGTACGTCAAATCATCCGAGTTAAAGACAAAGAACGCGAACTTTGCCCCGCTGTTCAGGTCGATATGCTCCAGGTCGATCATCTCCCCATGGCTCCGATCGATCGCAACCTCCTCCACCCCCACCTCTTCGAGAAACTGCGCCAACTGCTGACGCAGCGGATCATTGATCTCGCCGATGACGTATACTTTCTTCGTAGCCGATGCAGCAGCCTGAGGTGCGACCGGGGCAGCGGCGGCAGCCAGCTGTTGGGCGGCAGCCGGTTTCGGGGGCGGTTTCAAAACACGGGGCCCGCCCACCGTAGTTGATGAAGTCGATGTGGCCGCTTGCGGAGTAACGGGTGAAGGGGCGGGAGCCTTTTCCACGACCGCCAGTTCGGGGGAAGCCTTCAGCTTCTCATGCAATTCCTTCACGTTGCTCAGGATAAGCTGGGCGGCTGCCTGAAAGAAATATCCCCCATTGGCATCTCCCACGATCTTATTTTTATACGTGAAGCCGATCGGCCCAACCTGCTCCAAGGCCTCCAGGCATGCCTTGCGCCATTCAAGGTATTTGTTCTGAAGCCTTGCATTGTAGCCGGAAAACTCAAAGCCGCCGAGCGGTACGAGTTTGGTTCCTTCCGCGACAAGTCCTTCAAATTTTTGGAGCACTGATTCCGGCATCGTGATCGTTATTGCTGGTACAAGGGTTCTACGTCAATGGCGCTCAGCAAGGATTCGAATGCCTGGATAGCTTCCTTTTCTCTTTCGCCGAGCCTGTAGTTAAATCCCTCCAAATACTCAACCGCCTCGTCGGAGGCTAATCCAAGGCTTTTGGCATGTACAAGGCTTACCGTTCCAAGATCCTCTTCCCCTTTATTCAACGAGGCCGCGATGATGGATGATAATTCCGACTGCCGATCCGGTGCCATGTTTTTTTTGACCGCCCACACGGCAAACACGAACGGAAGTTTTTTCCATTCATACCATTCGGTGGCCAAGTCGTACACCAGATCGAATCCGCGCAACCCAGTCCGTTTATGGCGGAGCGCTTCATCCCCGATCAACAACACGGCGTCGAATTCCTCGTAATTGTTAATGCCGGAATGCATGCGGTGAAAACGGGGGTTCACACCGTACTTTTTCTCAAGGAGGATCCTGAGGAGCTTGACCGAAGTCGCCGTATCATCAATAATCCCAACCGTTTTTCCGTCGAGATCCTTCCATCCATGGTTGGAGAATAAAAGCACGCTCTTGACCTGATCGCGCGTCGCGATACAGTACGGCATAAGCTGCAAAGTCTCCTGCTGGCCGAGAAAATCCACGAGCGAGAACAACCCGGCGTCCACTTGGCCCTTCTCGGCAAGCACTCCCATCCTGCGCGGAGTGATCGGCATGACGCGGAACTGGCGTCGTTCAAGATACGAATAGAAGGGGACAGAATTCAAGTACGGAATTTTCCCGATCACGTGGGACGTGAACAGGTTGAGAGGGTTATAGTAAACATCGCGTTCCACCGGGATTTTCCCCGCATCGGTAATAATCTTGATGATCTGATCCTTCGCCAACGCGCCCGGACTGACGGCCCCTGCGTCATGAGCGATCTTTTCGCCCCCCACCGTCCCGTCCATATCGTCGGCGCCAAAGTTCAACGCCACGGAGGCCACTTCTTCCGTCAGCATAACCCAATACGCCTTGATGTGCTGAAAATTATCCAGCATCAGGCGTGAAATGGCAATCATCTTCAAATCGTCAATGGCAGACGTGAATCGATTTCTCGGCTTAATGCCGGTGTCCCCCGGCTGAAATGCCAGTGGAATAAAGGTAAGAAATCCGCCGGTTTCATCCTGTGCTCTGCGTAACCGGAGCATATGCTCAACCCGCTCCTCGATGGTTTCAATATGACCGTACAGGATGGTGCTGTTGGTAGGGATCCCGAGTCGATGGGCTGCGGCGTGGACCTCAAACCAGGTTTTTGCCCCGATTTTGGAACTGAAAAGCTGTTTTCGGACGCGCTCGGAGAAGACTTCGGCCCCGCCCCCCGGCATGGTCCGCAACCCGGCTTCCTTTAACTGCCGGAGTACTTCCTCGATCGGCAGTTTAAATTTCTTATGGAAGAAATCGATCTCCACCGCCGTGAACGCTTTGATATCGACATTCGGAAAACCCCGTTTGATCTGCCGCAGCATCTCAAGATAGTATTCCCACTTCCATTCCGGGTGTAGTCCGCCGGTGATATGGACCTCATGGATCTCTGGCGTCAGCTTGTGAAGGATCTCATGGATGGTCATCTCGTACGCATCAGGTTCCCCCGCCTTCGTCGCGAAGTCGCAGAACTTGCATGCCAGGACACAAACGTTGGTCGGCTCGATTTTCTGATTGAGCACAAAGTACACCGCGTCGCCGCTTTTCCGACGCTGCACGTGGTGCGCCATCTTCCCAAGGGAAATGATGTCCCCGGTGTGAAACATCGTCACGCCGTCTTCCAACATCAGGCGCTCACCCTTCTGGACTTTTTCCCAGATGGGTGCAAGTTTGTTATCTCGAAAGAAAATAGTGTCATTCATCGTTGAGTTGTATCGTTATTGCCAATAGCGATCCCATCGCTCTTCCACTCTCCTCCTCACTTCATCGGGCATGCGCAACGGGTCCGGATACCCCTGCTTCCACGTTGCATCAATTCCCATCACCCCTCTATACACGGGAGAAATCCCGATCAGCCTTTGTTCCGTAAAAATGACATCCCGTTCACAATCAAACCGGGTAAAGAGACCCCAGATGCTCTGTTCCTGATCGTGGATATCAACATCCTCGCTCACCGCAGCGATCATGGAGTACTGCCGGAGTTCCTCCCTCCCCACAAGGTTCTCGATAATCTCCCGGCCACCCTGGGAGACCTTTACCAGGAGCAAACATCCCTCATCGCTTTGAACATCGAGAATCCGTCGGTCGAGAGATTTAAGTCCCACGGCGTCGTGCTCCATCCCCCGTTTCTTCAGCGGTCGCTCTTTTTTTGTCGCATCAATGATCATTTTGCTCCCCAACTCCATCGTGAAACTCGTGAAGTCGAGTGTATCGAGCGGCACCTTCGGGACGAGAACAAAATCGAAATGGGGATCGAATTGATCCCGGATTTCGCGTAAAACCACCTTCCAATTCCGCACATCCACCCCTGCGGAAACAAGAACCAGGCATTTTGTCAATGCGAGCTGACCGGTCCCCAACAATCCGAGCGCGGCCTTCATGGCTTCTTTCTTGTACCGTTCCTCCACCGACACGACCAGCAGGTTATGGAATCCTGCCTCGTAGTACGCCCACACATCGCGAACTTCTTTATGAATCAAGCGGGCGAGGGGACCGAGCATCAACTGGGTGGCATCGCCGAGGTATTTATCCTCCATGGGAGGTATACCGACAACGGTCGCCGGGTACACCGGATTGCGCCGGTGTGTCATGGCCCTGATATGAAAAACTGGAAACGGTGCCGCCAGAGAATAGTGACCAAAATGGTCACCGAAAGGACCTTCCATGCGTCGTTCCTGCCGCGGGACAATCCCCTCAAGCACAAATTCGGCATGCGCCGGGACAGAGACCGAAATGCTCTTTCCCCTCATCATCGGTATTGGGGCTCCCCGAAGGAATGCAGCAAACAGCGCTTCATCAATTCCCTCCGGCAACGCCGCAACCGTCGCAAGAAGGAGGGCAGGATCCGTGCCGAGCGCCACGGCGACCTCGAGATCCACTCCTGCCTGCTCAGCCCGATGATAGTGGAAGCCTCCCCCTTTTTGAATCTGCCAATGCATGCCGGTCGTATGCTGATCGAAGACATGCATGCGGTAGATTCCGATATTGCGTCTCCGGTCCAGCGGGTCTTCCGTAATCACCTGACCCAGCGTGATGAACCTTCCCCCGTCACCGGGCCAACAGACCTGGATAGGGAGTTGATCGAGGTTCACTGCTTCAACAGATTCCTGGGAAACGCCCCGCGAGACTTGTTTGGTCCGGGCGGCAAGAAAGCGCCGGACCATGGATCGGTTCTCCCACAACACACGCGGCTTTGGCGGCATCACCTGCTCCGCGAACCGGATCAGTTCTTCACCAATCTGTTCCGGATGTCTGCCCAATGCGATCTCAATGCGGCGCTCCGAGGCAAATGCATTGATGACCAGGGGAAACCTTGCTCCCTTCACGCGTTCAAAGAGGAGCGAGGGTTTGCGCTCCTTCAGCGCACGCGTGGCAATTTCAGTTATCTCAAGGTGTGGATCGACTTCCGCGGTCACCCGGCGAAGTTCACCGATCGATTCGAGGTGCCTCGCAAACTCGCCGAAGGCAGGAAAGGTCATGGCTGCCATGATCGATTCGCGTTCCCCATCACTCGAGATCCCCGGCTCGCCACCCCGGGGCTGTTCGCACGCCGATCACCCCCAGAACCTTGTCAACATACCCCTGCACAAATTCCTCGACGCTCTTCGGAACAAAATACAACGGGGGTGAGATCGGCATGATGAAGACCCCCTCTCCCGACAATTTCGCACATTGTTCCAGGGAGAGCGTTGACATCGGTGTTTCACGCACGCAGAGAACCAGCTTGAATCGTTCCTTCAAGGCAACCTGGGCCGTTCGTGTGATCAAGGTGTCACCGATGCCGGAGGCGATTTTCCCCAAAGTCGATGTGGAGCATGGGAGAATCACGCAGGCATCGAAACGATTCGACCCCGAGGCAATGGGGGCCGTCAAATCATCATCGGAGAATTCCCTCTTGACGAACGGCTGGAGGTCTTTCGTGGAGATGCCGAGTTCATCCTTGAGCAACACTTTTCCCCACTTGCTGACGACCAGATAGGTCTCCCCTTCACAGCGCTTGACGAATTCCCTTGCGTAGATTGCCCCGGACGACCCGGTCACTCCGAGGACGATTCTCATGGGAAATAGACTCCCATCATCACCATGCCGAGGACGACAAACCCCAGCGCCGCGTTAATCTTAAAAAACGCCAACTCCACGTCCTCCGCCTTGCTGTGTTCGAAATAGAGCAGGATCCCGGTCAACACCAGGAAGGGAAGGGCTGCGATGCCCTTGATGTACACGATAAACAACAGTACCAGGGTAAGGAACGAGAGCACATGAAGCACACCGGAGATCCTGAGCGCCGTTTTTCTTCCGTACCGCGAAACAAAAGAATAGAGATTGTACTCACGATCAAATAACTCATCGAGCGTGGCGTAGATGATGTCGAATCCCGTCACCCAAAACAGGGTGAACAGCGACAATAACAATCCCGGGAGCAGATTCTCGGCGGATTGTTGAATGGCGAACCATCCCCCCAAGGGAGCCATGGACAACCCCAGCCCCGCTCCAAAATGCGCCAGCACGGTAAACCGCTTCATATACGGATAGATGGTGAAGACCAGAAGCGGCAAGGGGGAAAGGAGGAGACAAAACGGGGAGATCAGGGCTGCGGAAACAAGATACATCGCCACACCAACAGCCAGAACGGTCGTCGCTTCGGACATGCTCATCCGGCCGCTCGCCAGCTCGCGGATGGCGGTCCTGGGGTTCCGATGGTCAATCTCCCGATCGATGATGCGGTTGAGAGCAAGCGCGGCAGTGCGGGCGCCCGTCGCGGCCGTCAGAATGAGCAGCAGTAACAACGCCGAGGGGGGTTCCTTCGCCGCGAGAAAGGCCCCGCTGTAAATCAACGGGAGCGAGAACAGCGTGTGCTCGATTTTTACAAAGTTGAAGAACGTTCGGATTCGTTGAGACAAAACGCGCAACCTGCGGATTATGGGTCAAAAAGTGGTCACAATATAGGGGAAAAACTCCCTGTAAGCAAGAAAGGGAAAATGAATCGAATTGCTTGCCGTATCAGGAGTTTCTTCCCGATACTCTTGCGCAAGAGAGAATCCGCACAACCCTTACACGATCCTCTTTCCAGAAACGACCCCGCAAGAAAAAGCCCGATCACCAAGGACCGGGCCTGAAGAAACATCTGCCTGCGCTCCTGAAGGAGGGCTTATCGGACGACGCTTCCGCTCGGAACCTCTTCGCTGACGCTGACAATCGTGACCTTCCCGGCAGGGTCGTTCGCCGCGAGCAACATTCCCTGCGATTCCTGTCCCATGAGTTTTACCGGCTGCAGGTTCGCGACCACCACAATCGATTTTCCGACGAGATCCTCCGGTTTGTAGTACTGCGCGATGCCGGCAAGGATTTGCCGTTTCTCCGAACCGATCTCGATCTGAAGTTTGATGAGTTTTTCGGACTTTGAAACCTTCTCCGCTGCGAGCACCTTTGCCACCCTAAAGTCGATCTTTTTAAAATCGTCCAGGGTAATCGTCGGCTTGACGTCCAGTGCCGGGACGGGAGCGGGCGATGCGGGGGTGCCGCTAAGGGCCTGGATGACGTTGTCGATCTGCTGGTCTTCAATCTTCATAACAAGAATTTCCGCTTTGTTGAGTGAATGGCCTTCTGCGAGACGGAGTTCCCCAGCACTCTCCCACCCTTCACCGGACGGCGTCCCGGGAAGATTCAAGGTGGTCCAGAGTTTCTGAGCCGTGAACGGGACCACGGGCTCAAAGAGGATGGCAAGAGACCGAACGATTTGCAGGCAAAGATGGAGCGTTGTCGCACATTGTTCAGGGTTCTCTTTCGAGGTCTTCCAGGGCTCGCTGTCATTAAAGTACTTATTTGCGGCGCGGGCGAGGTTCATCGTTTCGATCACGGCTTCACGAAATTTATATCTCTCGTACAGAGTACCGATCGTCGCCGGAAGACTTTTGAGCGTCGCGGTCATCTCCTTATCGATCTTGCCGAGGGGGCCGCACGGGGGGACGACACCGTGGAAGGTTTTTTCCGTGAACGCCAGCGTCCGGTTGATGAAGTTGCCGAAGATCGCGGCAAGCTCATTGTTCGTTCGTGCCTGGAAGTCCTTCAAGTAGAAATCGCTGTCGCGCGATTCGGGCAAGTTGAGGGCGAGGGTATAGCGGAGCGGGTCCGCGGGGAAATACTTGAGGAAGTCCTGGAGATCGATCCCCCAACCCCGGCTTTTCGAAAACTTCTGGCCCTCGAAATTCAGGAACTCGTTTGCCGGCACATTCTCCGGAAGGATAAACTGCTCCCCTCCCCCGTCGTTCCAGGCCATGAGCATTGCGGGGAAGACGATACAGTGGAACACCACATTATCCTTGCCAATGAAGGCGACATACTTCGTGTCCTCCTGCTGCCAGTATTTCCTCCAGAGATCCGGCGTGCCTCGTTGTTCCCCCCATTCCATGGTGGAGGAGATATACCCCAGGACGGCATCAAACCACACATAGATCACCTTGTCCTCAAACCCCGGGACCGGCACCCGTACACCCCAGCTCAGATCACGGGTCACAGCCCTGTCCTGCAGTCCATCCTTGAACCAGCTCTCGCAATACCGCAGCACATTTTCCTTCCATCGGTCCCTCTTCGAACGTTCCTCAATGAAAGCCTGGAGTCGTTTCTGAAAATCACCCAGGGGAAAATACCAGTGGGTGGTTTTCCGAACGACCGGGGTTGTGCCGCACAGTTTGCATTTCGGGTCCACAAGTTCCGTCTGGTTCAGCCATGTTCCACAATTCTCGCATTGGTCGCCGCGCGCCTGCGTATATTTGCAGTTCGGGCATGTCCCTTCGACGTACCGGTCGGCAAGGAACATTGCATCCTTCTCACAATAGAGCTGGAGCTCTTCCTTTTCCTTCAAAACGCCCTGCCGATGGAAGTGCGTAAAAAACTCCTGGGAGGTTCGGTGATGGATCGGGAGAGATGTTCGCGAGTAATTGTCGAAGCTCATCCCGAACTTCTCGAACGCGGATTTGTTCATCGGGTGATAGCGATCGACGACTGCCTGCGGCGTGATGTGTTCCTTCTCGGCGGTCACCGTGATCGCCACGCCATGCTCATCCGAGCCGCAAATGAACACCACGTCGCGCTTTCGTGAGCGGAGGTACCGAACGTACAGGTCGGCGGGCAGATAAGCGCCGGCAAGATGGCCCAGGTGAAGCACCCCGTTCGCGTAGGGGAGTGCGGCCGTCACAAGAGTGCGCTGAAAATTCATGGTCACGGTGTATTACCGACGAGGGACGAGTGAGCGATGTAAATCGATGGATAAGCCTGTGAGAACGAGAGGAAGGTAGACATTTTTGTCTACAAGGGCAATGCTCCGCTCAACACACTCAAGCGCTTCAGGGAGATCCGCATGAGGAAATTTTGAAACAAAGCTGTTCAGCTCCGCGGTGGGATCGGCAGCAACCATCCCTTCTTCACCAAGATCGCGTAACAACAATGCATCCCGCAACCATGCCTGGAGCATCTTCAGCCAGCGAACGACGACCGAGCGGTCGCCGGCCGAACCGATGCGCTCGATTTCTTTTGCCAGCGCAACCCGTTGCCCTCCCAACACAAGACGAAGGAACAGAACCACGCCTTCCCTCTCCCCGACCATATCGGCGGAAAGCATCTCGACCGCAACCGTGTAGCTTCCGTTCGCCAGCCGCGCAACCAAGGCGGCCTGTTCCGGCTCGACCTGCCGTCGGCTTATCAGGGCGCCCCGTATTTCTTCTTCGCTCAACGGGTCAAATTGCACGAGCTGACAACGAGAGAGAATCGTGGGAAGCAGCTGCTGTCGCCGTGACGTTGTGAGAATGAACACGGAGTCGGACGGCGGTTCTTCAAGGGTTTTGAGCAGGGAGTTGCTGGCCTCTGCATTCATAGCCTCCGCTTCCGCAATAATAAAAACGTTCGTTCCTCCTTCGAAACTCGACATCGCCGCCTCGCGCCGGACGAAGCGGACGCTATTCACCTTGATGAAATTCGCTTTCGGGATTGCCACGCGGTAATACGGATCCTGCGCCTTGAGGCGGAGTTGTTCCTGAACACTTGACACCTGGTCCTCGGTCAAAACCCGGATCGGGTCGTCCCCGGACTTTTCGGACTTCCCCACCGGAAGAGGAACGATGAGCCGAATATTGGGATGTTGCAGTTGGCTTGCTTTTTGGCAGCTCCGGCATTCACCGCAAGCCGTCGACTGTTTCTTCTCGCAGTTCAGCACGCGGGCAAATTCCATGGCCATCGCATCCTTCCCGACACCCTCCCCGCCATAGAACAGGTATGCGTGGGCAACCTTTCTGCCCGCGATCGCCCGCTGCAATAACTCTTTTACCCGTTGTTGCCCTATGACGGTGCCCCAACTCATGCGGCTCCTAAAAAGCGTGCCCTATCCCGATATGCGGCACTAGGTTGGACAGTGTTTCCTTGAAAAAGCGCTTCTGGGTGATCCACCGATGGTCCGGGGGAGCGGCGGGATCGTAAACCCGAAACCCGAGATCGATGCGTACCGGACCTGCGACCGTATTATAGCGAAGCCCGATCCCCGAAGCCATCGCGACCTCGGATGCCCGGACACGCGCCAAATTGGTCCAGACGTTTCCGATATCATAAAAGAAAACGAAGGAGACCCTGTTAAACTCGATAAAGGCGAACCTCCCGGCGTTCTTCAATGGATTCCACCGCGCCTCCAAATTTCCTTCGAAGAGCGCTGTCCCCCCTTCATCAGACTTCACCACCGCCCCAAGAGTTCTGGCCTTCCATCCCCTCACGCTCCCGCTCCCTCCCGCAAAGAACCGCCGGGTGA
Organism: Ignavibacteriales bacterium; assembly: GCA_016192345.1. GTDB lineage: Bacteria > Bacteroidota > Ignavibacteria > UBA10030 > UBA10030 > UBA6688. Next base: position 1,387 of record JACPUH010000051.1, on the reverse strand, counting down.
TCGGGACCGGCGCAGGCGAATTGCCATACAATTCTGCAAACCCGCCACGGACTCTGAGCGCCCAGATCATGTCGCGTTGGCCGGAGAAATCCCAATACCATTGCAATGCTCCTGAAAGCTTGTAATACGTCGAATAAGGCAGCTTGGAACCGAACACGCCTCCAAAGGCGGAGGGGAGAATGCCGGCTTCCTCCACCGCGGCCAAATGGACAAAGCCGGAGGAAGGATTAAAGATGTCGTTCCGTTTATCTCGCTGGATCGTAAAGGTGATAATGGAGTTGAACTGTGGACGACGGTCAAAGTCAGTCTCTGAAAACGACGGCAGCGGCGCAGCCGGATCGACAATCTCAAATGCGATCCGCTCCAGGTTCCATTCGATCGACCCTGCCGTGTACCGGGCAAACTGTGTTGCCACATTGAACTTGCCGACGAAAATCGGATTATAGTACTCGGGGGTTTTCTTTTCCAGGAGGTAGGAGATCGACGGTGTGAAGGTGGTTTTGTTATTGAAGAAATACGGCTGCACGAGCTTGACCGTTAGTTCAGCGCTTCCCAGAACGGTGCTATCCTTCAACCCGGTACCGCCGAACACCCTCGAAAATTCCATATCCTGAATCGATTGCACCTGCAGGCGCAGACGGGTTGAGAAATTCCTGGCCCCACCGTAGAAATTTCTGTGGTTGTACCCCAAACCCATCTGAATATTAAACGCATTATTTTCGTCGTTCACCCCGATTTCCGGCACAAGCTCATGGAAGGGGCGGGAGCGGGTAAACACCTTCATCGGTATTGCCAGAAGGCTTTCAGCTGCTGCGTCCACCAGCGGCTCGACCCTTGAAGCTTCAAACACCCCCAGGCGATTGAGGTTCCGTTCGCTCCCAAGTTTTTTTTCCTCGCTGTAGAAATCCCCTTTCGTGAAATCGAGATGCCTGAGAATCACCTCCTGCTCCACCTGTTCACTGACCGTGGAATCCTGCTGTACGGAAACGTCGCCAAAGAGGAATCGGTTTCCCCGGGAGAACGCAAAGATCAGCAGGACGTTGCCGGTCGACTCGTACAAGTGTCCCACCACCGTGTCGACACGGACATGGACGAAACCGTTATTGAAGAACGCATTGACCAGCCGGCCCCGTTCCGCCACTACCTGCTCCATAATAAACGGGTCCCCCACTTCGATCAGGGGGTTCTGCTCGATCTCCTCTCTCAGGATGGTGGGCAGGTCGTCAAACCCGATATAGCGGATGCTGTCAATGTGCGAGCGGGGTCCCTCCTCGACCCGGATCGCCAGGGCAACGGATCGATCTGCCGGGTTGATCAGGATACTGGTATCGAGCCGGGAGCGAAAAAAACCCTGGTCCTGATAAAAAGCCTGCAGGCGTTCGAAATC
>JACPUH010000062.1 GCA_016192345.1 Ignavibacteriales bacterium | reverse complement strand
GGAGTTCGCTCAAAAGAGTGCCATCGGATTTAAACGGCAGCCACAACCGCGTCGCATAAAACTCTCCGCTCCGGAACGCTTCTTCCCCTCCCGTCACGCTGGAGGACCTGAACGCGGCAATCACTGCCAGAAAAAGACTAACAGCCAATAATCGGAATAAGAGAGTTCGCATCATAGACGCCGCCAAGTGCCAACATGTTACGAAGCAATGATTCCAGAGTTACAGCAGGCAGCCCCTCATACTCCTTACAGTCCCCGTAAGAATTCGATCACCGAAGGATGGTTCCACTTTGCCGAGCCCAGTTTCTTGTAAACGATCTCGCCACGGGCGGTCGCGATGAATGTTGAGGGATAGGACTGCGTGTTGAAAATCTCCGGCCTGGATTTTTCGCAAACGTAAAAAGGCAGCGAGTACTTGTTCCTCGCAACGAAGGATCGAACGGTGGAATCGGGCTCGTCCGAGATGAAAAGGAACTCGATCTCAGGATCGGACCGCAATGAGTCATAGAGCGTCTGCAGGTGAGGGAGTTCGGCGAGACAAGGGCCGCACCAGGTTGCCCAGATGTTTATGAAGAGTTTCTTTCCCCGGAAATGGCTTAAGGATCGTTCACTCCCCTCCAGGGAACGAATGCGCCAGAGAGAATCAACGACCCCTAGCGAGGAAATCGTCTCAGGAAAGTCCGGAGGGATTTCTTCATACCGTGTCTTGAACAAGGTGCATGCCTCCAGCAGCAGGACGCAGGAAATAAAAATGACGAGAAGCAGTCTCTGCATGCCTTTCTCCTTGGCGTTCACCATGTCTGAGGCATGATGACGATTTCACTACCGGAGGGCCAAAGCTGCACTGCACAGGTTCCTTACGAGGCGTTGCCCTACGAAATTCCCGGATCTTATATCGACCACCAATAGGTGAACTTCAGCATCAGAATATTATCCGGTTTCGCCACGAACAGCCGGCTCATGGAATCGTTGAACTTGAATTCCCCCGTGTTTTCGAAATCGGAACGGCTCTGTGTCCACACGAGGTACAGCGTGGATCCGGGGCGATACTCCCATCGCAGGACTGCATTGCCGCGCAGCGACTTGAAGTTGAAATCGGGGTTCCCGACCTGGATCCCCGATGCGGGACCCGACCCATCCGGGTCCGCCGTATGGGTTTCAGCATCAAACGTGGATCCCTCTGTCCCGTAGGTGCGGAAATCGAAACTCCTGGGACGGACCAGTTCCTTGAAATCATAATACTCCCCGGAGGAAATGAGCGGTTGCAGGAAGAGCTGCAGGCTCAAAGCGGGAGTGAAGGTCCAATTCAGGCGGATGTTGGCAGAAAGGGATGTTTGATCGAGCGTCGCGAAGACATAGCGTTTCCCGTAGGTGGCCGTAGCGGTCGCATCGTCAAACACATTGACCCACTGGGCAAGCGTCGTCGAGGTGGAATAACTCGGCCCGGCGGAGAACGTCAGGTTCGGGGCCGGTTTCCATTGAAGACTCGACTCGATATAGAAACTTGGCTCATCTTTTCTGGCGTACGAGGAGACCCAGAACGAAAGGACAAGAGATTTTCTGCTGTCCGAATCTATGCCGATCCAGAGTTCCCTCCCCGGCGTGTTGAGCGTCAGGGGACCTCCGCGTGTCCGCCGGTTGTTGATGGTCTCCGGATTGTAAGCCGCCCCCCAGTACACGTTGTAGTAGTTTGGCAACTCAACGTACCCGTTGTGAAAATATCCATGCCAGATCTTATTTCCTTCGAAATCGAGATTACCGAATGTCGCAAATCGGAGTGAAACCGAACGATAGTAGTCCGTCGGGTCGGTCCATTTGTAGCCTGTGACGACGTGACCGTTGATCACATCCGTCCTCCCTAGGAAACCGAGGTCATTGGGATCCATGTTTGGATCGACGAAGCCCACGGCCGCGTTGAGGCTCATCCTTCCATTTTGCTTGTTCAACATCAGGCGCCCGGCGAAACCCGTCAGAGATGTAGCCGAGCTATCGACCCGTAGGCGGGTTGCGTCCGGACGCTGGAAATAGTGTGCGGAATTCCGCTGGAGTGCGATCATTCGGTTGGGCGTTCCCGCCACATGCGAGAACGAGGTCCAGCCGGTCAGCACATACGTTTTGTTCGAATCAAGAAACGCCCATCCGTCGATGCCGCCAACGAGCGCATCGCTGTTGATCTGATCTTTCAACCTGTTGTCGTCGAAACTTCGTTTCGTCAACCCGGTGATGAACCCTATGGCCTGCCGGCCGTTGTTAAACTCTTTTTGGGCACGGGCCACGCCATAGTATGTCATGGGCTCCATCTCGACGCTGGTTCGTTGGCCAGCCCGATCGATGGTGGCGAATTCGCGTTTGGTTGCCGCGTGAATGGTACCGATGTTCCATCCCTCCCCCACTCTCCCCGTGACCTTGGCCGCCCCGAGAATGTGGGTCCCAACCGGAAGCTCGGCATAGTCATGGGCCGGGAGTCCTCCCTGCGGTGATCTGCCGATGCGTCGGCTGTAGAACAAATTCGGAGTGGACCAGTTGAAACCCCAGTAATCGTTCGAGCCGCCATACCCGAATTCAAACGTGCTTGAACTCTCGATGAAGAAGGGGCGCTTTTCCTGAAAGAAGGTCTCCACGTCGCTCAGGTTCACCACCGCGGGGTCCACCTCGACCTGACCGAAGTCCGGGTTGACTGTGGCATTCAGTGTCAGGTTGCTGCCGAGACCGATCTTCATATCGGCGCCGAGTCCTGGCAGGTACCGGGAACCGTTGTTGAACGGGTCGTTGGCCTGGTGCTGGAGGTATTCCGCGCGGGTGTTGAGATAGGGAAGGATTTCAAATTGGCGCGCGGGGACGACGTTGTCGATTCCGACGAGGTCCACGAAACGGGATACGAAACCGCTTTCATTCCGGGGGGTATAGACTGCGTAAGAGCGTTCATTCTTCCTGCCGATATCCCGCTTGAAATTTACTCCCCAGAGATACTTCGGCATTTGATGAAAACGAAGCTGGGTATACGGGATGCGCATTTCCACCGTCCATCCCTCCCGGTCGATGTTCACCTCCCCTTCCCAGACTCCGTCCCATGAAGAATCGTCCCAATCATCATTGTACATCGTGCCGTCCCCTTTGGTGCCCGCAGCGCTCACCGAAAAGAAAAATCCGGTCCGGCGATCATAGTAAGGGTCGATGAAAAAAGTAAACCAATCGGCTGTCGTGAACGCATCCCGGCGGCCAAGGATCCTCATGATGGAATCCGGAGCACTCTCATACATGCGCGCAGCGACGTACAGAGCCTCATCGTCATACGCCACCCATACTTCCGTTTTTTCCGTAGCCGCCTCCCCCTGGTTCGGATCACGTTGCATGAACGTGCTGAAACCGGAACGTTTCCAGGCTTGCTCCTCCAGAAACCCGTCGACCGTGATGGATTGCGTTGCACGCTCGGCCTGAATGGTGATGGGGGTCGATGATTGGGAGAAGAGAAAACACAGGGGAAGAAAAACGAGGACAACGAAAAGCGCGGGTCCAACCTTCATAAATCCCTCCGGGGTGATGGGTTGCTTGCCGTTTCAAGTACGGAGATTAGACTGCACGAACATCAAAATGGTTGCCATCGCCTCAAAAAAAAATCGTACTTCTCACTCAGGTGGGATTTTGCTGGACTAAATTGTGGACACTGTTCTAAACGAGGAGGCCGCCTACTGTGCGCAGGCGGCCTCTGAATTGTCAGCTCGAAAAACATCTTCTTAGGGAAATCCGCTGTAAGTCTCTCCGGATTTTTTGCCCGCAAAACAGGCTAAATACACGAAAGATTTTATCACGCGGAGATATTTTTTAGAATGAATCCTGGTCTTGTCTTTGGTTATTTCTTTCGCGTGTTTTGTGCCTGCCCCGGCATCATTTAGGCCGGGGGGTTTCGTGGGCGAAAAATCACTTGTTCTTCAATATCTCATACAGAACCGCGCGGGCTTTCTCTCCGCCGATGTTGCCGAGGTAGTAGACGGCCTGCCTGCGGACATCGTAATTCTCATGAGTCTTTGCAACCTTGCCGAGGAACTCTACGGACTGCTCGGTGCCGACGGAGGCGATGGCGTAGAGGATATTCTCAAGCGGTTTTGAGCGATCCTTCGGCATCCCTTCGAACAGCGTCACGAGGGTTTCAATGGACTTGGATCCCTTCTTTCCCAGCTGTCCGATGTAATAGATGGCGGAGGACTGGAGGCGTTCTTCCTGTTCGTTCTTGGCCGTTTGGATCAGCAGATCGGCGACGCCCTCATGCCGAAGCTGTGACAGCGAATAGATGACCGATTCGCGCACTTTCGTGGGTTGATTCTTATCCTGCAGGAACTCTTTGTAGATTTTGAAGACCTTTTCGGGATCACGGTTTGCGGATTGCCCGATCCAGTAAAGGGCGGTGCTTCGTATCTTCTCGTCGGGATCGTTCTTCGCGATCTGGATGAAGAGATCCAGGGATTCCTCCCCCTTGATCTCCTTCAGGGAATAGATCGCCGACTCACGAACCTCACGGTCCTGCTTCTGATCCAGCGCAAATTCCTTCAGGGTCTGAAAAGCCGCCTCTTTGTCGGAACGGGAGGAATGTCCGATCCAGTACAATGCCGTCTGACGGATTTTCCGGTCAGGATCGTTCCTGGCAATTTGTATCAGGACGTTTGTCACATCGCTCCGGTTGAGCTGGCGGAGCGAATAGATGGCGCTCTCACGGATTTCCCGGTCCTGCTTCGTGTCCAGGGCAATCTCCTTCAGGAGGGTGAACACTTTCTCATTTCCATCCCGGCCGGATTGACCCATCCAGTACAACGCATTCTGCTTCGCCTTCGTGTCGGAGTCGCCGCGGATGACCTGGAGGTAGACGGACGTTACATCCTGATCTTTGAATTCACGCAACATATAGAAAGCGCTCTCCCGCATCTCCTTCGGCTGGTCCTTATCGAGGGCGATCTCCTTCAGCAGTGCGAACGTATTGCCGTCTTTGCTTGACCGGGCAAGAGCCTGCAGAGCCTCTACGCGCATCTTCAGTTCGGGATCGTCCTCTCTCCTTGATACGCCGGGTGGAATCGTCCGTGCACCGGGGGCAACGACGGGCCCCACTCCGCGGGCAAGTCGGTCGACATCGCGGGCGAGACGTTCCATCTCAGAGGAGGAGGTCGCACGGGGACTTGGCGTCCCCGACACCACTGCGGGGGTCTCCAGCCTGGTCAGGTCGGCCACCGCATCATCGTAGTAGTTGCTGTCCCGGTAATCCTTGAGAAATTTCTTGTACGCTTCCACAGCCTTTCCCTTGTCGTTGAACCGCCATGAATAGGCGACCCAGTACGCAGCATCATCGACATATTTGCTCTTGGGATACTTGACGATCAGGTCGCCAAAGGCCTTGCGCACGTCGCTCCATTTTTCTTCGAGGACCAGGTTATACCCGGTTTTGTACGCTTTGTATCCCGGATCGTCCTGATCCCCGGGCTCGAGTGATGCCTCAAACTCATCAAGGGTCGGGGGCATTTCCCAAATGCCGGGAACTTCTTCCAAGACAGTCATGGGTGCCAGTGCAGCCAGGGGTGCCAGGGACGGAAGCGCCTCAAGGCCTGCCAAGGCAGGGAGCGCCGCCGAGACAGCGGCAACCTCTGCAGAGAGAGCGAAGACATCTGGGATAGCGAACGGGGGGAGGTACGCCAATTCCTCCAGTTCGACCGGCGGGGTGGGAATCGCCATCGGTAGCAGTTCCGATGCCTCCGCAGACCTGGTAGCAATACGAGGTCGAGAGGTTCTTTTTTGGGCGATGGTGGAGGACAAGATCAATACCAGCACGGTACCGATCGACACTATGGTACGGAGGTTCATAACGTTCTTCCTTACGATGATTGTTGATATTTTCTCAGCCATTCATACAAACTGCCCGCGAAACACGCGAATAACACGAAAGAGTAAAGGAACTGTGTTGAAATACTATTACTGCTCACCGTTGATGGAAGAACAACCCACGAATCCCTTCGGGTCTGAGTTAGGCGTGCATTTCCTCAGGGTCGAAGACTTCACTAATCCCCGCCAATCCTTGGAGTTAAAACAAAATCGATTGAGAACACGTTTTTCTTCGTGAAGATTCGTGTAGATTCGTGGGAAAAAAAACGCTGAGCAGTTACGAATTACTTATCAATATCTAACCCGGAAAACATTTCGCGTGTTTCGTGTATTTCGCGGGTGTGTAAGCACTATTGTTGTTTGATCTCTTTGTGATCGGCCGTGGAGAACATCGCATGGCTCTGCTGCGCTTCCGCCATTCGAATCTTGAAGAGCATGTTCTCCTGCCTGATGCCTGTACGGATCAGCTCGACATCTGGCAGGTTCGCACGGTCCTCCATGTTGGCCAGCTCGATCAGGATTTTCTCCAGCGCCCAGATCAACTGCTGGGACCGGTTGTCAATATCCTGATCTTCCAGGACGCGCGCCTGTTGAATCAATTTCCGGGCAGTCTGACTTTCCGCACGAAAATCCACCGTCTGCCCTTCGGGGGGGGTCATGTTCGTGAGGCCGATCAGGAGGATCTTCGACTTGCGGAAATAGTTGGACAGTTCCGCGTTCACCGGCATCACCCCCCCTGCGGGGGAACCTTCCGTGAGCATCAGAGACTGTTCTTCCTGCACGGTGCGAAATGGTGCTATCGTGATGAGAGCCACGAGCACAGCCAACCCACCAACAAGAGCAAGGACCCGCTGTGGCTGGTAGGTCAGGAACGATTCGATCTTGTTCCGTACCGGGTCGGTGGAGACAGTCTTCTTCGGACCCTGCTGTACGCGTTGCTGGACATGGACGGCAAAATTATGCCAGTATGCCTCCGAGCGATGCTCACTCGGCTTTCTGCTCAAGGGTCGGACGAGAAGGGCACCTTCTTTCAGGACCTGAAGCTCGGCGAAACAGGCGTTGCAGGAAGCGATGTGTTCCTGGACCTGCTTCGCCCGGACCGGATCGAGTTCCCCTTGCAGATATTCATACATGAGGTCTTGAACGTGTTTCATGATGTCCCTTCCTTCACAAATTGCAGAAGACTTCTCATTTTCTTTAATCCGCGATGCAGATGCGTTTTGACCGTCCCTTCCGAGCATTGCAGAATCTCACTCACTGTTCTCGTCGAGAGCCCGTCGATATGCCGCAGGATGACCACCGCCCGCTGCAGGGTCGGAAGTTCATGCAGCGCCCGCTCCATATGCATGGTGAGATCGATGGAATCCGTGGCCGCGGTACTCGTCATGGCTTGCATGCTTTCAGGGTTATCGATGCGGACATACCGGTTCGTTTTTCGTTTCCGTTGTTTCAAGCGATCGAGAGAGGCGTTGGTGACGATGCGATACAGCCAGGTGCTGAACCCCGCTTCACCCCGGAACGACTTGATCGAGTGGAACACTTTGACAAATGCTTCCTGGGCAACATCTTCCGCGTCATCATGGTCGTTGACGAACCCATAGGCAAGGTCATACGCCTGCCTCATATGCATCTCCACCAACTCTCGAAACGCCTCATGGCTCCCCTCCTTGATCCGCAGAATGATTTCCCGCTCCCGGGCAGCAGGCATCCAGACTTCCTTGTTCTTTGTAATTTCAGATATTAGACGACCGGTCGAACGTATCGGTTGACACGCCGTTCCGGATGATACTTCACGGTTTCGGAGGTCAATCTTACTTTTGACAAGCCTTGGGGATTCTCCTGAATCAACGGAAAATCTGGTACATAAGAAAGCCGCTCCCCATGTACGAAGAGAAGCGGCCTGTGCCTATGAGGCTCGTAGGGACCTTTGCCTGGGAATGGCCCCTACTTGCCTCGCACCATCTCTGCCAACGCCTCCAGCGCCCTCGGGTCCTTGCTCTGTCCAAGCCAGAAGATCGCCTGCCGCCGCACCTCCCCCTTTTCGTGGCTCCGGGCAATCTGGATCAGTTCCTTGACCCCGTCCCCATCTTTTCTTCGTGAGAGGGCAAACACCGCCTCCTTTTGAAGTTTTGTATCGGGATCGTTATAGGCCATCTCTTTGAGCATCGGGACCACCTTCTCCGACGCCTTTTGACCCAGCCAGAAGATAGCCTTGGTTCGCACTTCGGTCGTTGTCCCGTGCTTCGCGAGATCGATCAATGCAAGGGAAGCTTTTTCCGATCTCATCTGGCTCAGCCCGAACACCGCTTGTTCGCGGACATGCTTGGAACGGTCATCCGTTGCCGTTTCGACCAGCAGGGGGATATCCTCCTGCCTGTCGGCCTGCCCAATCCAGAATGCCGCGCTGCCGCGGAGTTTCTCCGTCTCCCCCTCATTCAGTTGCTTCTTCATGAACGCGTACGCACGCTGAGAACTGTCGTGGATACTGATGGCAAAGAGGAGTTTTTCCCTGAACTTTGCAGGGACTTGCCCGAAGAGTTTTTCCAGATGCACAACGCCTTCATCATGAGAAGCATTGCCGAGCCAGATGAGCGGCCGGTCACCAAGCTCCACGGTCAAGGAGAGGTTGCTGACGATCAGTTTCACCGGTTCGCTGAAGCTTTTTGAGGATGTGTTGTACCCCAGCAGGATGGCGACCCCCTTCACGACCTTCGGCTCATCTTCCCTCTTCTTTTTTCCTTCAAGAGCGCGGCGGGCTTCCCTTCGCACTGCCTCTTCCCCCTCCAACTCCCCCTCCGGAAATTCTTTCTGTCCGTACAGCAGTTCATGGAGTGAGGGACGCGATCGCCAGTCGGCTGAATTGAAACTCCCCATGTGCGAGTTTTCTCCCATCCAGCGCCGGATCCCATAGCCGATCCAGACACCCTCCGTCAGCTTGTTGCCGGTGGCTTCCTTCACTGCCCAGGCCCATTTGTCGGACAACGGTTGGCCGACGTCGGGATGGCGGATGATCGATTGACCGGTCGCGAGACCACTGCTGAACACCGGAACAATCAGCAATGCAAGAACCAGTGAATTCCGTGAATGATTCATACTCTGTCTCCGGATAGGGGTGGGCAGGTTCGAGAGGATTCAGAGGTTGGACGATCCGGAGGGAAATCGGTTGACATCAGACAGGGAACCTGACAGGCTGTTCTTGGTGCCTTTGTGCCCTTCGTGGCTGATTTTCCTTTTTTTCATCGGCTTGTAAAAAACCATTTCAAAAAAAAATAACCCCCGGAGACCACCAATCCCCGGAGGCTTGTCCCCTGCCATGCCAAAGGAGGAGCCTTCATGCACTGCAAGGTTTCTTATAGACGCCTGACCGGGAAAAAAGTTGCCGCCGGGTCCGGGTCTCCGTACAAAACAAAACCCCCGGAAAAAATCGATCCCGGGGGCTCGTGCAAACAACGCTTCGTTCTTCTTACCGTCGGAGTTTCTTGATATAGATATTCGAGTTGACGGTCTTCAACATAATATCCTCGCCACCTCCATTCAGTTTGTAAACTGCCCGAATCTCCCGATCATCATCGTCGCGCCCGGACTTGTCATACTGGTCTTCTTTAAAATCCGACTTTATCTCGTACTCCTTGTTCCTTCTTCCCCACCGACCCTCGATCTCTATGATCGCTTCGATGGTGGCCTTCGCATTTTCCGGGACATATAGGGTGATCTCCCCACCGGCCGACGAGAGACGGCTTCTTCCGGTCCCGGTCGGCTTTAATTCGGCACTCACATCTCCTCCGGCCGTCGCGGCTTCAATGGAGCCGGTAATGTCCTCAAGCCGGATATCTCCGCCGGAGGTATTGGCCTTCACTTTACCGCTTGCGCCCAGGAGTTCGATATTTCCGCCGGAAGTGGAGAGCGAAGCCCATCCTGCAACCCGCCGCACCTTGACATCGCCACCGGAGGTGGAGACTGTCGCTTCGCCGCCCACATCCCCAATGGAAATATCTCCCCCTGAGGTTGAGGCCTTCAGGGTCTTCCCAACGCTTTCGACACGAATATCTCCTCCGGATGTTTTCACATCCGCGTTCCCGCCAACTTTTCCGAGCTCGATGTTCCCCCCGGACGTCCTCAGGTTTACATCCCCCTGGATATCCCCCGTGCGCATATCGCCGCCGGATGTCGAAAGGTCGACTGTGCCCTTGGAGAGATTACCAAGAATAACATCGCCCCCGGAGGTCGATCCCTTGATGCGGCCATCGATATCCCCCCGGATCTCAATGTCTCCTCCCGAGGTCCTGAGATCGGTATTGAATTGCGTCGGCACACTGATCTCAAACCGTGTATGCCCGCTGTTCCATCCCCTTCGGTTTCGGTACTCGATGCGAACGGTGTTCCCGCTCTGGTCCATCTTGAGCCGATCGAGGTTGTCTTCATCGATTCCCTCCGCACGCACAAATACCTCGTTCTTCTCCCATGAGCTCACACGGATATCCCCCCCATCCACGGAAACCTCAACCAGCCCTCCTTTGGTGACGGTGAACGATTTAGAACGGCTGCTTTGATCATCCAAAGGCGTGAATGCCATAAGGATGGGAAAAGCAAGCAGGAAAGCCATGGAAAAGAGTCGTTGTTGTTTCATTGCTGGCGTACCTCCTCGTAGACGTTTCTCGCCCGCAGGCGAATGTAGTTGTTATCATCTGATTGCATTTTTTCGCGCAAAGCATTGAGCACATCATCATCCCGCAACTGCCCGTCAAGCACCGGTTTTTCCAGCGCATTAATCACATCGATGCGCATGGCGGGGTTTTCCTCCAGACGGAGGACGTACAGAAGCGCGTCACGAACCTCCTTATCCAGGGGAAACCTCTGGAGCACCCGGAGGGCTTCCTTGCGCACACCCACGTTCGCATCCGATTTCAACGCCTGGATCAACGCCGACTTGATTTCATGGTCGGGAACCATGGATTGGTCGCCAAAGTTGCCGAGCGTGCTGACAGCCTTGAGCCGGGTACCAGGGTTCTGATCGTTCATAAGCCCCTGGGCGAGTACCTTCTGGACGGCAGGATCGTTCACCTGCCCCCTCATCCGGATGGGGGTGACCGCCTCAAACGTAAATTCGACCTCCCCGTTGACCGGTTCCGGGTTCAGAAAGCGAACATTGGAGATCCGGGTTTCGCCGCGAAGGGAGGCATCCGAGCTCATGGCCGGAGTCACTCCAATGCCCGGAACCTCTTCAGCCGGCGTCATCCCCAGTCGTCCCACGAGCACGCCCGCCGCCAGCATGGCCACTCCACCGACCGCCATGCGGACCCGGGGTGAAACAAGAAATTCAAATTTCTCCAGAAATTCCTCCCAACCCGAACGCCGTGACCGCTCCAGCCGGATCGCCACGCGCAATTCCTGACGCGCCTCACGCAATAGCTCATCCGAGGTCTCAAAGGATCCCCGTTGATGAACCAGGGTGGAAAACTTCACGAGTTCCTCAAGCTCCTTCCTGCACGCTTCGCAAGCCTGAAGATGACGCGCGAGCACCTGCTGTTCCTCATCCCCTAATTCCCGGAGGACGGACAACTGGAGCATTTCTTTGTACTGAGTATGGTTCATCCTGTGACTCCTTTGTTCAACCGACAAATCCCGTTCTTCTAAAAAATCTCTTCTAATTCATTCCGGAGCTTCTTGGTTGCCGTGAAGAGGTACTTCTTCACCGTCCCCTCCGTACACTCCATCATATCGGCAATCTCCCGGATCTTATATCCTTCATAATGCTTGAGCGTAAAGACCATCTTGAGTTTGGGGGAAAGAGCGTTCACCGCTTTCTGCACATGGAATGTGATATCCGCCCCCTCGGCATGCTGGTCGGCTGTATCGCTCCCCGTCAGGCGTTCGGAAAGCGATGCCCCATGGTCTTCATCGCTTTCCCGATCGAGAGAGGCATGGGTATGTCTCTTCCGTCTCGATCGATGTGTGAGGCATACGTTTGTCGTAATGCGAAAAAGCCAGGTGGAGAACTCGCTGCGCAATTCAAACTTCGGGAGTGCACGGTAGACCCGCAGAAAAACTTCCTGGTAGATATCCTTTGCATCTTCTGCACTCTGCACGTATCGAGCGGCGATCGAGAGCACCTGTCTATCATAGCGATACACCAGTTGCTCAAATGCCATGGCATCTCCCTGCCTCGCTTTCGTGATCAGGTCTAGATCGAGCATCAACTCTTCGTTTTGGTTTCCAGTTTGTGACACAGAATTAGACCCCTGGTTGAAAAAAAGGTTGTGCCCAACTTGAAAGAATTCCATCCTAAAATCAAGCGGCGGGAGGGACGAAAAACGGGCATGAACCTACTTTTTGAAGTGAAAAATGATTATACTTTTGGGCGTTTCCACTGGATAATCGTGACCTTCTCCCATGAATGCGGCTCCCGAAACACTGATTGATACGGCAATCCCGGCTGCAAGGTTCGCCTGCGACCTCCGACAATGCAAGGGGGCATGTTGCACCATGCCCGGCCACCGTGGGGCCCCACTGATGGAGGCTGAAATAGCCGAAATCGAGAAAGCGCTCCCCGTCGTTCTCCCCTCTCTTCCCCCGGAACACCGGGAAAAGATCGAACGGGATGGATTCCTCCAAGGAGTGGCTGGGGACTGGACCACGAATTGCGTCAACAAGCGCGCCTGCGTCTTCGTCCTCTGGGAGAATGGTGTCGCTCACTGTTCCTTCGAAAAGGCGTATCACAGCGGCCAGATTGCATGGCGAAAACCGATCTCCTGCCATCTCTTTCCTATCAGGGTCGACAACGGGCTGCAGGAGCGCCTGCGATTGGAGTCCATCCCGGAATGCCAGCCGGCCTTGGAACGGGGAGCCCGAGAGGGGATCACCCTCGTCGACTTCCTCAAAGAATCCCTGACCCGCGCGTACGGTTCGGAATGGTATGAGGAATTTCTTCGCTATTGTCGCGCAAAGCAAAGCGGTACCTGACCCATGATCAACCTCTCTCAACAGCTCAAACTCGGTCTTAAGCTTACACCGCAGCAAGTCCAATACCTCAAGCTGTTGCAGCTCCCCACCCTCGCACTGGAACAACGGATTAAAACCGAACTGGAAATCAACCCCCTCCTCGAAACGGCCGACGAGATGGAACAGACCCTCGATCAAGAGGAACCCGACACCCCATCAACCGACGGCGAGGAAGCGGAAAAGGTTGAAGACTCCTATACGCTGGACGACTACCTCAATGACGACCTCGCAGGTTATAAAAGTCCGGAAAGCTCCAAGAACAGGGATGATGACGAGGAGTACGAACGGCCCCTGGTGGCCGCCATCCCGCTCTCCGAACGCCTCTTAAGCCAGTTGAAACTGCGGACGGATGACGAATTGGATTTTTTGATCGCCGAAGAAATCCTCGGCAACGTCGATGAAGATGGTTATCTCCGGAGAGAATTGGGACTGATCGTCCAGGATATCAATCTTACCCTCGGGCTGGAGATCAAGGAGGACAAGGCCCTGGAGGTCCTGAAGCGCCTGCAGTTGCTCGATCCCCCCGGGATTGCCGCGCGGAGCCTCCAGGAATGTTTGATCGCTCAGGTTAAAGCCGGCAGCTATGATACCATCCTCAAAGAACTTGCGCTCAAGGTCCTGGAGACGTGCTTCGAGGACCTCAAGCTGAAGCGCTTTGAGAACCTGACGCACAGCCTGAATGTGGGAACGGAGACCCTCAAAAAGGTCCTCGAGATCATCCAGCATCTCAACCCCAAACCCGGCGAGGGGGAGTTCACCGCCCAGGAAAACTATATCACTCCCGACTTTATCGTCGAGAAGGATAACGGCGAGTTTCTCATCGTATTGAATGACCGCAACCTCCCGACTCTCCGCATCAACAATGCCTATCGGGATCTCGTCGCACCGAAGAGCAAGAAGACTTCGAAAGAGGCCCGTGATTTTGTCAAACAGAAATTCGAGTCGGCCAAATGGTTCATCGCCTCCATCCATCAGCGAAGGGAAACATTGCTGAAGGTCATGAAGGCCATTGTCGAGCGCCAACACCAATGGTTTGAGGAGGGGGAGGGATTGAAGCCGATGATCTACAAAGATATCGCCGAGGTGGTAGGAGTCGACATCTCCACGATCAGCCGCGTGGTGAACAGCAAGTACGTCCAGACGGAGTTCGGCGTCTTTTCCCTCAAACAGTTCTTTACCTCGGGGTTGGAAACCGACTCAGGCGAAGATGTCTCCAACCGTGTCATTAAACAGCGGATCAAGGATATCATCGCCGTGGAAGATCCTCAAAAGCCGTTGAACGACGACAAGATCGCCGCCATGCTCGCGGCGGACGGCGTGAGAATTGCCCGCCGCACCGTGGCAAAGTACCGCGAGCAGCTTGGTCTCCCCATTGCAAGGATGAGGAAAAAGCTTTAAGCGGACGGGCAACCACCGCGAAGAAGATCACAGGCAAGGAAGACACCCATGGGCATGGAGAAGATTCACGCAACAACCATTATCGGCGTTCGCCGGAACGGTCAGGTCGCCGTCGGCGGCGACGGCCAGGTCACGCTTGGAGCCACCGTGATGAAACAACAGGCGAACAAAATCCGGAAGCTCTATAATAATTCCGTCCTCGTCGGGTTTGCCGGTGCAGCGGCTGATGCGTTCAGCCTGCTCGACCGATTCGAGGAGAAGCTGGAACAACATCGCGGGCAGATTGTCCGGTCCGCCGTTGAGCTTGCCAAGCTGTGGCGCACCGACAAGTACCTGCGCCAGTTGGAGGCGTTGATCGTCGTCCTGGATAAGGAACATTCCCTCGTCATCTCCGGCACGGGGGATGTGATCGAACCGGACGACGGAGTCGTTGCAGTGGGGTCGGGGGGCATGTACGCGCTGGCTGCCGCGCGGATGCTGATCAAGCATACCAATCTCGACGCCAAACAGATCGTGCAGGAATCCCTGGAAAGCGCCGCCGAGATTTGTATCTACACGAACAAGAACATCCGGATCGAAGAACTCTAAAGAGGGGAAAAGGGGTGAAGAGTGATCAATGCAGGCATGGATAGGGGAACAGGAAATAATAGCGTGGCGAAAAGAACGAACAAAGAGAAAATCAAAGAGCTGACCCCCCGCGAGATCGTCAGGGAGCTCGACCAGTATATCATCGGCCAGCAGAACGCGAAGAAATCGGTCGCAATCGCATTACGCAACCGGTGGCGCCGGTTACAGGTGCCTGAACTCCTGCGCGAAGAGATCATGCCGAATAACATCATTCTGATCGGGCCGACCGGCGTCGGAAAAACGGAGATCGCCCGCCGTCTCGCGAAACTGGCCCATGCCCCTTTCCTCAAGATCGAGGCGACGAAGTTTACCGAGGTCGGCTATGTCGGGCGCGACGTCGAGTCCATGATCCGTGACCTCACCGAGATCGCCGTCACGATGGTCAAATCGGAGAAGACCGCGGAGGTACAGGCGAAGGCACAGGAGATGGCCGAGGAACGGATCCTCGACATCCTTCTCCCCCCCGTTCACCGGCAGCGCGCAACGGACCCTCTTGAGTCGGGCCCCCCGCTGGAGGAGGAGAATGAGAAAACGCGGGCACGATTCCGGGAGAAGCTGAAGTCCGGCGAGCTTGACGCCCGGACCATTGAACTCGACCTTCCCGTCCCCCAGATACCCTTGATGCAGGTCATGGGACCGGTGAGCATGGAGGAAATGGGGATCAACATCCAGGAAATGCTCGGGAACATCCTCCCGAAGAAGGAGAAGCGGAGAAAGTTCACGGTCGCGGAAGCGAGGACGATCCTGACGCAAGAGGAAGCCCAGAAGCTGATCGACATCGAGAAAGCGACCCGTGAAGCCATTCAGCGAGTGGAGAACTCGGGGATCGTGTTCCTCGACGAGATCGACAAGATCGCATCGAGCCGGGGAGGAACTTCCGGCGGCCCCGACGTCTCACGGGAGGGAGTTCAACGGGATCTCCTGCCGATCGTTGAAGGATCCAATGTGACGACGAAATATGGGATGGTCCGGACGGATCATATCCTCTTCATCGCCTCCGGGGCCTTCCATATCGCCAAGCCTTCGGATCTGATCCCGGAAATGCAGGGGCGTTTTCCGATCCGCGTGGAACTGAAGAGCCTGACGGAGGAGGACTTCGTCAAGATTCTCACCCTGCCGCAAAACGCTCTCCTGAAGCAGTACATCGCCTTGCTGGAGACTGAGGGATTCAAACTGGAGTTTGACCAAGCCGCGGTGCGGGAAATCGCCAGGATCGCCTTCGAGGTGAACGAACAGGTGGAGAACATCGGCGCCCGGAGGCTCCATACCATCCTCACGACCCTGTTGGAGGAACTTCTGTTTGACGCGCCGGACGGTATCACGTCAAAAACATTACAGGTAACAAAAGCCATGGTGCAGGAGAAACTCTCCACGATCGTGAAGAACCGGGACTTGAGCCGGTATATTTTATAGTACACGGGAGGAAGGTTTCCTTCTCCCCGGATTGTTCTCAGATGAAGGAACCCTTCTCAAAACAAAAGCCCTGGAAGAACTCCGGGGCTTTGTGCGTTAATGAAACTTTTCATCCTTGGGGGGCGTCTGGAATCCAAAGTGCGCTCCTCCCTGCTGCTCTCCGGCAATTTTGATCTCGCCGAATTTCTGCTCGAACTTTTTGATGTTGTCCTCGAGAGCGTTCAGCAGCATCTTGGTATGCTGCGGCGTCATGACGATACGCGCATGCACCTTCGCTTTCGGGACGCCGGGAAGCACTCGCGTAAAATCGATCACAAATTCAGCCGGGGAATGCGTAATGATCGCCAGATTGGAATAGATCCCCTCCCCCTCCTTCTCACCTAGTTCGATGTTGATCTGCTGCTGCACTGGTTCGTTCATACGAGTCCCCTCTCAAGTAGCGAAAAAAAGCCCATCGCCGGCCCTCTCAGGAAAGCGATGGGCTTGTACAACCGTGAATTGCGACCTCAGTTCCCCTTCCGGATCTTATCGGCCTGGTCAAAGGCATTCAACGCCTTTTCCTGCTGCCCCAGACGGGCGTAAATCGTTCCAAGGGTTTCCCAAATTTGCGGATCGTCCTTTTTGAGTTGCGTCACTTTTTCCATGTAGGGAAGAGCAGCTTCGAACTTTGCCCGGAAGGCCTCGGTCTGCTCTCCCTTCTCCTCCGCCTTCTTGATAATGTCAACGCCCCAGTTGTAATACGTTGCGCCGAGGTCGAACGTCGCGTCCGCATCCTCAGGGTCGATGACAAGTGTCTGCCGGAACTCCGCGATCGCGTCGTCAAAACGACCCACCTGCCGATAGAGCACGCCGAGGATGTAATGGTTCACCTTGTTGCCCGGCTCGTTTTTAATCGCGAGCTGAAATGCCTTGATCGCTTCCTGGATCCGGTTCGATTCAATATAGGCGCGGAGCAGGACCGTCAGGGTTTCGGAGTCTTTCGGATCCTTCTCGACAGCCTTTTCCAGCAACTCGACGGCTTTGGAGTACTCCTTCTGTCCGAGGAAATATTCAGTGGAGTCAATCTGGGCATTATAAGGGGCGCTGAAAGAGCGACCCGTGACCTTGTCTCCATCCACGGCAACAGTGAGTTTATAGGAGGCGTAGCTCCATTCCTCTTTCTTTGTATTGCGGGGTCCCTTCTTGATATTGTCGGGGGCACCCAGCGCCTTCATGACATCGGCCTTGTTCGACATCTTCTTGACATCTTCCAGGGTCTTCCATCGTTTCAGCTTTTCCGCGTTGGCGCTTTCAAACTTGTTCTTATGCTCTTCGCCACGGACGACGTAGATGCGTCCGGCCCGCTTCACGGCCTCGACATCCCCGTCCATCTCCCACGCCTTCATATAGTTCGTCAGGGCATTTGCCAAATCACCTTTGTTGTTGTAGGCGTACCCCAGGTACTTGTGTGTCATCCCGGTATCAGGCCATGCAGTAATCGCATTTTGAAATGCCTGGATGGATTTTTCAAAGTACTCGGCTGAATCAGCGCTTGCACGCTCAAGGTAACTCACGCCAGCGTTGAGGTTTTGCCCCCAGTTATTGTACCGAATCGCCCGGATTTCACCAGCATGGAGGTTCGAAAGCTTCAACGCCTCTCCAAATGCCTTGTTCATCCCTTCATAATCACGCTCGTCGGCTTTGAGTCCGCCCAACAAATACCACGCCTCTTCGTTCGCGGGATTCTTCTGGACCTCGATTTCAAGAAGCCTGATTGCCTCCTTGAAATTCTTCTGCTGCATATGGACCTTGGCACCGGTGAACTCCGGCGATCCGCATTGATACCCTTGCAGAACGAACGACGCAAGGATGAGGGCAAACACACCCTTGAAGTAATACTGTTTCATGGCCTTTCCTTCAAAGAATAATGGTGGGAAGAACTGTTTCCAAAATAAGTGGAGCAATATACCAAAACACGTTTTGAGATACAAGCTTACCCCCGGAAGAAATCAAGGACGCTGCGAAAATCTGGAATCGAATCGCAAAATCAAGACCGGTCCCATGGGGACGGCGTGAACCGTCGGGCTTTCTTTGACTTTCGACTGTTTTTTTGATATGTTCTCACACATTTTTTGATCGCACTTTCCATACGATGACCAACTGCGTTTTTTGCAACATTATTGCCCGCAAAATTCCCGCCGAAATTCTGTACGAAAACGACGACGCCATCAGCATCCTCGATATTAACCCGATCCATTACGGGCATTCTCTCGTCATCCCCAAGCGGCATTGCAAGGATTTTCTGGAACTCACCCCCGAATCCTTTGCCGGGGTCATGGCGGTAACCCAGGCGGTCTCCAGCGCCATCGTCCGGAGCCTTAACCTCGAGGGGTTCAATATCTTCTCCAACAATGGCGCCATTGCTGGACAGTCGGTTTTCCATTTCCATATTCACATCACCCCCCGTTATAAAGACGATAATATCAAGTTTGTTCTTGAACTCAAGCGCTATAACGAGAGCGAGATCATCCACTATGCAAACCGCATTCGCCGGCATCTGGCGGAACCGGTCAGCCCTACTATGAAGGAGTCGAATCCATGAGCCACTATGTGAAACTGAGCGCCCCCTCCAACGGTCAGAAGATCACTTTTCAAAATGGCGCCCTCAAGGTTCCTGATAAACCGATTATTCCGTTCATCGAAGGGGATGGGACCGGCCCGGATATCTGGCGCGCCTCCCAAAAAGTCTTCGACGCCGCGGTCAGCAAGGCGTACGGGGGATCGAAAGCCATCGTCTGGTTCGAAGTCTTTGCCGGAGAAAAAGCGAACGAGGTCTATGGCCCCAACACCTGGCTGCACGACGATACTCTGGTCGCCATCAAGGAACACATTGTGGCGATCAAAGGACCGCTCACAACCCCCGTCGGCGGCGGTATCCGTTCCATCAATGTCACCCTTCGCCAAATGCTCGACCTCTACGTCTGCCTCCGCCCCGTGCAGTATTTCACCGGGGTCCCCTCACCCGTCAAGCACCCCGAGTTGGTCAATATGACCATCTTCCGCGAGAATACGGAGGATATTTATGCGGGGATCGAATGGAAGGGGGGCACCGCAGAGGCCAAGAAGGTGGTCGACTGGCTTCAAAAGGAAATGGGGGTGAAGAAAATCCGTTTCCCGGAATCCTCGAGCATCGGGATCAAGCCGGTTTCCGCCGATGGGACCAGGCGCCTGGTGCGTGCGGCACTTCAGTACGCGATCACCAACAAGCGCAAATCCGTGACGCTGGTGCATAAAGGAAACATTATGAAATTCACCGAGGGGGGATTTCGCGACTGGGGATACGAGTTGGCGCAGAAGGAATTCGGCGCGCAACCGATCGACGGCGGACCGTGGCAAAAACTGCCGAACGGCATCGTCGTCAAGGATGTGATCGCTGACGCCTTCCTGCAGCAGATCCTTACCCGTCCCGCAGAGTATGACGTCATCGCCACGCTGAACCTGAACGGCGACTATATCTCCGACGCCCTCGCGGCACAGGTGGGCGGTATTGGGATCGCTCCCGGAGGAAACATCAACTATGAAAACGGGTTCGCGGTCTTCGAAGCAACGCATGGCACCGCGCCCAAATACGCCAACCAGGACAAGGTTAACCCCGGCTCGGTCATCCTCTCGGGTGAAATGATGTTGCGCTATATGGGATGGACGGAAGCAGCAGACATGATTCTCCGCGGGCTGGAGAAAGCGATCCAATCCAAAACCGTCACCTATGATTTTGCCCGACTGATGGAAGGCGCCCGGGAGGTCCGTTGCTCGGAGTTCGGTGACGCCATCATCGCCCATATGTAACTTGCTTGCCTCCCCTTTGAGGCATCCCGTGGGGATGCCTTTTTTTTTGGGTGAAAGCACACGTGAGTGCCGGGGATCAAGCAGGTGGCTGTTTTGTTGAATCAAAGCCCTTTTTTCAGTACTATGGACCCACAGAATCAGTGAAAGAGAAAAAAATGGATTCGATGACCAACCCGATGAGCACAAGGCCCGTTCAGGAACATGACAACGAAAGTGACGTCCTTGTTCAGGAGCCTGCGAAAGTCATCTTGTACAACGATGAGG
>JACPUH010000061.1 GCA_016192345.1 Ignavibacteriales bacterium | reverse complement strand
AGCGGGACCGTCGTGCCAAGCGAACAGCTGATCGATTCGATTAACCCTTTCACGTGGTACTCGGCGGCAAGAGCGATCGCTCGCAAGAAACCGGACCTGTTGATCTTCAAATACTGGCTCCCGTTTTTCGGACCCTGTTTCGGTACGATTTCCCGCTTGGTGCGACGATGGACCGGCGCAAAAACCCTGTTCATCTGCGACAACGTCATCCCGCATGAGAAACGGCCGGGCGACAGGGCCTTCACACGGTACGCGTTTCGCTCCGTCGATTCCTTCCTTGTGCAATCGCGGGCAGTCGAACGGGACCTGAAGTCCTTTCAACCGGACGCTCGCTATCAATTCGCCCCTCATCCGGTGTATGAAATATTCGGGAAGGGCTTGGCGAAAGCTGATGCCCGCAAGAAATTGGGATTGAACGACGAACGCGTCATACTTTTCTTCGGCTATATCCGCCGCTACAAGGGCCTACACATCCTCCTCGATGCCATGCCAAAGATCCTGAAGAAAATGAAGGTCAAGCTGATGGTGGTGGGGGAGTTTTATGGGGATGAGGATGTGTACAGACGGCAGATTACAGAAAACAGATTGCAGATGGAGGTGATGGTGCATTCCGCCTACGTACCAAATGAAGAGGTGGGGATGTACTTTTCCGCATGCGACGTGGTTGTACTGCCATACGTCTCCGCCACACAGAGCGGCATCGTGCAGATCGCCTATCAATTCGACAAGCCGGTGATCGCCACGGATGTGGGGGGACTTTCCGAAGTGGTGTTGCATGAGAAAACGGGATTCATCGTCCCTCCAAACCAACCGGAAGCTGTTGCAAATGCCGTCGTTCGTTTTTATGAAGAGAACCGTGAGAAGGAATTTGTCGCCTCCGTTCAGGAAGAGAAGAAAAATTATTCATGGGAAAGGCTCGTTGAGGCTATCGAAACATTGGGAAAAACGTAGCCGGTCGGGGGTTACTTTGTTATGTTTCAAGTCTAAAGTTTCGAGTTTCATCTTTCACTTTTTAATTTTTCATTGTTATGAAGTACGATCCGATCAAAAAGTCCATCGGCAATGTTGTGCGGGACAACATCCTGCTCCGGAAGCTCTTCTACAAACTTCTCGGGTTGATGTTCCTGCGCGAGTGGCATGTGAAGCGTGAACTCCGCCGGCTTCTTGGCGCCGATGCTGCTCCAAAGAAACTCTACGATGCGGGGAGCGGTTTCGGGCAATACTCCTATTACTGCGCGACGCGGTTCCCCCGCCTCTCGATCCTTGCCGTTGACGTCAAGGAGGAGCAAATCGCCGATTGCAGAAGGTTTTTCACGAACGCCGGGGTCGAGAATGTCGAGTTTGCGGTCGAGGATCTTACCATGCCGAACCACGAGAACGAGTTCGATTTCGTCCTTTCGGTCGATGTCATGGAACATATCCCGGATGATGTCGGCGTCTTCCGGAATCTGCACCGGGCCCTCAAGCCGGGAGGAAGTCTGCTGGTTAATACCCCCTCCAACCTCGGTGGCTCGGACGCGGAATCCCCGGACGATGAGAGCTTCATCGGGGAACATGCGCGCAACGGCTATGGCGTGGAGGAGATTCGAACAAAGCTCCGTTCGGCCGGGTTTACCGTCGAGCAGATTACATTTACGTACGGACCGTGGGGCTCGTTCTCCTGGCGTCTCGGGATCAAGTATCCCATGCTCATGCTGAACCTCAGCAAATTCTTCTTCCTTCTTCTTCCCCTCTATTACCTTCTGACGTTTCCATTTACCCTTCTTCTTATGTATCTTGACTACGCCTCGGACAACCAGACCGGCACAGGCCTGATCGTGGTTGCCCGCAAGCCCGGTTGATCAAGACAGGGTATCTCAAAAACATTTTTATCATGGCTAAAGCCGGGGCAAGTTTGATTTTTTTATCCCCGACATAAATGTCGGGGTTATTGTTCGTATTTCTGCGCGTGGATACTTTACTGCCAATATTTTTTCTCCATGACACGCCCGTCATAGATGCATGAAAAAAGTCTTGATCGTCTCATACTATTTTCCCCCTTCCGGCGGACCGGGGGTGCAGCGCGTCCTTAAGTTCGTGAAGTACCTCCCCGAGTTCGGCTGGCAGCCGGTGATCCTGACCGTGCAGGATGGCGACTACCCCGCGCGGGATGAATCGCTTCTGAAGGAGATTCCCGACCACGCAACGGTCTACCGAACCAAAATATTCGAACCGTACCGTCTCTACCGGAAATTCACCGGCAAGGCAGCCCATGCTCCCGTGGACGTGGAAAATATTCCGCAACGAGGAGGGACGACTTCCCTTGCGGAATCAGTCGCGGGATTCATCCGTTCTACCTTCTTCATTCCCGATGCGCGCATCGGCTGGTATCCCTACGCCGTGAGTGAAGGGCTAGAGATCATCAAGCGGGAGAAGATCGATGCGATCTATTCTTCCTCCCCTCCGTACACGGCTTCCCTCATAGCACAGAAACTGAGCCGTGCCGCCGGCCTTCCGTGGATTGCCGGTTTCCGCGACCCCTGGACGGGATTCCTGTCGACTCCCCAGCGGTGGTTCTTCCCTGCGGCGATCGACCGGTACCTCGAAGCATCGGTCTTCAAGAGCGCCACGGTGGTGGAAGCGGCGTGGCGGGGAATACTCAAGGACGCCATAAAAAAAATCCCGGACATCGACTGCGAAAAGCTGATCTACCTTCCCAACGGCTTCGACGGCGAGGATTATCCGAACGTCGCTCCCCGGACGGACCGTGTCTTTACCGTCACCTACACCGGCTCGATGTACGGTAAACGAAACCCTGCGACGTTCCTGCAAGCGGTCGAACGTTCCGTGGCGGAAGGATCCGTCGACCCGCAATCGATCCGGCTCAAGTTCATCGGGAGGTTTGGAGGAGATGTACAAAAGATGTTTCAGACATCCTCGTTGCATGAAAGGATCGAGGTTGTTTCGTACCTTCCCCACAGCAAGAGCGTGGAAGAACTCCTGCGCTCCGACGCGTTGTTGTTGATCGTCGATGAAGCGGACCAGAGCGAAGAGATCGTACCGGGAAAGGTCTTTGAGTATTTGGGCGCGGAGCGTCCGATCATCGCTCTTGCGCCGGAAGGCGCGGTTGCAGAACTGATCCGGGAAACGAAATCGGGATTTGTCGCCGCGAACCGGGATATCCCCGCGATCCAAACCGTGTTCGTTGAATGTTACCGGAATTTTCTCTATCATAGCCGGCGGTTCGAACCGGATCGCGAGGCAATCAGGAAGTACGATCGAAGAGAGATCACCCGCAACCTCGCGGTGCTGCTCGATAATGTCATGAGCGGACACACACCCCACCCTTCAATCCCATGAGCAAAGAACGAAAAGATCGCGCCAGGGCGCAAGCCTCCGGGAGCGAACACGATTTTATTCCCGCACGATTTCAGCATCCCGCGGCGATCCTCCTCTTGCTGCTGAGCCTTCTCCTGTTCTTCAATGAAATTTTCTTCGGCGGCAAGGCTTTCCTCGACGTCGACAACATCGCCTCGCACAGTTTCGATACATTCCTTACGGACGCCAAGACGGCAGGAGTGTTCCCCCTTTGGAACCCGTACATCTTCTGCGGCATGCCGGCCTACGGCAGCCTCACCGTCACCGGCGAGAGGTTCTTCGACTTGACCGCACAGGCGCTCGGGGCTGTCAGCGCGGCGTTTGGCTGGATCCTGCTCAATCCCCCTTCCGGATGGGTCTATTTTTTCTATTTCGTCTTTGCGACAGGGGTCTATCTTCTGACTTATGCGAAGGTGAAGCACAAGGTTGCGGCATTTATCGCCGCGTTCTCCGCCCTTTTCTCAATGTACATCATCATCTGGGTCATGACGGGGCATAACACAAAGATCGCGGTCGTGGCCTTTCTCCCATACGTGGTGCTTGTGGTGGAGAAACTCCGGGAGCGATTCAGTCTCCCCCTGACCCTGGCGCTGATCCTCCTGCTTCATTTTTCCTTCCTCCCGAGCCACGTGCAGATGATCTTTTATATGTACCTGACCGTCGGGATTTATTTGCTCTTTTTCCTGATCGCCTCCTTCTTTAGAAAAAAAGAAGTGGGGGACCAATCCCCGCGACCGGATGCGTGGAAAGGAATCCTTCGGGCCGGGGCCCTATTCGTTGCAGCAACCGCCATCGCGTTCGCGATGGACTCCGACCGCTACCTTTCGGTCTGGGAATACAACCCGTACTCCATCCGGGGTTCGAACCCGATCGTCGCATCAGCTACCCAGGGTGAGACCAAAACGGTGGAGGGGGGATTGGATTATGATTATGCCACAGGCTGGTCGTTCGCCCCGGGCGAGATGCTGACCTGGATTATCCCCTCGTGGTACGGGTTCGGTGTGCAGGATTATCAAGGCCTTCTTTCCAACAATCAACCGACGCGGATCAACACATATTGGGGGCCTCAACCTTTCACCCATGCTCCCCAGTACATGGGAGTCATCGTACTGTTGCTGGCGATCTGGGGGTTCATCAGCAACAGAAAGGAAGCGTTCGTCCGGTTCCTTGGTGTGATGATCGTCTTTTCCATCCTGATCGCGTTCGGAAAAGAGCTCCCGCTCCTGTACGATCTGATGTACCGGTATTTTCCGATGTTCAACAAATTCCGCATCCCCTCGATGATCCTGGTGCTGGTGCAGATCTTCTTACCGGTACTTGCCGCGTACGGGATCGTCTCCCTTATCAGGCTCCGGGAGAACTTCGAGCCCGCGCAAGGAAAGAGCCTGAAGAAGATCCTTCTTGGCGGCGTGTTTGGCCTTTCCGCGGTATTGCTGATCGTCAACTTCTCCTTTGAAAGTCTTCTTCCCCGTCAGGCAATTCAGAATGCCTTCGGCGTGATCTTCCAGTATCAGCTCCCCAAGGAGCGCGTCGTTGAGGAGATCTATCGCCAGATACCCCCGCAGGTCACGACTGAGCTGACGAAAATGCTCACAGGGTTTGTCGCGACCGATATCTACGCAGCGGTTCTCATGCTGTTGATCACCGGTGGCGCAATCTATTTTTATGTTCAGAATAAGCTGAAGACGAACACTTTTTTTGCCATTCTGATCGTTGTGATCGGTTTCGATCTCTGGCGCGTTGCCTACAAACCGATGGAGGCGCAGGACCGCTCGATGCAGGCGCGGGTTTTTGCAACGCCGGATCATGTCCAGTACCTTCAGACCGATTCGACCATGTACCGGGTGTTGGAGTTCGAGAACGGCCAGCCACCGTATAATAATACCCTTGCGTACTGGCGAATTCAGAACGCGTACGGATATCAGGGGGCCAAGATGCGTGCCTACCAGGACATG
The DNA here is from genome assembly GCA_016192345.1 of Ignavibacteriales bacterium. Lineage (GTDB taxonomy): Bacteria > Bacteroidota > Ignavibacteria > UBA10030 > UBA10030 > UBA6688. The sequence goes on along the minus strand of JACPUH010000061.1, from coordinate 16,416 downwards.
GTGGATGTAGCGGGGGCGAGCAATCCGCTCCTCTGGGGATTGATGAACGTGAAGTACATCATCTCCAACCAGCCGGATTCAAGCGCATGGGTTGGACTGGTCTATAACGGGGGACAGAAGAAAGTGTATTTGAACCTTTCCTCGCTGCCGCGCGCCTTTTTTGTCAACCGGTATGAAGTGGCGGACGGACTTTCCATCCTGAATAAGATTGCCACACTTTCTTTTGATCCGAGAGACGTCGTCTATTTCATGGAGGACCCATCCCTTCAGATCGAAGTTCCCCACCCGGCGGCAAAAGTCGAATTTGTGCGATATGGAATACAGGATTTTGAGATTCAAACCACCACCAGCGGGAACAATCTCCTCTTCCTCAGCGAAACGTACTATCCCGAGGGATGGAAGGCCTTCATCGACGGCAAGGAAACACCCATCCTCCGCGCAAATTATCTCTTCCGCGCGGTGGTCGTCCCCGGAGGGATCCACAAACTGGAAATGAAGTTCGAACCATCCGGATTTTCCCTCGGCAAGAACCTGAGCCTCGCGGCAAACCTGCTTATCCTTGGTGGACTCGGCTACTATGGCGTGAACACCCTCCGCCAACGTAAGAAAAAGGGGGCCACGAGGGAATGATAGCGGGTCCCTTTTTTCACCGGTGTCACGTCGTTTTGGCTCGTGTCCGGATAGGAGAATGCTAACGCATTCTTTAGTTATTATGCCTCCGGCCCCCTGCCCCGTTGCAGGTTGTCGATGGCACCTTCCATCGAAGTCAGGAAAGTTTCTATCACTTCATGATCCGCTAATTCCCCATGTGTGGCATCTGCGGCATTTACCATTACGGCAACTCCGCCAACGGTTTCGACGAGGCCTTGCTCATCCGTATGAGCGACACCCTCGCACACCGGGGGCCGGATGATTCCGGAACGTTCCTTTCACCGAACCGCCGCGCCGGGTTCGGTTTTCGCCGCCTTTCCATCATTGACCTCTCCCCGGCCGGCCACCAGCCCATGACCTCTCCTGATGGCTCCATCGCCATCATGCTGAACGGGGAAATCTACAATCACCAGGTCCTCCGGAAGGAATTTGAAGCAAAGGGTTATCGGTACCGTTCCCGCAGCGATACCGAGAGCATCATGTATGCCTATGAGCAGTACGGCCTCGACTTCGTCCACAAACTGCTCGGGATGTTTGCCATTGCTCTTTGGGATGAGAAGGAACAACGGCTGGTCCTCACCCGCGACCGGATCGGGATCAAACCGCTCTACTACACGTTTGCGAACGGCCAGTGCATCTTCGGGTCCGAGATCAAGGCCATTCTCCAGCATCCCTCGGTCCCACGCGAACTGAACGACGACGCACTCGATGCGTACCTCACGTTCCTCGTCAGTCCCGCTCCGATGACGATGTTCCGCAACATTCATAAACTGGAGCCCGGGCACATGATGGTGATCGGGAAGGATGGTGCAATCCGGAAGGAACAGTACTGGGATCCGCTTCCGACCGGCCGACAGCCATCCATCGACCTCGATGGGACGCCCATCTCCCATTCGAAGCTTCTTGATGCGGGCATCCCCTCTTCGGAGGAATCATGCATCGCCACCATCCGGGGGCTCCTCAAACAGTCGATCAAGGACAGGATGATGAGCGATGTGCCGTTCGGGGTGTTCCTCAGCGGCGGCATCGATTCCAGCACGAACGTGGCACTGATGGCCGAGCTCATGAACCGTCCGGTCGATACGTTCTCCGTCGGGTTTAGGCACCTGGAGCAGTACAATGAAATGGGATATGCACGGCAGATCGCAAGAGAGTTCAAGACGAACCATCACGAGGTCCTGATTGACGAGAAGATGGCATTCGATTTTCTGCCGATGCTGATCCATCACCAGGATGAGCCGTTGGGGGACCCGGTCTGTATCCCGCTCTACTTCGTTTCCAGGCTTGCGCGGGAGAACGGAACCATCGTTGTCCAGGTGGGAGAAGGAAGCGACGAGCAGTTTGCAGGGTACCCGTCGTTCCTGCGGGAACTGCAATTGTACCGATGGCTCTGGAAACCATACCAGGCAGTTCCGGCCTTTGCCAAATCGGCGATCTTCAACCTGGCATCCGCGTTCCTTGCAAAGCGGCATAAGTACCTGCAACTCGATTATATCCGCAAGGCGACCTCCGGGGACGAACTCTTCTGGGGGGGTGTGAACATTATCACCGAGACGCACAAGCAATTCCTCTTGAACGGCGAAAAACCAGGGGGATCCAATGGTGCGAACGATCTTGCCTCCCGATGGCATGGCGAAGTTCTCCGGCGCGACCCGTCTGCTGACTACCTGAAGAGAATGATCGCCCTCGAGTTCAGGAACCGGTTGCCGGAGTTGCTCCTGATGCGCGTGGACAAAGTCTCGATGGCAACCTCGATCGAAGCGCGCGTCCCGTTTCTCGACCACCGGATGGTGGAGTATTCGATGACGATCCCGACGAAGTACAAGATCCGGCATGGCGAGCCGAAATACATCTTGAAGAAAGCCGTCGAGGGGATCATCCCCCGCAACATTATTTACCGGAAGAAGCAGGGGTTTGCGGCGCCGGTCAGCGAATGGCTTCGGAAGGAATGGTTGGGGTTCGCGGAGGATGCCATTCTTGGCTCTCGCTTGATGCAACGCGGCCGCTTCAATCGTGAGTACATCAAAGCAACATTTGAGAATCACCGGAGAGGCTTGCGCGACGAGGGGATGCAGCTCTGGGCGTTATTGAACCTGACCCTGTGGTACGATTCGTGGATTGAGGGGAAGCACTGATAACGGGAGTAAACGGCCACCGCCAAAGGCGGTGGCTTTTTTCTTCCCGCGAAACACGCACGCCCGACCGCTGACGCCGTCAGGCGAGCGGGCAAAACACACGAAATGGTTTTCGCGTGATTCGTGTGGTTCGTGGGCAATTTTCATCTGAGGTTTTGACCTTGTAGCTTGATTGAGTCTGGACCCCGGCAAAGCCGCCTTGACATAACCACCGCCGGAGGCGGTGGGTTTCTACGTCGAACTAAAGAATCTCCTTTAGAAAGAGAGAATGGATGGTTATCTTAGTCCGAATCGCGAATCGAACGACATTGGCTTCCCATCACCACTTCACACATCCGTGCAAGTCCGGCTTTCCCAACTTACGGCTCATCTTCCCCCCACCTCCATCCGCTCGGTTTTGCTGATCCCGTTTGAGGACCAGGAGCTTCCGGACCAAATCCAGCAGTTCTATCCCAATGCGACCCTTGCTGTCCTCTGGAAAAAAGACCTGGCCGGTCATTCTTTTGGAAAACTCATCAGTACAGTCCGTAGCCGCCGGAGTGATCTGGTCATTGCCTCCCTTCATGGATCGACGGTACCAAGAAGTCTCTCATCGGTAAAACTGCTGCTGAGTCTGAGTGGATCGGTTCACGCATTTGTCCGGACGGGCGAGTCATCACTCGAACAGGTTCACCGGGCGAAAGTGTTCAGCGAGACAGCCTTGCGCGCGGTCTCAGGAATTTTCGTCATCCTGGAAACCTACCTGCTCGTCACAATCCGGCTCCTGCGTCTTTCCTTTGAGAGCCCGGGCGAACGCCCCTCTCATCCACACACAAAGAAAGTATTCTTCCTGCGAACGGACCTTGGCGGCTCGATGCGCGCTGGAGGGTCGATCAGCCATGTCAAAGGAATGATACGGGCTTTCTGCAAGGCAGGATACGAAGTGGTCTATGTCTCCGATGCCGTTTCTGAAGTCCTCCCGGCGGAAGTTCTCCAGATTCAGATCAAACCTGCACCGGATCTTGATTTCTTTGACGAACTTCAACTCATCGACTACAACCTCAGGGTCCGGAGGGAGCTGAGAGCGCTGGTTGCCAGTCATGGACGGGGACTTCTCTATCAACGTCACTCCCTCTTCAATTTTGCGGGGGGAGAAACCGCGCGGAAGTTTCATCTCCCTCTCATCCTTGAAGCGAACGATTCCGAAGTCTGGGTGAAGAAAAAGTGGAGTCGGCTTTTCTTCGAACACCTTGCCGTTCGCTGTGAACAGCTCGCTCTCCGCTCCGCCACAACGGTAGCCGTCATCTCCCGACGCGTCGCGGAACAACTCCAACCCTACGGGATCGGCGGGAACCGCATTCTCCTGAACCCCAACGGTGTTGACCCTGAGGAATTTCATCCCGATATTGACGGCACTTTTCTCAGGGAACGGTACGGTTTTGAAAACCGGGTCGTGGTGGGATTCATCGGCACCTTCATCGGCTGGCATGGAGTGGAAACGCTCTTTGACGCTGCATCCCTCGTCTGTGAACGCGATCCCTCCATTTCGTTCCTGTTTATCGGCGACGGGGATCTCAAATCCATGCTGGAGAAGCGCTCGGGAGCCTTTGCCGACCGGATGATCTTCACCGGACTTATTCCACATCCTGAAGCACCGCGGTATCTCGCTGCCTGCGATATTCTCGTTTCTCCCCATCGGGGGTTTGAGGATGGGACGGCCTTCTTCGGCTCCCCTACAAAGTTGTTTGAATATATGGCGATGGGAAAAGCGATCATTGCGAGCAGATTGGAACAGATCGCCGAAGTAATCCGCGATGGCGAAAATGGCCTTCAGATGGAGCCGGGCAACACCACGCAATTAGCTGAACTCATTCTGAAACTCGCAGGAGATGAAGTTTTGAGACAACGACTTGGTGCTCAAGCGCGGCTGGATGTTGTCACCCATTATACATGGGACAAGAATGTTGAACGGATCGGCAAGGCACTCGGATCCCCAAACGCATGAAGCAAAGGAAAATCGGAATCCTCCTGGTGAACGGCCCGCTTCCACCCCCTTATGGCGGTGTGGCAACCTACCTTGCGCATGCACTTCCCTACCTTGCCCGGAACGGTTTCGATATTCATACCGTCATCGATTCAAGGCCGGCTGATCCCGGCGTTTACGACTCTTTCGAAAAAGCGGGGATTCACATTCACTACGGCGGGGGGAGTCGCCTGCAAAAAGCGACCCGCATCATCAAGCGTGCACCGCTTTGGATCTCAACGTCTTTGCGATCCGGGGTTCCCGCGGCACTTTTCCTGAAAACCGTTAAGTCCATCGTCAGTTGGATCGATGCCAGCGAACAGGTCCTTCGGCAACACCCGATTGACATCATTCATGCCTATGATTACCCGTGGGTCCAGGGATTTGTCGCCGCCCACCTCGCGAAGAAATACAAGAAGAAGTTCGTTCAAACTACCTTCGGGGAGAGCGTTCCGCACAAGGAGGAGCTGGTGCATCACGATGAGGAAGGGGACCGGTACCGGAGCTTCGTCCAATACGTGTTGCAGCAAGCGGACCTTATTGTTTCGTTGAGCAACCACTGTGCGTCCGAAGCACAGTTCGTGGGAGTGCCGCGGGACAAGGTGCGGGTGACGTACTGGGGTGTCGACACGAATCACTTTCACCCGAAGCTGGACGGCCGCGCTCTCCGGCAACACTATGAGTTAGGTGACGCACCGGTTATTCTTTTTCTCGGGCAGGTCCGGCCACGAAAAGGGCCGCAGGTGGTTCTCGAGGCGATGCCTTCCATTGTTCATCGGCATCCGAACGCGAAGTATCTGGTCGTCGGTCCCGACTACGGAATGCTGGAACAGTTACAACAGCGCGCCCACACACTGGGTGTCGACAAGAATGTGCTTTTCACCGGAGGCAAGCCGCACGAAGAGCTGCCGGCGTTCTATGCGGCCAGCGATATTTTCGTATTTCCCACATGCACGCCGATTGAATGTCTCGGACTTTCGATGATCCAGGCGATGGCATGCGGAAAGCCGGTCGTCGGCTCCCGCATCAACGGCATCCCGGAAGTGATCGTAGATGGTGAGACCGGCTTTCTCGTGAAACCGAACAATGCAGATGAGCTTGGTGAAAGGATCACGACGCTTCTCAGCGACCAATCCTTGAGGGAACGTATGGGGACAGCCGGCCGGGCGCGTGCCGTCAATCAATTCAACCAGGATATTCTTGTGCGTGAGCTTGAAGAGGCTTATCGCTCGGTGATGACCAGATCAGAAGGAACCTAAATGAACATTCTCATTATCGGCGGGGCGGGATTCATCGGTTGCAATACCGCCGACCATTATCTCAAAAAGGGTTCCAGCGTCACCGTCTTCGACAATTTCTCCCGTAAAGGGACGGAGCAGAACCTGCGCTGGCTGCAGTCCAACCATCCCAACGTTCAGGTGGTCCGGGGGGACATCCGCAGGGACAACACCCTTCTTCAACAATCTGTTGAAAGAGCCGATGTGGTTTTTCATTTTGCCGCGCAGGTGGCTGTGACAACCTCCGTCATAAATCCGCGCGAGGATTTTGAAATCAATGCACTCGGCGCCTTCAACGTCCTGGAATCCATCCGGCTCTCCGCCGGCAAGCCGATCCTGGTGTTCGCCTCCACCAATAAAGTATACGGGGGGATGGAAAACGTCCAAACACAAGAAGGGGATCGCCGGTTCAGTTACGTGAACCTGCCGTACGGTTGTTCCGAGGAACAGCCGCTCGACTTTCACTCCCCCTACGGGTGCAGCAAAGGGGCGGCCGACCAGTACGTAAGAGATTATGCTCGTATCTATGGTTTGAAAACCATCGTGTTTCGCCAATCGTGTATTTACGGGTACCGTCAATTTGGAGTTGAAGATCAGGGTTGGGTGGCTCACTTTACGATTTCCGCCGCCCTCGGTCGTCCTGTCACCGTGTACGGGAACGGAAAGCAGGTGCGCGACCTTCTATTCACGACCGACCTGGTGCATGCGTACGACCTCGCTATTCAGAAAATCGATGTGACCGCCGGACAAGTGTACAACATCGGCGGCGGACCGGACAAAACACTCTCCCTCCTTGAACTCATGGAGTTTCTTGAGACCTCCTTCGGGAAAAAGATGAACTCGAGCTTCAGTACGTGGCGTCCCGGGGATCAGCCTGTTTTCATTTGCGATATCCGGAAGGCGAAGGCGGAATTTGGCTGGGAACCCAACGTGGGTGTCAAAGAAGGAATCGCCTTGCTGGCCGATTGGGTGAAGGGAAATACCAAAGAGTTTGAAGCGATCTACTTTTAAATCCTGACGGAATGTCCTCTCCCATTTCCAAGTCCCTTCCCTCGCTTTTTCTCTGGCAGTTCATCTCCGTTGTCGTGGGATTGTTGACCCAGGTCCTTTTGGCCCGCACACTCGGCCCGCACGACAAAGGCATCCTCGACCTGTTCCTCTTGATACCTGTTGTTGGCGGATCCATCGCGGAATTCGGGTTGCTCACATCAAACACCTACTTCGCCGGAAAAGGGACATACTCCCTCCCCTCGCTTCACGCCAATTCTGTCCTCTGGAGTCTTGGCGCGGGCATTGTGCTCCTGTTTGTCGCTCTCGCCGTTTCCCTGGGAATTGCCTCTCCGTTCCCCTCACTGACTTCCGAGATGTTCCTCCTCGCTATCGCAGCCATCGCTCCCTCGATCTACTCATCGCTCTGGTCCGGACTGATGTACGGAAGCGATCGTGCGGGAAAAGTGTACGCGGTCGCCGCCATCACCTCGCTCATCAATCTTGTAGCCTACGGGGTAGCGCTGGCTGCCGGTGTTCCCTTGAAGACCCTTCTTATCCTGAGCGGGATTCTTCTTTTCATCAGAGCGTTCATTTCCTTCCTCTCGGTTCGAACCCATACCGCGGTTCCTTTCCAACCGGACATAAAAGCCCTGCGACAGTCCTTTCGTTATGGTGTCGCACTCTATATCGGGTTGGCCCTCAATACGCTTCACTTCCGCTTCGTTCAGTTCCTGGTTGAATCCATGCTGGGTCCTGCCGACTTGGGGAACTTCGCCCTTGCGGCGCGGATCGCGGAAATGGTCTGGCTCCTCGACTTTGTGGTCATCAACGCCTCGGTATTCCGTATTACCGCGTCGGTGCAGCAGGAATCGACTCGAATCACACAGCGGATGACGAGAATGATCGGGCTTGCCGTGTCCGGCATGTCCCTCCTCATCGCCCTCTCCGCATCGTTCATCGTTCCATGGGTTTTCGGGGCGGACTTTACACCCGCCGTTCTCCCGTTGATCCTTCTCCTTCCGGGAATTGTGGGCTGGAGCCTGGCACGGAGCCTTGCCCAGTTTGTTGCATACCACCAGGGGAGACCCTGGTATAACACGGCCGGGGCGGCTGTCGCCTTTGCATTGAATCTTGTCCTGAATTTTCTTCTTATCCCGACTCTTGGCATTGCAGGGGCAGCGATCGCTTCCAGCATCTCCTACATTTCTAATCTGGTTTTTCTGGCCGTTGTGTTCCGCAGACTTTCCGGGGCAAAAACGCTCCCGACTTTTATCCCTCAACGCGAAGACTTCGTGTTGCTCAGGCAGCTTCTGACCGATTCGCTTCGACCGCTTCTTGGCAGGAAAGGATAACGCGGCATGTATGCGTCCGCCCCTTTATGGGAGGAGTTCTACCGACGATTGGAGTCGAAGGCCCAAAGCCTGATCGATCCGGCCACCGGTCGCGTTGCAGCCGAATACGTGGAGGATGTTCCGTGCCCCCTCTGCAACTCGTCTTCCTTTTCCCCCAGGGTTCTGAGGGACGGATTTCAGTATGTGACTTGTACTTCCTGCGCCTTCGTTTACCTTAATCCCCAGCTCACACAGCATGCTGTCAGGGATGCTTACAATGACGAGGATGTGCGGAAGTTCTTCTTCGAACAATTGCTCCTTCCCCACGTGGAGAGAGATCAACGGGGAGAATTTACGGAACGGGCGAGTGTGTTGAAGTCGCTCATGCCGGAAGCGCGTCCGCGGCTGCTGGATGTCGGTTGCGCGGCCGGAAATTTCCTCATGAGAGCCGAGGAACAAGGCTTTATCGGCGAAGGGCTGGAACTGAATCAACTCTACATTGATTACATTGCAGCACACCGAAACGTCAAGGTCCACGCCCGATTATTGGAGGAGATGAAGTACCCCGCCGAAACGTTCGACGTCGTCACGCTCTGGGATGTGCTCGAGCATCTTCCCAAGCCGGTGGAGACACTGAAGGAAGTTGGACGCGTTATGCGCCGGGGAGGCATTCTCGGTCTCACCACCATCAATCACGCTTGCATCAACGAGGCACTTCTGAAAGACCGCTGGCGGTATTACATGCCGCCGGACCATGTCTGCTCGTTCACCCCGGCCCTGTTGGATATGTTGCTGAAGAAATGCGGCTTCTCGGTCGTCAGAATCGAGCATCACTACATGTTTGAAGTCCTTGCAGACCACTATGCATCGTTCCTGAAGCCATCGGCTGGCGCACCGGCAATCTCCAACAAAATCAGGAAAATGTTGTACCTTATCCTCGCTTCCACCTCACAAGCTATGTTCAACACCATGAGGAGTGGCGATCTTGTGACAGTCTATGCGCGCAAATCCTAAAAACCTGCGGCAATTCCTTCGCGTCCTCGAACATCGGGTCGTTCGCCCGCGTCTCTGGAGGATGGTGCTCGAGAAACGGACGGAACGCCTGTCGGATGATGCGTTCATCCGCGAGTGCGGTTTCAACAGGGGTGCTGAGCCATTCCTCGACTGGTTCCACTCCACAGTACGATTTCGATTTTTCTTCCACCCGCGCAACCGGAAGGACTTCTTCCTCCAACTCATCACCTCCACCCAACCATACGAGGTAATCCTAGCGCAGGCGCAGGATGTGCTGGAGAACCGGTTCGCGACACTCGGATCGGGGAAGGTCGACCTTGGACCAACCATCAACTGGCATCGCGATTTCAAGAGTGGAAAAGAATGGCCGGTGCGGCATCTGAGCGTCGATGAAATCCTGGACCTCGGCAACCCGTCGGATATCAAAGTCCCATGGGAGTTGAGCCGCTTTCACCAGGTCTGGTGGCTTGGAAAAGCATACTGGCTTACCCACCGTGAGGAGTATGCTGAAAAGTTCGGGGCGCTGGCCAGCGAGTGGATGGAGAACAATCCCATTGGAAAGGGTCCAAACTGGGCGAACGCGATGGAGCCAGCCATCCGGGCCTGCAACCTGATCGCCGGCTATTACTTCTTCTGCGAAGCGAAATCCCTCTCCCCACAATTCTGGCTCCGTTTTCTCAAAACCCTCTACGCGCACGGACGGTTTATCGAGAACAACCTTGAGGTCTCATGGAGGAATGGCAATCACTACCTGTCGGATGTGGTCGGACTGACATTCCTTGGAATGTTTTTCCAGCATACCACAACCGGCAAACGATGGCTCCGGTTCGGCGTCGAGACTCTCGAAGAGGAAATGATGGAACAAGTGTACCCCGACGGGGTGAACTTCGAGAAATCGACCGCTTATCACCGGTTTGTTCTTGAATTGTTTTCCACCGCGGCAATCCTTTGCCGGACCAATACCATCCGGCTGTCAGAAGATTTTATGAAGCGGCTTGAGAAGATGATGGAATTCGTCCAGGCCTATACGAGACCTGATGGATCAATCCCGCTGATCGGGGACGCGGATGATGGCCGGTTGTTCCGCTTCTCCATGGAAAAGGAGGGGGAAGAGGAGGGGGAGGAGATCAATGACCACAGGCACGTGCTATCGATCGGTGCGATCCTTTTCGGGAGAAACGACTTTAAGATGACTGCGGGACGGTTCGCGCAGGATTCGCTCTGGCTTTTCGGCGGCGAGGGTTTCGAACGACATCAACTGTTACGGGGCGAACCGGAAACGCTCCCCTCCATAGAATTTTCGGAAGGGGGATTTTACATCATGAGGGGGGAGAATGCCCACATCATGATCGATGCCGGCGACCTTGGGATGCTGGGTCGCGGCGGCCATGGGCATAACGATACCCTCGGCTTCGAGTTCTGGGCGAACGGGGAACCGCTCATCGTCGACTCAGGCACCTATGTTTATACGGCGGATCCAACCGCGCGGCAGGAATTCCGCAGTACCCGCTCGCATAACACCGTCGTGATCGACAACGAGGAGATCGCTCCCTTCGCCAACCTGTGGACCGTCGTGGAGGACCGGACCAACCCGAACGTTCTCGTGTGGACCACATCCGAATACGAGGACACCCTGGAAGCGGAACAGTATGGATATGAACGCTTTTCCGTTGTGCATCGACGGCGGTTCGGGTTTCAGAAAAAGGAAACGGCGCTGACGATTACCGACACACTGACCGGAACAGGCGAACATCACGCGGAAAGTTTCCTCCATTTCGGACCTCACGTCACGCTGGAACTCCGGGGGAACCAGATCGCTGTGGCCCGCAACGCAACCGGATCGTACATCATCCGCGCAACAAATGGCTCGTTGACAATTCTCGACACACGATTCTCCCGCAGCTACGGGATCGTGGAACCGAACAAAACCCTCAGGCTTGCTGCGAAGAAGCAACTCCCTCTTGTCCTTACATTTGAAATCCGTTATGACGGTCCTCCGCAATCATAAACTCCTCACACTCGCGGGGGCTGCCTTTGCCTTCAGGCTCCTCTTTGTCCTTATTTTCCCCGGACCGAATTATTTCGAAGGAATTTCTGGTTCCTATATTGAGGTTGCACAGAACATCTTGCAGGGGAGAGGGATCGTCACGTACGTCGACATTGCCCCCCTCTCCACTCCGGAGCCGGCGTGGACGTACGAAACATTCATCGACCGTCCGCTCGGGTATGTCTTCCTTATACTCATCCCATCGCTCGTTACTTCGAGTCCGATCGGCGTCCAAATCTTGCATGCTCTTCTCGCTGCGTTGTCCACCGTCATCCTCTTCCTTATCGGTAAAGAACTTGTAGCGGAACGGACTGCATGGCGCGCGGCGTTGCTCTATGCGCTCTGGCCCTTAAGCGCACGCTTCGAAATCGCCCTTCTCCCGGACGCGGTGATGCCCTTCTTCCTCCTTACGACCCTCTGGCTTCTTCTCAAAGGGATCAAATCAGAACAAGGACTGAAGTGGTACGGGACAGCCGGAATCGTCTGCGGGATCGGCATGACAATGCGCCCTGATATTTTAATACTCCCTCTTTTCCTCGCGGCCGGGTTGTTCTTTCTCAACAATGCACCCAACCGCATCAAAGGAATAGTGGCACTGCTGGCCGGGGTCCTTTTTGTTATGGGAGCGCATACCGCCCGGAACTATGGAGCAACCGGGGGGAAGATTCTGCCTCTCGGACTCGGCAACGGCATCAGCATGTGGGAAGGGATCAGCCAGTTCGGCGATACACTCGGGACGGTCTATGGTGACGAGAGGATGGCGCGCCTTGAAGGGTATCGCTCGTGGGCTTACCCGAACGGCATCGAACGCGACCGGCAACGGTTCAGGGAGGCTGTCGATATCATCCTTGCGCACCCGGTCTGGTACGCGGGCATGATGGTAAAACGCTTTCCGGTGCTTCTCACTCCCGATTGGATCATGACGCGCAAGTTCGCTCCATCGCTCAAGGAGTTCCTGGACGCTCCACCCGGGAATACCGTCGGTTCGTACGTTGCCGCCTATCCCGGCCCGACCCTCATCCGTGTAATTCTGGTGCTGTTGCAGTACGCAAGTCTCCTCCTGGCGTTGTATGCGCTCTGGATGAACCGGCGGAACCGGTTGCTCTGGCTCCCCGCTCTTGTCATTTTTTACTACATTGTGATCCACCTTCCGACCAATACCGAGGCGCGGTATTTTTATCCGGTGATTCCGCTGGTGCTGTTGCTTGCCTCTCTTGGCTGGCAGTCCATGAAGCACCAGTCGGCGGAGTGAAGATGTTTGTTGGATTTCACCCCTTCGGGGTTTCAGTGGCTCTTTATTGCTCTGTTATAACAATGTCAACCCTTCGGGTTTTTCAGTAGTGTCTCAGTTTCCGTGATTAATGTCTTTTCTTTGAAACTGAGGCACCACCGGTTTTACAACAGGTACCATAATCCCGAAGAGATCTCATTCTCTTGATGTTTGCATACAACCCATGTCGTTTATTAAACCCCTTCGGGGTTTTCACTGATATTTTTTGATCGTGTTATTCGACTTCAAGCCCTTCGGGCTTTTAGTGAAGCGTTTACAATCCCGAAGGGATGATATTGCTGTAGCAGGCGATATTATGGTTGTTTTCAACCCCAAAGGGGTGTCATTATTTTTCTGTGATAAGTTCCATAGAGAAAAGCTGTTCTCTGTGGAACTCCGTGCTCCTCGGTGGAACTCCCTGCCTTTTCTTTGAAACTGAGGCACCACCGGTTTTACAACAGGTACCATAATCCCGAAGAGGTCTCATTCTCTTGATGTTTGCATTCAATCCATGTCGTTTATTAAACCCCTTCGGGGTTTTACAAGAGGAGAGAGTCGCCTGTTATTCACATTGAAGTCCTTCGGACTTCACATCACAGAAAATAATCTAGCCTCCCGATTTACCGCGGCAGCTTTTGGTTGCGTAAACCGAACGCCGCGCGAGCAGACGTGGATGATTTTGAAATTTATCGCTTGGTATTTGGAATTTGTTGTTTGGTATTTCCTGTTCATTCCTTTCTTTCATTGCACATGCTCGTTAACGTTACCATACCCGTATTCAACGAAGAGAAGACCCTTCCTTCCAGCATAGCGACCCTCCACGCGTTCCTGACAAAACATTGCCGTTTCGAGTGGGAGATCGTCGTCGCCAACAACGCTTCCACCGACTCAACGCTGGAGGTGGCACAGCGGCTCAGCAAGGAATTCAACGGTGTGCGTGCCGTGCACCTCGATCAGAAGGGGCGAGGAAGGGCTTTAAAGAAAGTCTGGAGTGAAAGCAGAGCGGACATCCTGAGCTACATGGATGTCGATCTCTCCAGCAACTTGTATGCCTTCCCTCCGCTCATCGAAGCGCTGATCAGCGGCGGATTCGATATCGGGATCGGTTCGAGACTCCTGAAGGCATCGACAACAAGGCGGAGCCTCAAGCGGGAGGTCATCTCAAGAACGTACAACCTCCTTGTGAAAGCCTTCTTTTTCACAAAATTCTCCGATGCCCAGTGTGGGTTCAAAGCGATTACAAAAAAGGCGGCGGGAAAACTCCTCCCGATGATTGATGACACAGGGTGGTTCTTCGATACTGAATTGCTGGTGATCGCGGAAAAACTGGGCCTCCGCATTTTTGATTTGCCGGTAAGCTGGGTCGAGGACCTCGACAGCCGCGTGAAGATCGTCAGCACGGCCATGGACGATATCAAGGGATTGATCCGGGTACGGAGAGGTTTTACCACTGGGAAGTACCGATAAGCGATGGAAGAACAGCTCTACCGGACCTTTTACGAGGTTGAACAGAAGCACTGGTGGTTCGTCGCGCGGCAGCGGATCGTCGAAGATCTGATCCGGAGGCGGATCGGACTCGCGCCTGGTTCGCCCGTGCTGGATGTGGGGTGCGGAACGGGGGCTATCCTCGCGGTGCTCTCGAAACAATTTGAGGCATACGGTACCGACACGTCACCGCTGGCTATCGAGCTGTGCGGAAAGCGGGGGTTGAAGAACGCCTTCCAGTGCACCCTGGAATCTTTTCCGCGTCCCGATCTGCGGTTCAATCTTATCACCCTCCTCGACGTCATCGAACATATCGATGACGACCTTGCCGTTCTGCAACAGGCGCGTGGTTATCTCAAGAGCGGCGGTTCCGTTCTGGTGACAGTCCCGGCCTATCAATGGCTCTGGAGCCGTCATGATGACCTCAACCATCACAAGCGCCGCTATACGAAAGCAGGACTTGAGGAGGTGCTGGATCGGGCGGGCCTGAAACCAACACTTCTCTCCTATTACAACACCCTTCTCTTCCCCGCCGCGCTCGTTGGCAGGATCGTCCAGAAGGCAAGCGGATCGGCAAACGATACAACGTTGGCCATTCCCCCCTCACCTCTCAACACGCTCCTGACATCGGTTTTCTCGTTCGAGCGGCATCTGCTCGAGAGGAGTGCCCTTCCTTTCGGTCTCTCCCTCGTCGCCATCGCGACACCGAAATAAGGATCCGCCTACAATCTATCCACTAAGAACACGAAGTCCACGAAGAAATCAAAACAATTCGAAAAATCAAACGTTTTTTATTCTTCTTGTCCCTTCGTGAACTTTGTGGATAATGTCTTTTATCAGGTTCGTCTTTGCCGGAATGCCAGAACCATGGCGACAAGATAGAGGGCGATCCCGGCAGCGAAGAGCTCATAGCGGTACGGCTTGGGGGGTTGCAGCTCCAGGGTCGCTGCAGTATCAATCATGAAGGAGAGAAGAATGGCGGCGGTCCCGGCAAGAGCGAGGATCCATACTTTCAATGGGACGCGGAACATCCACTGATCCTCATCCCGGTGGAGGATGAGGGCACCTGCGAGAATCATCAGGACAGAGACCAACACGGGGGCAAGGACCGGTCCGATCCATGGAACGGGAAGGAGAAACAGGATATCCCAGTCGAAGATCGACACCGGCCAGCCGATGGCAACCTTGAGCCAGAGGTAGTAAAAAATATCCCACACACCGAAGGCAATGAGGAAGTATGCGAAGCGCTGCCAGCGCGTGGCGCCGGCAATTACGCCAACCGCCGCAAGCATGACGATCGTCGCAGCTTCACGAGCCAGTTCAACAGCCAGATGATGATTGCCAAGGAGCTTCAAGGGAAATTGAAATCCCTCCGGGTAATAAAGCGCGCGAAGGTACACAACCACCGACGATTCCACGAAAGCAAACGCAATGGCGAAAAGAATGACTCCGGCCAGTTTCAGCATAGATTTCATAACAGTGCTGCCCCGTGAATCATTCCCACAGGTTGAAATTCGCGTTTCAAGGTTACAAGGACCTCATTCGTAATTGCCTCGCATCGATGGAAAAACGACCCACCCCGCCCGCCTGACTGCGTCAGCGGTCGGGCGGGGAATCTTCGCTAATCCATGGAATAGTTACCCACATTCAACCAAAAAGCCGCCCCGAATGGAGCGGCTTTGCGATTCGCTAAGACAAGACCTGACAGGTTTCACCGGGAGTTCCACTGAAAACCTGTCAGGTCTTCCCGGTCTCCATCGGCATGGAAATGGTGAACGCCGTCCCCTTCCCCTCTTCCGATTGAACGGCGATCGTTCCCCCCTGCATATCCACAATCCGTTTTGCGAGGGCCAGACCCAGCCCAACCCCCTTCTCCTGAACGATCTTCATGAACGGCTCGAACACGCGGTCCTGGAAGGCCTTCGGGATGCCGCTGCCGTTATCGGAAACTTTGAAGATAACGTTGGCGCCGCTCGCTTCGGTGGAGAGCTTGATGGTTCCGCCAGGAGGGACGTAATTAGCCGAGTAGCCGACGATGTTGATCATGGCCCGCGCCATGCGGTCGTAATCGATCACGGCATTTCCGGAATACCCCAGCGAGGTTTCCAGTTTGACCTCGTCCCGCTCAAGGTTTTCTTTCACGGCAGAGACCGTATAATTGATAATCTGACCGACGTTGCATGACCGCTTGTTCACCTTCAATTCACCCGTCGT
>JACPUH010000054.1 GCA_016192345.1 Ignavibacteriales bacterium | reverse complement strand
TTCATGACACCTCCCAACCAATCTCCCCGGTACACGCGCGCGTATGAATCGTACCCCAGGGTTGTTCCGAGGAAAAAATATCCCCACGGGTTGTCGGGGTCCGCCTCGGTCATGCGTTGTGAGGCTTCTAAAGCCTTTGCAAGAAGTGAATCGAACTCCGGGCTGTCCAAAGCCAACTTGTAATCGATACTCCAGGCCTGGAAGGCGCCCGCCCGATAGACATGGCCCGCCGGGTGATCCGGGTATTCCCGGGCAACGAGTCGAAAAAGCGAATCGGCTTCCTCGTGCCGCTGGTTCAGGGTGAGCTCGATACCTTCAAGAACAAGACCATGCAGCGGTGCTTCAAGGAGACGTTGCGCATACCCGCTTGCAGCGAACTGGGCAAGGACAAAGGCCAGGGCCAAAGATCGTTGTACGCTCACCCCCTACTCCGTCCCGAAAATACGATCGCCGGCATCCCCGAGTCCGGGAAGAATATATCCTTTGCGATTGAGTTCCCGGTCAAGGGCGCACGTGTAGATCATGACGTCCGGATGTGCCTTCACAACTTTTCGCACACCTTCCGGAGCAGCGACAAGGCTGACATACAGAATTCTTTGCGCCCCTTTTTCCTTGAGGTATGTTATCGCGGCGGCCCCGCTTCCTCCCGTTGCAAGCATGGGATCAAGGAGAAGCACAAGAGCCTGTTTCAGATTTCGCGGGACCTTAAAATAGTAATCGACGGGCTTCAGGGATTCCTCATCCCTGTAGAGGCCAATGTGGCCGACGCGAGCGTCCGGGATAACCTCGACAAACCCTCCGACCAGACCGAGCCCGGCACGAAGAATCGGGACAAGGACGACAGGTTTTCCGATGATGCTGCCGGAAGTCGACTCGAGAGGTGTACGGACCTTGATGTTTTTCAGGGGAAGGTTCCTCGTGACTTCATACGCCATCAAGGTGGAGGTTCGCCGCAGGATCGAGCGGAAAACGTTACTTGGGGTCTTCCGGTCGCGCAGCAGGGTGAGATCCCGTTTGACAAGAGGATGCTGAATGATCGTCAGGTTTTTCATCGTTCTCCCGTTGAATGAGGATGGCAGGGCCGTTCCGGCCTGTTACAATCGTTTCCCGATCTGGTTGGCGGCAATCAGGATGGGATCCCAGAGGGGCGAGTACGGAGGAGTGTAAATGAGGTCAAGCCGCGCCAGCTGGTCTATGGTCAGATGTTGCTGGATTGCGACCCCGAGCGTATTAGCGCGCAGCACAGCCCCGTCTTCCCCAAAGATATTTGCCCCGAGCAAGCGCTTCGAACGTTTATCCGCGATCAACGTCAGGTGGACCTTGGCGTTTGCCGGCATGAAGCCGACCCTTGAATTCGCCGTAATGGACTCCGTGACAACATCGAATCCAGATTCCGCGGCTTCCTGGGAGCTGATTCCCACCTGTGCAATCTCCTGGTCAAAAACCTTGACGGCAATGGCTCGAATGACCCCTTTGAAGACTGCGCGACCACCCGCCGCGTTTTCCCCCGCTACCCAACCCTGTTTGGAAGCCGTTGTGGCCAGGGGGATATACATCCATGCGTTATTCACCACGTTCCTGATCTCACAGCAATCTCCAGCAGCGTAAATGGAGTCGATGCTTGTCGCCTGACGTTGGTCAGTCTGGATTCCACCGTAACGACCCACACGGATGCGGGCGGCTTTCGCCAAAGTAGTCTGTGGCTCCACTCCCAATGAAAGAATCACGAGATCGGCCTCATAAGCCCCTGTGCTTGCCATGACTTCGACCACTTTCCCCGTGGTATCTGATCTCAACTCCTGAACATGAGACCGCGAGACAAAAGCCACCCCGTGCTTTTCGAGCTCCTGTTTCACCGCGAGGCGCGTTTCATTCTCCAGCCCGGACATTGGCAGGTCACCACGGTGGAGAAGCGTGGTTTGCATCTCATGATTCCTCAGCGCTTCGGCAAGTTCCATCCCGATATACCCGCCGCCGATGATGAGCGCCCGCCTGGGATGTTCCTGATCGATGAACTGTTTGATGGCAAGTCCTTGATCGAGCGACTTGACGTTAAATACATTCCTTCCCTTTTCCCCGGAAAGTCCCAGGGACCGTGGCATGGAACCCGTTGCAAGGATGAGCTTGTCATACGGATGTTCAGCAAGCTTGTCCCTCAGCAAATCTCGTACGACGATCTTTTTCCTGACAGGATCGATCCCCTCAACGAGATGGAGGGTTTTCACCTTAACCCCTTTTTCCTTTTCGAGGCGTTGAGGGGTGTACGAAATCAAGTGGTCTGGATCATTGACAATTCCTCCGACATAGTACGGAACCTCGCAGATCCCATACGAAATATGCTCGCCCCCCTCGAAGAGGGTCACATCGGCATTCGGATTGACCCGTTTTGCCTTGCTCGCGGCGCTTGGCCCGGCCGCAAGACCTCCAACGACCAGTATCCGCTGCTTCATTTTCGTTTAAATGTTAGTCGGAGAGGAACACCCCGAAACCCAAAATGATCGCGGAGTTGGTGCATGAGGAACCTCTTGTAGGATTCCTGCACCAGCTTCGGTTCATTACAGAACATGGCGAACACCGGTGGACGAGTCTTCACTTGGGTAATGAACTTGATCTTGATCTCTTTCGGGCTGGAGGATTTGGGGGGATTGTTTTCGATCACCGGCAGCATGGTGTCATTCAATTCACTGGTGCCAACCCGCTTACTCTGTTCCCGGTGGACCTCTTGTGCGAGATCGATCAGCTTGAAGATCCGTTGCCTGGTGAGCGCCGAAACAAATGCGACGGGCAGGTAATCATAGAGTCCGAGCTTTGCGTTGATGAACGTCTCAAATTTTTTGGAAGTATTGGTATCCTTCTCCACCAGATCCCACTTATTGACGGCAATGACGGCAGCCCGGTTTCGCTCCAGGGCGGATTCGATGATGTGAAGATCCTGATGATCGATTCCACGTTGCGCGTCCAGCAGGATGACGGCTACATCACTCCGGTCTATGCTCTTCAATGTCCTCAGGGCGCTGTAGAACTCTATGCTTTCGCTGACGCGGCGTTGTTTTTTCAACCCTGCCGTGTCGATAAGAATGACCTCTTCGTTCTTGTACTTGAGGAGAGAGTCGATGGGGTCACGTGTCGTACCCGGAATATCGGTCACGACCTGGCGGTTAACTCCCAGCAATGCATTGACGAGGGACGATTTGCCCACATTCGGCTTCCCGATGACGGCCAGCCTCAGGGGAGACTCTACCTGTTCGGACTCTTTATGCTGTTCGAACGTCGAGGTGACGGTGTCGAGGAAATCCCCGATCTGCCTCCCACCCAGCGCAGAGATTTGAATTGGCTCTCCCAAACCGAGTTCATGGAATTCGTGGGCGTGGATCTCCCGTTGAGCCGAGTCGATCTTGTTGGCGATGAGGTAGACCGGCTTGTCAGATTTCCGGAGGATATCGGCGAGCTCCTTATCCAAAGGGGCAACCCCAGCCATCGCGTCAACCACGAAAACAACAACATCGGCCTCTTCAATGGCGATCTGGGCCTGCTCTCGAATGGCCCGTTCGAACACGTCTTTGGAATCGGGGACGAAGCCCCCGGTATCGATAATGATAAACTGCTTTCCGGTCCATTCGGCTTCCGCATACTTCCTGTCCCGCGTTACACCGGGGGAATCATGAACAATCGCCTCTCGGACCCCTAAAATGCGATTAAAGAGCGTCGATTTCCCGACGTTTGGACGTCCAACGATTGCTACAATATTTGACGGCATATGAGTTCCCGGTTCAGACGAACCAAAAGTAGCCAAAAATGGCCAGAGTTTCAATGAAGCGAGCTGAGCGCACTGCGAGAGTGGTCGTTGCGAGAGGGGTAATAAGCAGAGGGTGTAGAGTCGGGGCGGCGAGATTCGAACTCGCGGCCTCTTGGTCCCGAACCAAGCGCGCTAGCCAGGCTGCGCCACGCCCCGATGATGCTTCAAATGCGTTCCAATATAGGAAACCGACGCTCGAAAATCAATGAAGTTTTTGGACACTCTCCTGGAAACGTCTCCTGATCAGGTCGGCAAGGGCTTCAAAGTTGTCGTCCCTTTGGGTAACCGGAAGCCATTGGATTCTCGGGTCAGCGCGGAACCAGGTCAGTTGCCGTTTGGCGAAACGACGTGTGTTCTGCTTGATCAGGTTCACCATTGCTTCATACTTCAGCGTGCCATCGAGATACTGGAATACTTCCTTATAGCCGACCGTATTGAGAGCGTTCAAGCGCCGGTCGTATCCGCTCCGAAGAAGAGACTCCACCTCTTCCACCAAACCTTTCTGCAACATCGCCTCCACCCTTGCATTGATCCGCTCATACAGCGTTTTTCGGTCCCAATCAATTGCAAATTGGGCAACGGAAAGCCCCGGGTCCTTCCGTTGTTCTTCATGCAACCGGGAGAGCGGTTTCCCGGTGATGTAATAGACCTCGAGCGCGCGCAGGACCTGCCTTGATTTAACTTCCTCCATCCGTGAGGCAGACACAGGATCGACTTTCTTCAATTCATTGAACATAGTCGGCAGCCCCGACCTTTCCAGACGCTCCTGAAGTTGGGAACGAAGGTCCGGATCCTTCCCCGGTCCCTCGAAGAGGCCATCGATAACCGACTTCACATACAATCCGGATCCTCCAACCAGGATCGGTTGCTTCTTTCGGTGTTGAAGAGCAGCGATGGTTTTTCGTGCCTGCTCACCATAGACCCCGGCATTATACTCCTCATGGAGTTCCCGAATATTGATGAAGTGATGAGGAACAGATCGGAGCTCTGCCTTGTCCGGCTTTGCCGTCCCGATATCAAGATGTTTATAGATTTGCCGTGAGTCGGCGGAAACAATTTCGCCGTTGAGTTTTCCGGCGAGAAGAAGGGAGAGCGGGGTTTTTCCCGAGGCCGTCGGTCCGACAAGTGCGAGGATTAAACTCAAGGGAAGCTCGTTTGGGGAACGTTCAACAAGAGGAAAGTATGGCTTTTCTGAAGCATGGTTCGTTCGGAGTGAAGAGATTTATGGCAGAGGTCCGGTCATTTCCCATTCCACCCCTGTTTCCCGATCAGTGGGACAAACTTGAATCCCCGCACCTCTTTTATTTCCAACCGATCCTCCAATTTTGTCATGACCCGGAGACTTTGAGAGTCGAGATCACCCACGGGGATGACCAGTCTCCCACCTTCGGACAGTTGCTTGACCAGAGCGTCGGGAACTTCGGGCGCTGCGGCGGTCACAATGATGCCATCGTACGGAGCAAACTCCGACCACCCGACCGTTCCGTCGCCGCCGCGGGTCGCCACCCTGTAGCCCAGTCGCTCAAAAAGCTTCCGCGCTTCCAGGAGCAACTCCATATGGCGCTCGATGGTGAAGACCCTGCATCCCATCTCGGCCAGGATCGCAGCCTGGTATCCTGAACCGGTCCCGATCTCCAGAATTTTTGCTCCGGGCTGCGGATCGAGTTCCTGGGTCATAAAGGCAACCGTGTAGGGTTGGGAGATGGTTTGTGACTTTTCAATCGGGAGCGCCGTGTCTTCATAGGAGCGGTTAACAAAGGGCTCGTTGACGAACACGTGCCGTTCCACGTTGGCCATCGCCTGCACGACCCGTTCATCCGTAATCCCCTTCTCCTTCAAGACTCCAATCATCTCGCGACGTTCTTGATCAAAGCGACCCATTATTCTTCCTTTAATAAGATCCGCAGGAACTGTTTCGTGGTATGCCAGTGCGTCATAGAACTGTGCCCGGTGCCGTATACGGTCCGGATGGAAACAAATCCCACCTGAAACCCCTTCCGGGTTGCCTTGACGAGTAATTCTGTCTCCATTTCGTATCCCTGGGAATCGAGCGTAACGGCATCCAACACTTCCCTGCCGATAAGCCGGTAGCCGGATTGGCTGTCGCGAATTTCTTTCCCCACCCGTGCGGAGACAAGCCAGGAGGTCAATGCATTCGAAGCGATCCGGTGAAACGGCATCGATGTTCCCAACCGTTCCCGAAAACCAATAATGATGTTTGCCGAAGAGCGCATGCGCGCCTCAAAGAACTTTGGGAGTTCTTCGGGAACATGCTGCAGGTCCGCATCCAGGGTCACGACGGCTTCACAACGTGGCAGTGTCCTCGCATACTCAAACCCGGTCTTAAGAGCCGCTCCCTTTCCCTTGTTGACGCGATGTTGGATGACCCGGACGCCAAGGCCTGCAGCAATTGTCGCCGTTCGATCCACCGACCCGTCATCCACGACGAGGATGGAGTTCGCATCGACGATCAAGGCAAGGCGGCGTAAAAGCTCCGGCAGGGTCCCTTCGGCATTGAAGGCGGGAATAATGACAAGGGTCATGGATCATGCCGAATGATAGAGGGCGTCTGCCACCGTGAGGACGCGCTTCATCGCGCGTACATCATGAACCCGGACAACGCTGGCTCCATGCAGGACACAGGCCGTCACTGCGGCAGCCGTTCCCTCGAGTCGCTGGTCGACGGGCAAATCGAGGAGCATCCCCAAAAAAGACTTTCTTGAGGGGCCGACAAGAAGCGGAAATCCGTAGGAACGGAAGACACTCAGGTGCTTGATCAATGCAAGATTGTGTTGAAGGTTCTTCCCAAATCCGATCCCGGGATCGATCAACACCTGCTCAATGCCCGCGACCCGGCATTGTTCAGCCCGCCCCTGCAGGTACTCGCCAACCTCTCTCACGACATGATCGTACTCGGGGTTTTGCTGCATGGTTTTCGGAGTCCCCTTCATGTGCATGAGCACCGCCGAGACCTTCTCACGGGCAACCAGGGGAAGCATCTCCGGATCGAAGGTCATGGCGCTGATATCATTCACGATGAGTGCACCCGCTTCGATGGCTGCCTTCGCTACCTCGGATTTGTATGTGTCGACTGAAATGGGGATCGGCGTCATCTTCCCCAGTTGTTCAATGACCGGAACAATGCGACGGATTTCCTCCGTCACCGGGACCGGCTCCGAGCCGGGTCTGGTCGATTCCCCTCCTACATCAATGAAATCCGCCCCCTCCTCGACCATCTGCATGCCTCGTTTGACGGCAGACTCCGTCGTGACAAACTTTCCCCCATCAGAGAAAGAATCAGGCGTGACATTCAGGACCCCCATCAGATAGGTCCTCACAGTGAAGTCGTATCGTACCGAACCAAACGTATACACCATTCTCAGATCCTTGGTCTCCGGCACAGGTCACCGCATGGAAATGTTGAAGGAGGGAAAGGGAACAAGAGAGTCGACGCCACACGGACGATTCTCCGGCCCCAAAGCACAATACAGGATCTTACGGTTCGCTGCAGGAATGGTAGAACCCGCACTTCGGGCAAAACAACTTGCATTTGCGGCTTTGGAGCAGGGTCCCGCAATTGACACAATACTGCCAATAGTGGAATGCATCGGTTGGGCAGGAATCAGCTTCCACGGTGCTGCCTGGAACTTGTTCATCCTTATTTTGCATAGGCAAAAGTACGGAAGATGCGTGCCGTTGTCAAGGGAAGAGACACTGATCTTCTCACCAAGCCAGCCTGAGAAGCGCGATGCCCACCGCCTTCACTCCCCAGACCATATTGAACGGTTCTTTCTCCGTCGTCCGCGCCGGCGTATCGAGGGAAGAGTGATAGTAGGCTGAATAATCGACCGTGACCGAATCAGGATGGCCCTTCCATGCTTGAGATGACCATCCCTCCGTTTGAGGGATGGTTTTCAGTTCATTCCATGCTCCCGTGTAGATGGTGACGGAGGGAACCTCCACCTCCGGAAGATTCAACCGACCAAGCCAGTCGGGAAGGAAAACATACGAATCGGTTCCACCCTGGGAGGGATTTGTGGTCGATTCCTCCCAGAAGCCCTTTCTCCCGACATACTCCTCGCCAACTCTCTCAAGCGTACGAAGGAGTTTTTCGTTGTGTTCAATGTCGTTCGATTCAAAATAGAGGCAATTCCGCGTCGCCCCGGTCCCGATCTCATCGTAATTCAAGACACCCAGGATCTTCTCTAACGAATCCTGATGCCGACGAACGTAATGCTCCGTTGAATAGATTTCCGATCCCCAAACGATAAACTTGATGGTGAAGGCCGGTTTCGGAAGAAGTCCGGAACTCACCATCCCATTCAATACGCGGGCAAGCTCGAGAACGCCGGAGACCCCCGAGGCATTATCATCCGCTCCGGGGCCGCCGGAGTCGGAATCCCCATGGGCACAGACGATATAACAGGAGTCGCTCTCCCCCTCCATGGTGGCCACCACTGTTTTGGGGGATCCCCTCTCGATCGTGACCTTCGAAGAGAACGACACCGTGACGGGAATGTCATCCTCTAACATCTTCCTCAGCACAGAGGCATTGTTGAAGGAGAGGTTGTAGAGTGGGATCGCATTATCGCGTGCCGGTCGCAGGTCGGCTATGAACGCCCATTCGGAATACGCCCCCTCGAGAAGAGGAGAACTCAACAATAACGCTGTCGCTCCGTGCTCTACCAGTCGGTTATACAGTCTCTGGGAAAGGGGAGATTCAATCAGGAATGCTTTGCCCCGGATGGAATCGTCTTCGAGTTCATCGGAAGGAGGCCACACTTCCAGGGGAGCTTGGGTGAGGGGAACGGAGGGAGAAAAGCCCCCCAACCATTCGTGCTTGATGAGATTCCGGAGCTCACGCGGCTGTTCGACACGAAGGGACCAGGATTGATTGTTGAATGCGAGCTTCGGGGGCTCTTCGACCACTTCGACCGGAAGAGCGATTCTCTTAAAGCGCTGTTCGAGGTACCGGGCCGACTTGTCTCCCGAAGGAGTTCCTCCCATCCGTGTCCCGATCTTCACAAGTTCACGGACCGTGGAGAGCAATCTGGTCTGGGAAACACGCGCACTCAGCTCCTTCTCCATGGGGTCTTGAGCAATACCAACATGAACGAGAAGGGTGATGAGGAAGAGCGATCGGGTGCTGAGAGTACTCATTCAGACGGGAGAGGAAAGGATCATGAGTGACGTATCAACGGAACGACGAGATGTTAGCGAATAGTTCTCTGAGGAGCAAATGGAGGGGTTCCCGATAAACAAAAAGGGCCGGAATTCATTCCGACCCTTTCTTGAAGCGACGATCATCCTTCGGTTACTTTCCGAGGACGTACTTCTTGTACCGGTCGTTGATTCGCTCCCAGTGGAGGCTCGCGAGGAAGTTATCGATGTACTTGGCTCTGCCCGGTCCATCTTTATGATAATAGGCATGCTCAAACACATCGCAAGCGATAAGCGGTATGCCTCCCCAGATGGCGCCATAGTGATGCTCATCCACCGTGATATTCAACAATCGGCCGGAATACAGCCTGTCCGCAACGAGCAAACCCCATCCGCTTAGTTTCGCTGAGACCGCACCGGCTTTGAAATCCGCTTTCCAGGCGTCGAACGAGCCGAACTCCTTCTCCAGGGCAGCCTTCACCTCAGGACCCTTCGAGGGATCGCCATCCCCTCCCAGCACCTCCCAGTACACATCGTGCAGCAAGGCACCCGCGTGGTTCCAGGTGAACCTGCGTTTCAACTCGCCGATGACGCTGTAGTTTCCGTTCGCGGTGGCCCGATCAGCACCTTCCAGGGCCTTCTCGATGTTGTTCAGCGCGGTCACATAACCCTTGTGGTGCGTGTTGTAATGCCAATCGGTCGTTTCCGGGCTGACCACATTGCCGAGCATTTTTTTTGCCTCCTCATCGGAATAAGGACGCGGGTTAAATTTCCATTCGTACGCCATACAAACTCCTTTCAACGGGTTATCAGGTAGAGGGATTATTCCTTGAGTAGACCGGCGCCCTTCGACTTGAAGCAAGTCGCATACCCCGGGCCCGGAACTATCACATATTCAGCATCAACTTGGCTGCCTCGGACATCATGGCGGGTGTCCAGGGCGGATCGAATACGATATCGATATGAGCATTTTTGATTGTCTGCACAAGCATAACCCTTCGCCGCACATCGGCGGCAATCATCGGCGCCATTCCGCACCCCGGTGCCGTCAATGTCATCTTCACAAAGACATTGGTCTCCTCGGGCACCGAATCGTCGATGGTGATCTGGTAGACCAGCCCAAGGTCGACGATGTTCACGGGAATCTCCGGGTCATAGCATTCCTTCAAGGCGTCCCAGATTTTTCCCTCCAGTTCCGTCTTGATGGGAACAAGTCTGTTTCCCACCTGGATCTCCCTCGGGTATTCGTTCCCGACCTGAGTCGTTTCTCCGGTCACTGTCTGGTTTTCCTGTGTCATGAATTTTTCCGGTTAGACGCCAAAGGAACTGCCGCACCCGCATGTCCGGCTCGCATTGGGGTTATTAAAGACAAACCCGCGACCATTCAGTCCGTCAGAAAAGTCCAACGTTGTGCCGGAAAGATAGAACAAGCTCTTGGGATCCACATAGACGGTGATCCCCTCGATCTGGTAGATCGCATCTCCGGTGCGCGGCTTCTCATCGAACGCCAGAACGTAACTCATCCCGGAGCAACCGCCCCCCTTGACACCGAGGCGCAAGGCGTGCGTTTCCGCGATATTGTTCTCCTGTTTGATCTTGACGATCTCCTGCGCTGCCCGAGGCGTAATCACGACAACTTCCCCCTCCTGCGTCTTGACCTCTGCAAAGACTTCTGCCATATGCGTTCCTCCTTACAATCTACTCCGTGGTGATTGCTTCCTGTTTGTTTTCAAGTGCCCCGTGCAGTGTATGCCAGGCCAGGCTGGCGCACTTCACGCGGGCGGGAAACTCGCTGACTCCGGCAAATGCCGCCAGGGACCCAAGATCATCGAGGCTGGCAGACTGTCCCGGTTTTCCGGTCACAAGATCATGGAACCGTTCAAAGAGTGCTTCCGCCTCCTGCTTTGTCCTGCCTTTGACCATGGTGCTCATCACCGAGGCGGAGGCTTTGGAAATTGCACACCCGGAACCTTTGAAAGAAACGTCCTTCACGACATCCCCTTCGAGTTTCAGATAGACCGTGTAGTGATCTCCACACAGCGGATTATACCCTTCCACCGAAACATCCGAATCCTCCATCGTGCGGAAATTCCGGGGGTTCTTATTGTGTTCCAGGATGATCTCCTGGTACAGCGATCGAAGTTCATCTGCCGCCATTACGCAAATACCTCCAACACTTTGCCGATTCCCCGCACCAGCGCATCGACCTCGCTTTTGGTGTTGTAGAACGCGAAGGAAGCGCGCACTGTCGCCGGAACATCGTACCGTATCATCACCGGCTGGGCGCAATGGTGCCCGGTCCTGACCGCAATCCCTTCCTGATCGAGGATCGTTCCGATATCATGGGGATGGATGGTACCCAGGACGAAGGAGATAACACCAGCTTTCTCCCGGGCCGTTCCAATAAGCCTCAAGCTTTTGATCCCCGAAAGTTGCTCCGTTGCATAGTCCAGGAGATCACGCTCATAGTGCATGACCGCCGTCCAATCAAGTGCCTGTACGTAATCCAGCGTGGCTCCGAAGGCTATCCCATCTGCGATATTCGGTGTTCCTGCCTCGAACTTGTACGGGAGGTCGTTGAAAAGTGTTTTCTCAAACGTCACCGATTTGATCATATCGCCCCCTCCCTGGTACGGGGGCATGTCCTGCAACAGTGCAGATTTGCCGTAGAGAACCCCTATCCCGGTCGGACCGTACATTTTATGGGCCGAGAAAGCATAGAAATCACAATCGAGATCCTGCACATCGACCTTCATATGAGGCAAAGCTTGTGCACCGTCGACGAGCACGGGGATGCCTTTCGCGTGCGCCATCGCGATCATCCGCTTGAGAGGGTTGACGGTTCCAAGAGCGTTGGAGACATGAGCCAGGGCGACCATTTTCGTCCTCGAACTCAACATGCGGTCGTACTCCTCAAGAACAAGTTCGCCGTTATCGTTCAGCGGGACCACCTTGAGGGTCGCCTTCCTCTCTCCACACACCATCTGCCAGGGAACGATATTCGAATGGTGTTCCATCCCGGAGATCAAAACCTCGTCCCCCTCGTTGAGCTTTGACCGTCCATAGGTCGCTGCGACGAGGTTGATCCCTTCCGTTGTTCCGCGGACAAAGATAATTTCCCGCCAGTCGGCGGCATGGATAAAGTCCTGTGCCTTCAGGCGGGCATCTTCATACAGTTTCGTTCCCAGCTCGCTCAAGTAATGGACGCCACGGTGGATATTGGCGTTCTGCGCCTCATAGTACCGGCGAAGCGCATCGATCACCACCCGGGGCTTCTGCGTTGTCGCAGCATTGTCCAGATAGACGAGCGGTTTTCCCCGGACGCTCGTTTGTAAAATCGGGAAGTCCCTTCGAAGCCGCTCAACATCGAGCGGTATGGTCTTTGACGGCGTTTGTGCGAAGGGGGACTGCGCGATCATTTAGCGTTCCCTCCCTTTTCCGAGCTTGGCATGGACCAGCGCTTCCAATTGGCCCCTCAAACCGTCAACATGGACGCGATTCACAACGTCGCTTGCAAAGGCAAAGGTCAGGATGTCGGCAGCCAGCGTCGTCCCGATTCCCCGTGAGCGGAGGTAGAACATCTGGTCGGCGTCGAGCTGACCCACCGTTGCCCCGTGCGTACATTTCACGTCATCAGCGAAGATCTCCAATTGCGGCTTGGTATCCATGGTTGCTTCGTCGGAGAGAAGCAGGGTCATGTTGGTTTGTTTGGCATCCGTCTTCTGTGCATCCTTGCGGACGAAGATTTTCCCATTAAACACGCCGCGCGAGGATCCGTCGAGCACCGATTTGTACAACTCATGGCTGGGGCAATTCGGTTTGGCATGGTCGATCGTGGTATGGTTATCGATCAACTGCATCCCGTTTGCCACGGAGAGGCCATTCAGGGTGCATTCAGCGTACTCCCCATCGAGAATGGAGGTCACGTTGTTCCGGACAAGCCCTCCTCCGATCGCAATGGAGTTCGAGATAAAATTGCTTTTTTCCTTCTGATGCACGTGAAGTGAGGCAATATGATAAGCCTGGGGGCTTTCATTTTGAAGCTTGTCGTGTTCGATGACAGCATTCTCCCCTGCGGTAATTTCCGTGACAACGTTGGTCAGGGAGCCGTGATTTGCCAGACTGAGATAGCTTTCCGCGATAGTCACCCGGGCATGATCCCCGACGATGATGAGGTTCCGGGGGGCAATATAACGGTGGGTGGACCCGGTGGAAATAAAAAGAAGACTCACCGCTTCCTCAACCACCTTTCCTTGCGGGACATAGATGAACGCTCCATCCTGCACAAACGCCATGTTGAGGGCCGTAAAGGCATTCTCCTGGATCGAGGCATGCTTTCCCAAAGAGCCATGGGCCAGCTCATCGTTTCCCTTCAGGGCGGAAGCAAGGTCCCCTACGATCACTCCCCCGGGCAGGGGGCCGATCGACGAAAGCTCTTTCACAAAATGGCCGTTGACGAAAACCAGGCGATGCGTCGCACCAAAACTCATCCGCTCAACATCTTCGCTGGAGAGTCCGGCCGCGTCCGACTGGAACGACGGTTGAAAGGTGGCTCTGGCAATAGGGCTGACGTTGGTGAACCGCCACTCTTCATGCTTCGTCGTCGGGAAGCCCATCTCCGTAAACCGCGCCATGGCTTCCATGCGCATGGCATGAAGGCGCGAGGAAGATTCACCGTTGAGGTTCTTCTCAAACAAGGCAAAGTTCGATTGATACCAGGGGGTCTGTTCGGTTGATTGTTTCATCATGCTGTTCATCCCCTTATGCAGTTGCCAGGGTGCTGTCGGAGGCAACCTTGATCCAATCGTACCCCTTCTCTTCGAGCTCCAGGGCAAGTTCCTTCGTTCCGGATTTGACGATCCTTCCCTCCATCAGGACGTGGACGAAATCGGGGACGATATAGTTCAACAGTCGCTGATAGTGTGTGACGACGATAACGGCGTTATCCTTACGCCGGAGCTTGTTCACCCCATCGGCGACAATCCGCAACGCATCAATATCGAGACCCGAATCGGTCTCATCCAGGATCGCGAGCTTCGGCTCAAGCACCGCCATGTGGAAAATCTCATTCCTCTTCTTCTCGCCGCCGGAAAACCCCTCGTTCACCGGGCGGCTCAGGAGGCTCTCATCCATGTCGACGATCTTCATGCGCTGTTTGATGAGCTTGAGAAACTCGACAGCATCCAGTTCCTCCAACCCGTTGTGTTTGCGGATAGAGTTCAAAGCCGCCTTGAGGAAATAGGTATTGCTGACGCCGGGAATTTCCACCGGATACTGAAATGCGAGGAAAACCCCCTCGCGCGCCCGTTCTTCCGGATCAAGCTCAAGCAGGTTCTTACCTTCGTACAGCACTTCGCCTTCTGTCACTTCATAAGCCTCTCGTCCGGCAAGCACCTGGGCAAGCGTACTTTTCCCGGAGCCGTTTGGTCCCATGATGGCGTGAATTTCGCCGGGCTGGACCTTCAGGTTGACGCCGGAGAGAATTTCATTTCCATTGATCCTGGCATGCAGATTGTTGATGTGAAGCATCGATTTCCTCTGTGTTCTGTTGGATGGTGCTTGTGAAATCCGTTGCGCCGGGGTTACCCCACGCTCCCTTCGAGACTGATACCGAGCAATTTTTGAGCCTCGACGGCAAATTCCATCGGGAGCTCACGAAAGACCTCTTTACAGAATCCATTGACGATCATGCCCACGGCGTCTTCCGTCGTCAGCCCCCGTTGTTTACAGTAAAAGATCTGGTCTTCCCCGATCTTGGAGGTTGAAGCTTCGTGTTCCACCCGGGAGGTTTTGTTCTTCACTTCGATGTAGGGGAATGTATGAGCGCCACACTTGTCCCCCAACAACAGCGAATCACACTGGGAGAAATTCCTCGACCGGGTGGAGCCCCGTTTGATTTCGACAAGTCCCCTGTAGGAGTTCTGACCGAACCCGGCTGAAATACCCTTCGAAACAATCGTGCTGCTGGTGTTTTTGCCGATGTGGATCATCTTGGTCCCGGTATCGGCCTGCTGATAATTATTGACGACAGCCACCGAATAGAACTCACCGACGGAATGATCCCCCTGCAAAATCACGCTGGGGTACTTCCACGTAATGGCCGATCCGGTTTCGACCTGCGTCCAGGAGATTTTCGAGTTTTTCCCCGCACACTTTCCTCGTTTCGTGACGAAATTATAAATCCCCCCCTTCCCTTCCTTGTCCCCCGGGTACCAGTTCTGCACTGTCGAGTATTTGATCTGGGCACGATCCCCGACCGCAACGAGTTCCACCACGGCCGCATGCAGTTGGTTTGTGTCACGCATCGGCGCAGTGCACCCTTCCAGGTAACTGACGTACGCGCCTTCTTCGGCAACAATCAGCGTCCTTTCAAATTGCCCGGTGTCCGCCGAATTGATACGGAAATACGTAGAGAGTTCCATCGGGCAGCGAACGCCTTTGGGGATGTAACAGAAGGAGCCATCGCTAAAGACAGCCGAGTTGAGGGCGGCGAAAAAGTTATCGTTGGCCGGAACGACCGAGCCGAGATATTTTTTGACAAGCTCGGGGTGTTCTTGCACCGCCTCCGAGAAGGAACAGAAGATCACCCCCGCCTCATGGAGCTTTTTCTTGAAGGTGGTGGCGACCGAAACACTGTCAAATACTGCATCGACCGCAACTCCCGCGAGCATCTTTTGCTCGTTCAGGGAGATGCCGAGCTTCTCGTAGGTCTTTAACAATTCCGGGTCGACCTCATCCAGGCTGTTCAGTACTTTTTTCTGCTTGGGGGCTGAGTAGTAAATAATATCCTGGTAATCGATCTTTTGGTACCGCACGTTGGGCCAGCGTGGTTCAGCCATGGTCAGCCAATGACGGTAAGCCTTGAGGCGCCATTCCAGCAACCACTCCGGCTCCTTCTTTTTGGCAGAGATAAACCGGATCGTATCTTCGGTCAATCCGCGGGGAGCGGTGTCCGCCTCGATATCGGTGACGAACCCCCACTTGTACTCCCGGTTTGCTAATTGCTCTAAGGTGTTGGTCTCAGTGCTCATAAGTGCCTGGTTGATTGTAACATTCTACTCTTGACCTGCAATTGCTAACTCTTCTGATCCGCAGGTGTCGATGGGGCCGGTGCCGTTTGTGCCGGGGCCGCTGTTGCCGTTCCAGCCGGCTTTGCCACTCCAACGCCTGGAGCGGTTGTCACGGCAGGACGGGGCGCCGCCGGTTTTGCAGCAACGGCCGGTTTTACCGCAGGCTTCTTGAACTCGGGATTGTTCAGCATGTACGCATCGCCATCGATCCGTTTCAATAACCCCGACTTCTCAAGGGCTTCAATCCATTGCGTGGTCAATTTCTCTGCGTCGGCATATCCATGCTTGACCCCCTTGACTTGAAGGTACGACATCACGCCATAATGGAGGTCACGGAAAAAAACATTCGAAAGATGAAAGAGCTTGTACTTCGATTTGAGGAGCGTCCAGACCTCTTTGTTGTTATCAGTCAGGAGTTTTAATTTCTCGTTCATGATCATTCCGGTAGAAAGGTGAAGGGAAAATTCAAATGATTTCCTGCACAGTCATTTTATCAAACAGAACATTTAAATTGCGCTGGAGTTTCCCCAGGGGTCGCCGGATCGTGCAGGCGTCGAAAAGGTAGCAACTCTCAGCGCCATCGGAATAACACTCTGCAACCATGGGGCGGCTTTCTTCAATTGCCCTTACCACCCAGGAAACAGAAAGTTCTTCCGGACGTTTCGTAAGAGCATATCCCCCTTTGACTCCCTGCAGGGACCGGATAATGCCCACCCGGGCAAGCTTCTGCAACACCTTGGCGAGCAATTCGTAGGGAAGGTCATACTCTTTGGAAAGCTCCTTTGCCGTGAACACATGCCCCATAGGCTTCATCGCCATATGGCGTAAGGCAATCAGGCCGTATTCCACTTTTTTCGAGAGCTGAAGCATAAATACGACTTAAAAAGTCTTACATTGGTCCGAAAAAAAATCAAGGCTAACACGAGATTCCTTGATGAAATTGCACAACAAATATACGACTTTTCGCAGGTGTATGTCAAGCACAAGTAGGAATAATTATCAGTTTTTAACATTGTAAAAGAAGCGCAAATTAAATACCTTTACTGCCGTTCTTATGCCAATCGTCGAAACAACCTCGATTTTTAAGACATACCGTTCAGGTGTTTTCAAGCGTGTCACTGTCCCCGCTCTCGTAGATGTATCGCTCTCTGTCGATTCAGGCGAAATCTTCGGTCTCCTGGGTCCCAACGGTGCGGGAAAAACCACCTTCATCAAAATCCTTCTCTCCATTGTCCACCCCACCACGGGAGGGGCAACGATTCTCGGGGAGACCTTAGGATCCCTTAAGATCAAAGAAAAGATCGGCTACCTTCCGGAGAACCACCGTTATCCACAGTTCCTGACGGGGTACCAGACCCTCCATTTTTTTGGCGGCCTGAGCGGTTTGACCGGACCCGCTCTCCGTGACAGGGCGCTCTCCCTTCTCGATCTTGTCGGCCTCTCCGAGTGGAAAAAAGTCAAGATCAAACGATACTCCAAAGGAATGCTGCAACGGCTAGGACTTGCCCAGGCCTTGTTGAACGATCCTGAAATTCTTTTTCTGGATGAGCCAACCGATGGAGTGGACCCGGTGGGAAGAAAGGAAATCAGGGACCTCCTAAAAGACCTTCGCAAGCAGGGGAAGACAATTTTCTTGAACTCCCACCTCCTCTCAGAGGTCGAGGCGATTTCGGACCGGGTGGCAATACTCAACAAGGGAAAAGTTTTGAAGGTCGGGACCGTATCAGAAATCACCTCCCGCGCCCTGGAATATGAGTTGCGGCTCGACAAAACGGTCTCAGAATCCCTGAAGTCATTGATCCTCCCCCACACCACGAGCCTCAAGGTTGAAGGGACTTCGCTCATCGTTGGAGTGAAGGATCAGGAGGCCCTGAATACCATCATCGACCGCGTTCGTTCGGAAGGAATACACCTCGCCGGACTTCAAGAGCGAAAATCGACCCTCGAAGAATCTTTTATCGAACTCATCCAGGCAAAGGGCCAAGCATGAGATACTTTGCCATGTTTCTCCTGACCATTCGGGAAGCAGTGCTCCGCGGGACACTGCTGTTCTATTTCGTAGTGGGGAACTGCATCATCCTCTTTTTTGCATTTGCCCTGGGGCTTTCTCCGGATGATCCCTCCATGATCACATTCTTTGGAAATCCCCTCACCCCAAGAAACCTCGGGAACATCAACCCCATCGAGTTCATCCTGATTCAGGTGCAGAGAAGTTCCTCCTCTTCGATCCTTCTCTTCGGCGTTTTCGCCGTTGCGGGCTTAATCCCCTCGATGCTGGAAAAGGGAACCGTCGAGGTATATCTCAGCAAGCCACTCTCGCGCGGGGCCCTCCTCCTTGCCAGATCGTTCGGAGCTTCGGCGGGAGTTGCGGTCAACCTTCTTTACTTTGCCGTCGGAGTGTGGCTGGTGTTTGGCTTGAAACTTGGCGTCTGGAACGGCAACTTTCTTCTTTCGTTTGTCGCCGTCTGCGCTTCGTTTCTCCTGTTCTTCTCCATTGTCGCGATCGCCGGCGTCATCACCAAAAGTGCCGGCTTTTCCATCATGCTGGCTTTTTTGTACACGTTTTTCTCTTCAGCCCTTGAGTCGCGTGAGATGTTTCTTTTCAAAATCTGGGGGAATGAAATCTACCATTCTGCGTTGGATGTTCTGTACTATAGCACTCCACAACTCAGCTCCATGCTGGAGAACTCTTCCCGGATCATAGGGAACCTTCCCATCGGGCCCAACGCCAACCAGCCTTTCGATCCGCTCCCCTTCGTCTACTCTCTTCTTTCAGCCACGGTACTCTATGCGCTTTCCATTCGGTACTTCTCAAAGCAGGATTACTGAGGAACCTCTCTCCTCCCCTGCTTGTTTATTCCTCGAAATCTCTTTACTTTTTGCCTGTCAGAAAAGGAAGTTCTCATGAACATCGGTATTACCTGTTATCCCACGTACGGCGGTAGTGGTGTTGTGGCAACGGAATTGGGAAAAGCCCTTGCAGAACGGGGTCATTCCGTCCACTTCATCACCTACGCCATGCCCATGCGACTCAGCGGATTCATGGACAATGTCTCCTTCCACGAAGTCGAGATCTCCAACTACCCGCTGTTCGATTTCCCCCTGTATACCCTTGCCCTTGCCAGTAAGATGGTCGAGGTGGCCCGCTATGAAAGGCTCGACCTGCTTCACTGCCACTATGCCATCCCCCATGCCACCAGCGCTTATCTGGCCAAGCAAATGCTCAACCAGCCTGACATCAAGGTGATCACCACGTTGCACGGAACGGACATCACCCTGGTCGGGCTTGAGCCGAGCTTTCTCCCGGTGATGAAATTCAGTATCGAACAGAGCGACGGGGTAACGGCGGTCTCCCGCTTCCTCAAAGAAAAAACCCTGACCAATTACGGGATTGACAAGGACATCGAGGTGATCCCGAATTTTGTCGATACGACGAGATATAGACGCATCGCCGCGGACGAGGTGCTGAAATCCTGCGCCCCCCATGGGGAGAAGGTGGTGATTCATACTTCCAATTTCCGTGGTGTAAAACGCGTGCAAGACGTCATTTACATCTTCCACGAGATCCGGAAGAAGATCAAAAGCCGGCTGCTGCTCGTCGGTGACGGACCGGAACGATCACAGTGCGAGCTCCTGTGCCGTGAATTAGGGATCCAGGATGACGTCAAGTTCCTCGGAAAACAGGCGGAGATTGTCCCGATCCTTTCCACGGGAGACCTTTTCCTGTTACCGAGCCAATCAGAGAGTTTCGGCCTTTCAGCCCTGGAGGCCATGGCCTGCGAGGTGCCTGTCATTTCAACAAGCGTCGGAGGATTGCCGGAGCTTCAAGTCCATGGAGAGACCGGGTATATTGCAGAGTTTGGGGACATCGATCGGATGGCGCGTTATGGCATCGACCTGCTCTCCAACCCCTCCAAGCATAAACTCTTCGCCCAGGCCGCAAGAAAGCGGGCATTGGAGTTTGAGGCAACGGACATCATCGGCATGTATGAACGGTACTATGAAAAAGTGCTCTCCGGCGCAAGCGTTGCTGCGGCCTGATTTCGTTTCAGCACTCCCCCTCTGCTCATAGGCCATGGCCTTCAGAAGCGACCCCGCAGACCATCAGCTCTTGATCGAAGAGCTGATCGGGATATTTCGGAAAGAAGGATTTCACATCCTCGGTGCGGACGGAGTTGCCGGAACCCCGCGTGCGAAGAGCATGCGCAACGATGGATACGGAGACCAGCAGGGTAAGACACCGGACGTCTATGCCTTCGATCCAAAACGGCAGCGGTACATTATTGGCGAAGCAAAGACCGGCAACGGGGATCTTGAGACAGAACATGCACTGACACAGTACAACGTATTTCTCGATCAGTTTGATCCATCATCGGGGAAACAAGCCCTCCTGTATATCATCCTTCCTCCCTCCATCATTCCGGAGTTCAATACCCTCATCACCCATTACATTCATCGCGAGTATTGGGAGAGTATTATCCTTGTGAGTTCGACCAAGTGGGATGAGCAGTTTCAACGGGGATGACGAGGTAACCCGGACGCCCTCAGGTGGGACAATCCGTTCTTGAAATGTGGGGGAGCGGTCTAAGCGGATCGAAGCCGGGCAAATTTCACAATAAGACTCTTGACACCGTACTCTTCAAAATGTACTGTGGCCTTCATGGTGTCCCCCCTGCCATTCACCTGAATGACCTTCCCCTTTCCAAACATCTCATGCTGCACCAGGGAGCCTTTCTTAATCTCAAAAACCTCCTGTGATTCGTCCTCATAATTGGGCAAATCATCGGAAAAATGGCGTTCTTCCGCGTGATGCATCGGGATAGAGGGGCGCTCACGTTGAGGCGTTTTAGGACGATCAAACACTCCATTGTCATGAGAGCGGCGAAGGCTCTTGGGCTCCACGATGAGCAGATGATCTTCACCGATCTCCGCAATAAATCGTGACGAACTGGTGAAAAGAAGATCGCCAAACCGATAGCGCATGCGGGCCTTACTGAGATAGAGCTTCCGTTGCGCTCTTGTTATTCCCACGTAGAACAATCTCCGTTCTTCTTCAAGCTCCGGTCGTTCAATGGAGGTTGCATAGAACGGTAACAACCCCTCTTCAAGCCCCGCGATAAAAACGACGGGAAACTCCAGTCCCTTCGAAGCATGGAGAGTCATCAACGTTACGACATTCCGTGTTCCCTCCCAGGTATCGATGTCTGACACCAGGGAAACCTCTTCAAGAAAGGCTTCCAGAGTTCCGTCGGGGTGTTCTTCGGCAAATTCCGAGATTGCGGAAAGCAATTCCTGTACATTCTCCCAGCGGGCCATCGACTCCGTCGTTCGCTCATCCTTGAAGTTTTGCAGGATCCCCAATTCGTCCACCATGGACCGGGCAAGCTCACTGATCGACATTTTTGGCTTGAGGGAGATATATTTTTCGATAAACCCCCGGAATTGTGAGATGTTCTTCTTCGCCCGATCCTGTAATCCTTCCATCGCATCGACCATGGAGGACGCCTGCAACATCGGCATGGCGTGAGCATGCGCGTACGACTCCAAGCGTTCAAGGGATGTCCCTCCAATTCCCCGCGTGGGATAATTGATGATACGGCGGAAGCTTTCATCGTCACGGTCATTGGCCAGCAAGCGGAGATACGCGAGAACATCCTTGATCTCTTTCCGTTCGTAGAACCTGATGCCGCCCACGATGACGTACGGGATGCCGTTTCTCCGCAAGACATCCTCAAGGGACCGGGATTGTGCGTTCGTCCGGTACAGAATGGCAACATCCTTCAGGCCGAGATGATGGCTTGTGATTTCCTGCTGGATCGCCTGCAAAACCTGGTACGCTTCATCCCGGTCGTCTGCGCACTCGATCACAACAACGGGCTCTCCATCGGGATTCTCCGTCCAAAGATCCTTTTTTAACTGATCAACGTTATTCTTGATAAGCCGGTCGGCGACTGAAAGAATGTTGCGGGTCGAGCGATAGTTCTGTTCCAGCCGAAAGGTCTGGCAACCCGGATAGTCTTTTGAAAAGTCGAGGATGTTCCGAATATCCGCTCCGCGAAACGCGTAAATGCTTTGGGCATCGTCGCCAACGACACAGATGTTCTTATGACGGAGAGAAAGGAGCTTGATCATCTCATACTGCGCCCTGTTGGTGTCCTGGAACTCATCCACCAACGCAAACTTGAACCGATGGTGATACTTCTCCAACACCTCGTGGTGCCGCTGGAAGAGCTCGATTGGTTTCATGAGAAGATCGTCAAAGTCCATGGCGTTGCTGCGCAGCAGGGTCTTCTCATACTCTTGGTACACGGTCGCAATTTTTTCGTCGAGGAATTCCGTCCCCAATTCTGCATAGGCCTGGGAGTTCAACAATTGGTTTTTCGCATGGCTGATGCGGGCCCGGACGACCTGGGGCTGGATTTGCTGCTGGGAGATGTTCAACCTCTCCATGCACTTCTTGATGGCACTAAGCGAATCGTCACTGTCATAGATCGTGAAAGAGCGGGTATACCCGAGGAGTTCGGCCTCTCTCCTGAGGATCCTCGCAAAAATCGAATGGAACGTCCCCATCCAGAGCTCCTGGGCCCCCTCCCCCACCAGCTTGCGAATACGCTCTTTCATTTCGTTGGCTGCCTTGTTGGTAAAGGTCAGCGCAAGGATTTGATACGGCGGGACACCACAACTCATCAGATGGGCGATTCGGTAGGTCAGGACCCGGGTTTTGCCGCTCCCGGCGCCGGCGATAATCATCACCGGGCCGTTGACGGCCTGAGCGGCTTGCTGTTGTGCCGGGTTAAGTTCCTGAAGAAAGGACATAGAGGGGACAGTCGTTCACCGGTCGCCCGGCATGAAAAACGGCAGTGGAAGATGAGAAATCGACACGATTATGGTAGCGAAAAAACTCCCGGCACGCAAGAGAAGTCCACACAGCGAGGGACAGGAAGACTTCCAGAAAAAAAAATCTACAGCGAGTCCATTCCACCTCCTTCGATGGAACGTCCTCTCTCTCGATCGGGGGTGAAGCGTTATTCTTCCTCGGCGGTCCGGAGTTTCTCCAGGACGGAAAAGTCCTCGAGGGTTGTTGTATCCCCACTGACCGATCCGCTCGAAGCAATTTCCCTGAGCAACCGGCGCATGATTTTTCCGCTTCGGGTCTTCGGCAGCGCATCGCTGAATCGGATCTCGTCCGGCTTGGCCATGGCGCCTATTTCATTCCCGACATGTCTGCGCAGTTCTTCTTTCAGGTCGGGCCCCGGGATGCGCCCTCCTTCCAGGGTCACAAAGGCGCAGATCGCAGAACCTTTAATCTCATCCGGTTTGGCAACAACGGCGGCTTCGGCAACGAACGGGTGACTGACGAGCGCGCTTTCAATCTCCGCTGTCCCCAGCCTGTGGCCGGAGACATTAATGACGTCATCCACTCTTCCCATGATCCAGAAGTATCCGTCCTTATCCCGCCGCGCGCCGTCCCCGGTAAAATACATTCCCTTCATTTCACTCCAGTATTGTTTCTTATACCTGTCCGGGTCGCCGTAAATCGTCCGCAACATGGAGGGCCATGGTTTGCGGATCACGAGGTAGCCCCCCTGGTTTTTGCCGACAGACTTTCCCTCACGATTGACGATATCCGCATCGATGCCGGGAAAGGGCAAGGTTGCTGTCCCGGGTTTCAATGGAGTTGCACCGGGGAGCGGCGTAATCATGATCGCCCCTGTCTCCGTCTGCCACCACGTATCGACGATCGGGCACTTTCCCTTTCCTATGATCTTGTGATACCACATCCAGGCTTCGGGATTAATGGGTTCGCCGACCGTCCCGAGGAGGCGCAAGGATGACAGGTCATGCTTCAGAGGCCATTGCTCACCCCATTTGATAAATGCCCTGATTGCGGTTGGGGCCGTATAGAAGATATTGACATTGTGGCGATCGATGATCTTCCAGAACCGGTCCGGTTCCGGCCAGTTGGGAGCACCTTCGTACATCACCGTGGTCGCGCCATTGGCGAGAGGACCGTAGACAACATACGAATGGCCTGTGACCCATCCGATGTCAGCCGTGCACCAAAACGTGTCGTCATCCTTCAGGTCGAATACCCATTTGGTCGTGATGTACACGCCGGTTAAATATCCTCCGGTCGTATGCAGGACCCCCTTCGGCTTACCCGTGCTTCCGCTGGTATACAGAATATACAACGGATGTTCAGAATCGAGCTTCTCCGCCTCGCAATGGGCATCTGCTGTTTCCATCAACCCATCCCACCAATAGTCCCGCCCCGGTTCCATATGAATGTCTGTTTGTGTGCGGCGGTAGACGATCACTCCCTCCACTGAAGGGGTATGCTTGAGTGCCTCGTCGACGTTTTTCTTCAAGGGGACGACGCTCCCTCTCCGGTATCCTCCATCCGCCGTGATGACCAGCTTGGCTTGCGCATCGGTAATCCGATCAACCAGCGCCTGCGAGCTGAATCCGCCGAACACGATTGAGTGCGTGGCCCCGATGCGGGCACAGGCCAGCATGGCGATGGCAAGCTCGGGAACCAATGGCATGTAGATGGCCACGCGGTCGCCTTTTTCCACTCCGAGCTTCTTGAGGACGTTGGCGAACTTACAGACCTCGGTATAGAGCTGCTGATAGGTGAGCGTGCGCGTATCCCCCGGCTCGCCCTCCCAGATGATGGCCGCTTTGTTCTTACGCCATGAACCCAGATGACGGTCGAGACAGTTGTAGGCAATATTGATCTTCCCCCCTACAAACCATTTGGCGAAGGGAAGCTTCCATTGGAGCACCGTGTTCCATTTCTTGAACCAAACGAGCTCTCCCGCGATCCTGGCCCAAAAGCGCTCGGGGTTCCTGATGGAGGCATTGTACAGGCTTTTGTATTGGGCAAAGGAGGAAACGTGAGCGTTCCTCGAAAACGTCGCGCCGGGTTTGAACACCCGCTCTTCTTTGAGGATGGAGGAAATCTCATCGGAACCGTTTGCACGGTACTTGGAACCCATACACGCTCTCCTTATTGCATATATGAAACGGAAGTGTGATGCTGCGAAGTGAAACGAGTATACTTAAAACAGGAGTGAAAGGCAAGAAGGTGTTATTGATGGATGGAGGATGAATCGCGAAAGATCCCGTTCGAGGCTACGATCCGAAAGTAGTACCACGCTGTCCGTGGCTGTTGAAGTTTTACGGCAAACGTCGTGTCGTACGGAATATCCCGTATTTCGTACGTCTTCCCGGTTTCTTCCACGAAGGTAGCGTACACCGCAAGCTCAACCAGCGTGTCAGTCTGCTGTTGAAAAATTTGCCTGAAGCTGTACCCCGTATTTTCCCCCAGCAAGCCGGCAAGCCGAACCCGGAGGGAATCGGAGTGACTGGATTGGGGCACCTCGATCACTTCGACGGAGGCCAATACGCTGTATTCATAGCGTTCCTCCAGCACGGTGGCGTTGCATCCGACGAGTGTCAGTGCAAGGAGACATTCAAACAATATGCTCGTTTTCAATCGCATCACATAATGCTTTTCAACAATCCTTAGAAAAATGCGCGGGCCTCTGCGCGGGCAGTGTGTACGGGAGCTCTTCCTCCTTCCGTACGGCCGTGGTAATTCACCGTGACTTGGACATGTTGGTTAATTCTATAGTCAAATGCAAGATTCCAGAGGAACGTCCTCCCCACCGCGCGCCCGTTGGTAAGTTCGTACGCGAGCGGGCGGGAATCGTTTAGCAGAAGATCGGAGACAAGAACCTCCTCCCGCTCCAGTTCTCCTCGCAACTGACCCGAGCCAAAGAGTGCGTACGTCACGCGCAACAACTGCTCGTTGATATCGGCCGCCGTATTCCATCCCCCATACCGATCGACTAAGCGGGAAACACCGAGACCGAACGCAACCTCCCACCGGGGTTCTGGTCTGTACGAGAACTCCGTATTCAAAACGCTCGATGCAATGTCTCTTTCCCTGGCCGAAACAACGGATGCCAGAACACGGTCAACGTTGCTGGACACCTCTGTTTGATTGCCAATCTCTTTCAGTAATTGTGACCGGACCCGCACCGAGCGTTCGCGTTGCAAGCTTCGTTCGTTCCCCCCCACAAGTTTCAGAAGGCCCCTCCGCTCCCGAACCCGGAGGCGGAACGACAAGGCCGGGTCGTTCTCAAAAACATGAAGGTCCTGCATCCATAGGCTCGACCCCGCGATCGTTGTCCGGTCATTTTGAAACCGGTCAAAGTTCAACAAATAGATCTGCCGTGTGTCCGGTTCAGTGCTTCTCTCCTCGATACGAATCGTTGTTTCACTTGAGAGGGATCGCACGATTGCTTCCCAAGGGGTGTCCGCGCGGGAAAGGACCCGCGAAGGCTGAAGACGCACTCGCAGACCGGTTTTCAAGTCGATGACTGGGACAAGGCGGTCCCCGGGCACAAAAAGGACAATGTAGTCACCGTCGAACCGGGTAAGTTCGAACTCGTCTTCGTCTGCAATGCCATTTCCGTTCTTATCCCCTTCATACAGATAATTCCCCGTTCCTTTCGGTACACGAACGAAGACCCGCTCCAATTGGGATGACCGTTGGTTGGCAAGTTCATAAAGGAAATCCGCGTCGATACTTCGTTGCAGTGGGGAATAACGGACTTGCGATCGCATCAGAATGACTTCCGAATCTGTATTCCCGTGGTCCTTAAACGCTTCCGTGAATTCAGTGTTCCGGATGTTCAGGGAGAGTGAACTCGAAAGCGA
The DNA here is from genome assembly GCA_016192345.1 of Ignavibacteriales bacterium. Lineage (GTDB taxonomy): Bacteria > Bacteroidota > Ignavibacteria > UBA10030 > UBA10030 > UBA6688. Next base: position 18,487 of record JACPUH010000054.1, on the reverse strand, counting down.
CCTCCACTCCTGCAATCGCCAGGAGTACGACTGGGTGAATGATCGCGAGGCGCGCAGGAGCGTTCCCGTTAAGACACTATCTTCAGTCCTTATCTGAAACTCTGCTGATGCCTGCATGGGGCCGAGATCCGCAATGGAGAGCCGTGGGGCCAGCTCGGTAAACCTGAAGCTTGCTCCTGCAAGCGAGTCGCTTTGCGAGTTGCTCTGCCTGCGCTCCTCCGATTCAAACCGGAACGAGGGAATCAAACTCCTCCAGCCATACGCCGCCGTTCCGCGCTGGCGCAGCCATTTCGACTGTTCATCCTGTTGAAGATTCGCGGAACTGATCCGCTCGAGAGTATACTGAAGGGCCGGAAGCGCCGAATCGCGGTAAGACAGTTCAGTCGAGAGGCGCTCCGAGCGGAAATGATCCGACCGCTCCAGGGATCCGTACCCACCTCCAAAAGCAATATGAGGAACGGGGAGATAGCGGATGCTTGCTTCACGAGTCTTCTCGTTTCCCGGAAGCAGGGCCGGAATATCCCACTTCCTGTTGAACTCAATCTCATTGAAACGGTCCATGGAAGAAAACTGCTGGCTGATATACCTTTCCGAAAGTGCCAAGCTTACATCGCCAAGGTCGGTCCCCCCCACCGTAAGATTCTTCGGCGCGTAGCGGAGAGCGAAGTTATATGCCATTCCCTGGTTGTCACGGTCATCGATCGAAGAAAACCTGTTCCGGTCCAAGTTGCTCATAGCAAGCTCGCCATCGACTGTCAGGTCGGAAGAAAGCAAAGCTTGAAGGTTGCTCGTTATGACCCGGTGAAGTTGTGGCATCGGGAGGAATTGTATCGGGAGATAATTTCCTTTCCCGATCCCGGCAAATTCAAAATGTCCCACCCCGACGCGTGAATACCCCGCTGAGTCTGAAGGGACAAGGTCGACGTTGGCGAAGCTGGCGGCGTAGAGCGCCTGGGGGTCACCGGGGGCATAGATCAGGATGGTGTATTGCCTGTTGAGGATCGTGGTATCCCGAAGGATGTACTGCCCTTGTGGTGCCTGCGTGACAGAGTCCCGTCCGACAAGGCGCACCCCTGAAATCGAGGCAGCGAAACGGTCGGCGCCGCTGTCTCTGAGCCTTTCCTTTGCCGCATCATCCAACGAAACATCGATGGAGGCATCGGGGTCATCCGCCTCCTGGACGAGATTGAGGTTGAACCGAAGCCGGTCACCGAACGCTTTGGACTCCACGGAGGCTCCCACAAGGTTACGGGAGAACTGTCGGTCACTGTATTCAAAATCCACAACAATGCGCGATGCGCTGGTGATAAGCCTTCGGGGGGTGAAGGTTACCTCCCCGCTCGCATAGTCGATCGTATAGTCCTGGATCTCCCCCCGCTCGATCCGTTCTCCATTGAAATAGACCCGCTCCGTTCCGGCGAGAACGATAATCCTGCGGTCCCCCTCCCTGCTCGTTAGCCGGTAGGGGCCCTGGTTCCCTTCCACCCCCTGAAATTGGTTCGTCGTGAACTTTCCCCGGGCTGTTGCGCCCGTGAGCGTGACACTGCCGTTTGCCTCAAACGAGCCGAGCCCTTGAAACCGTGCAACACCGCGGGCCCCCTGCAGTTTTCGAAACAGTCTGCCGAATTCTCCCCCTTCGGAAGGCCCGATCTGCAATTGAAAATCGCCCAACGTGGCGGCATACTGTGAACTCGTCAGCTCGACGAAGACCTGGTCCACCTCCTGCAGGGTCTGTGTTGTCCCTTCCGGCTGGATGGGAGAGTTTTCATCGGTCAGGACGGCGGCAATATCGACATCGGACGAAAGTGATCCGGAGAGTTGCATCCTGAAACCTGAGTTCAGGGTGAGATCTCTATTGGACCCGACCGTGAAACCACGGACAATCGATCCGCTTTTTTGGAGACCGGGACCAAAGAGATCATCAACCCGAAACGGGACGGCGGCCGATTGTGAAACTGCCCCGCCGGCCCGACCTGAGGAGTCCCGCGACACGACCATTTCGCGCAGGGCGTACCGCTCACGAAAGCTTAGGGGGAGCGGCCGATAACGTACGAGCAAGGTATGGGAGGATGAGTCGGCAAATATCCGCTGCAAAACCGAGCGGCTCAGGGAGATGATCCCACGTTGCCGGTCGATTGAGTACTCGCGGGGAGAGGTCAATCGTTTCAAGGAATCGAGAAAGACTTCTTCGCTTCCTTCGATGATGAGTCGATGGCTGAGAGTGTAGGATGTGTCCGTCGGCGTAAGCCGAATTGTTACGCTATGCTGTTCAGTGGGCGAGGGAAGTCGAAAAGAAATCTGGGCCTGGGAGACCGAAATGAAGACGAGAGTCAGAAGTACGGCGTATGTGGAGTTGGAGGATACCATGAAGGATACGGGAAAAGGAGAGCCGGCGGCCCATGCACTTCACACGTACAGTGACAGACGCAGTATCCTTAGTGCTGTGCTATCCTCCAAATAATCAACTTGGATCCAAGCTCAGTCGATAAATAAAAAATCTTGGAGACACGTTCCCCTTTCTTCATGTGCCGAAGGGGGGAGTCGAACCCCCACTTGGTTTGAGCCAAACTGGATTTTGAGTCCAGCGCGTCTGCCAATTCCGCCACTTCGGCATGGCTTGTGCACCCACCAGGACTCGAACCTGGAACCCACTGATTAAGAGTCAGTTGCTCTACCAATTGAGCCATGGGTGCAACAAAAAAATTATTGCGCAGGCGGCGTGGCGGCAGGCTGCGAAGGCTGCTGCACCGGGGGCAAGGTGGTCGGCTGAGGCGATGATTGGATCACGCTCTGCTCGGTGGAACCGCCCTTCGGAAGCACAACCATGTTGATAAACAACGCAAGCACCATGAAAATGGTCGCAAGGATGGACGTCGTGCGCGTCAAGAAATCCGACGTACGCCTGACTCCAAACGTCATGCCGAGAGAGCTTCCTCCCAGCGATCCTGCGAGCCCTCCACCTTTGCTTGCCTGCATGAGGACAACAATCATGAGCAGTATGCTCACGAGGATTTCAACAGCAATAAACAGTGTGTACATGTCAATCCCGATTAGTCTGAGATGCAAAAACCCCAATGTCCATTGGGGTTCGGGTCAAAATATATTGAAGCGTTGCATGAAATGCAAGGATTATTCCGGATCCCACTGTAAAAGATGGAATGGCACAAATAGGCTCAAATGGTGTCCTAACTTTTTTTCCTGCTTCTTCTGCCCTTTCGTGGCGCTCCTAGCCGGGCCTTCAATAGCCTTTCCACGTATTTCCCGAGAACATCGAACTCGATATTGGCCTTGTCGCCGACCTTCATATAGCGAAAGATCGTCACATCCATCGTATGGGGGATGATGGAGACAGCGAATTCTCGCCCCTGAAGCCTGGCAACTGTCAGGCTCACTCCATTGATTGCGACGGATCCGACCGGGATCAGGTAGCGGGAAAATCGTTGAGGGACCTTGAACCAGTACATCCAACTGCTGGCCCGGGTCTGGATTTTTGTCACGACTCCCACGCCGTCCACATGCCCCAGGACAAAATGTCCTCCCAACCGCTCCCCCGGCAGAAGAGCCCGCTCAAGGTTCACGGGGTCCTCTTCCTTCAGTTCCCCCAGATTGGTCTTCTGAAGTGTTTCCTCCACCGCCTGAACCTGGAATTTTCTCCGGGACCACCGGATCACTGTCAGGCAGACTCCATTAATGGCGATACTTTGATCGATCCGGATATCACGCGCCGTTTCTTTTGCACGGATCGTAAAAATGACGCTCTTTCGTTTTCTTTCAATCGAATCGATAACGCCTACTTCTTCCACTAAACCTGTAAACATCACTTTTTTCCTTATGTCTAGAACCTATCTCTTTTCTTATTTCACCCCTTCGGGGTTTTTACGGTCGTTTATTTCCTTTGTTATAATCAGCCCGGCCCTTCGGGATTCTCCGCCACGGCATTCAAATCTCACAGAAATGATCTTCTCCTGGCAATCGCCATCTTCATACGATTCCAACCCGATGGCCTGCGTGACTGCAAGCGCAATCACGCAGGCGGGCGTGACATTCGCCGTTTCGAGGCTTACAAAAAAACTATCAGGGTTTTTGAGACTGCGTATAGTCATACATCAGGCGCGAAATCCGTGCCATCACGCGCTTCCCCGCCTCTTCATCCTCCAGCCCCTTGGACAGAACCACCACAACATATGTCCGCCCATCTGGAAGTATGACAAATCCGGAGTCATGCCTCACTCCCGTGATGCTTCCGGTCTTATGCGCAACACGGACACCATCCGGAAGCAGAGCCGGGATTTGATCCCGAAACTTCTGATCGAGAAGAATCCCGGTCATTTCCTTTGATGCAACCTGATCAACAGCTTTTCCTTCGGCGATGGTTTTCATGATCACCATCAGGTCATAGGCGGTAGTGGTGTTGTTGAGACCCCGTTCATATGCCTTTCCATCCTCCACCCCCCTCAGGACAAGGATGTCCCATGCTCCGATGTTGCGCATGCTCGCCGTGACGTTCTTTGCGTCAACAAGATCGATGAGGATGTTCGTAGCGAGATTGCTGCTTACGGTAATCATCTGGTAGAGGAGCTCCCGCACGGTGGCTTTTCCATTGATCCGGCGATACATGGAATCATCACTATCCTCGGAAAGGTCCATTTGATACGGGGAACCGTCAACGATGCTCTTGAACTCGTTCTTGACGAGGATACTGTCATCCAACCCAAACTTCCCTGCACGGGCCTGCTTGAACACCTCGATCATCACGGGAGTCTTCATGGTGCTTGCCGCATGGAACGTCTCTTTTTCGTTGATCAACAGGGCCGAGCCGCTGGAGAGATCGGAGTACGCGAGGGCGAAGGTTCCCTTCACACTCTTGAACTCTTGCATAACCGATTCGCGGAGCGTGCTCATCGAAGTATCCTGAAGCGATGGTATGAGGATCAGGGTAAGGACAAGAGAAAGGATCATGGATATTCTATAACTCCTTCCAGCAAAGTGTCGTGACCGTGAGTACTCCGGCGAAGGCTGCCGACCGTAAACGGTTTTGCAATTACAGGTGGGTTCTCCAAGGCAAGGCTCTTCGTTCCCCCACCAAGGATGAGAGGTGCAACAAAGCAATGGATTCTACGGACAAAACCTGACTGGAGGAATGCGCTGCTTGTTTTGCTCCCCCCTTCCACCAGAATGGAGGAAATCCCGTACTTTCCCAGCACCAAAAGGATGTGTCCCGGCTCGATCCATGTCCCTCCTTTGATCGCGATCACTTCAACCCCCTTCCTTGCAAAGAGCATGCATTTTCTTTTTTTCGTCCGGAGAGACAAGAGGGAGGTCACGAGGATCGTACGCGCAGCCCTGGTATTGAAAACCCTGGAGCGGGGTGAAACGTGTAACCTGCCATCGATGACGATACGGATGGGGTTCCGGCCTTTGCGAAACCGGACGGTGAGTTCGGGATCGTCTGCCACAACCGTCCCTGCTCCGACGAGCACCGCCTCATATTCCATCCGAAGTCTGTGGCCGACGGTCCTCGACTCCCGGGAGGTGATCCACTTCGACTTCCCATGGACATCCGCGGTATACCCGTCAAGGGACTGCGCGATTTTCAACCCGACAAACGGCCGCCCCGTTTGGAATATCGCCGAGAAGCGTTCATTGATGAACTCGGCTTCCTTTCGTAAGACCCCGATCTCCACACGCACGCCTGCTTTTCGAAGCCGGTCAAATCCTTTTCCGGAAACCAGGGGGTTGGGATCCTTCATCGCCGCGACAATGCGGTGCACCCCCGCGTTGATAATGGCTTCGGTGCACGGAGGGGTTTTCCCATGGTGGTCACACGGTTCGAGGTTCACATACAGCGTCGCTCCCTTCGCTCTGCTGCCGGCCTTCCGCAAGGCGTTGACCTCCGCATGGGCGCCTCCAAAATTCTGGTGATACCCCTCTCCCACCACCCTCCCCTTGTTCACCACAACGCAGCCCACCAGCGGGTTGGGATGGACCTGGCCGAGCCCTCGCGCTGCGAGATCCAAGGTACGTTGCATATGGACGGTATGGTTGGAAGGTTTCATTGCGAACAGGGATGTTGCTCTTCAAGGTTCAGCAGGGAAACAACAGGGAGAGGGGATGCAGGCTCTTCAAAAGAAATCACTCACGAGGAACACGAAGAGAAACGAAAAAAAGGTCAACATCAAAAAGCCCTTGCTTTGTGATTCTTTGTGAACTTGGTGGATACCATCCGTACCGCACGCCGGGCATCATTTGATCGTGACGCTCTTCCCCTTTTTTGCAGATTGGTAAATGGCATCGACAATTTTCATACGATGCATGGCTTCTTCACCGGTCGATATCACCGGGTGCAATCCCCGCAAGGAGCCGACCCAGGACTTCAGCTCATTATCGTACGATTTCCAGTACAATGTCTGGGGGGTTTCATGGGAGACCGGAGCGACATTGACCAGGTTCCCGTGCATCCGTTTCAGGATCCGGAAGGGGTTGAGAGAGCCGCTGCCTTCCGTTCCATAACAATCACAGTAGAAGAAGTCCTCGTTCGATTCGAAGGACCAGCTCGACTCAATCGTCATCGTCATTCCGTTCTTCATTCTCAGGAAGACGACGGAGGAATCCTCTACCCCGCGAGTATTATGCGAATAATTTGCGGCAACAACCTCCTTCGGCTCCGGGAACCCCATCATCCAGAACGCGAGGTCGAACATGACGATCCCGATATCAAGCACAACGCCTCCTCCCGATTTCTCCTTTCTCGTCAGCCAGGGGTTTGAGGTGCTCAGCTTCTTCAACCACCCTGCCTTGGCGTAATAGATCTTCCCAAGTTCCCCCCCCTGGATCATGCTCTTCAGGATCATCGCATCGGGCCTGAAGCGGTTATTCATCCCCACCATCACCTTGCGTCCGTGCTTCTTGGCGGCAGAGACGATCTCCATGGCTTCCCCATACGTCCGCGCGAGCGGCTTCTCGACGAGGATATGCTTCTTGGCTTCGAGCGACGCAAGAGCAACCTCCAGGTGGGTGAAGGTCGAGGTACAGATGTCGACACCAACGATGCCTTCATCGGCCTTCAGCAGTTCTGAAAGATCGGTATACCAGTGCGGGATTTCATACTTCTTCGACACAAACTCCGCCTTTGCCGGGTCAAAATCGCAGACCGCAACAATTTCAACATCGGGGAGTTTCGAGAGGATGGGGAGATGAATCGTCTGGCCAATCGTGCCAAGACCGACTACTGCGATGCGAACTTTTTCCATTTTTCCATAGAGGAGAGATCAGCGGTTAAGTCAAACAAATGCAAACGAGGCCTTGCCATGACGGGTCGTGAGAAACTCCCTGGTGCTCTCGGCAATCCCGGGACCATCCAGTTTCACGATCCGATACAGCTCCGCGGGCTGCCCATGATCGATAAAGGAATCGGGCAAGCCAAGCAACTTGACAGCGATATGGGTCAATCCTTGTCGCGCAAGCGATTCCAGAACAGCCGACCCAAAGCCCCCTTCGATCACATTGTCCTCCACCGTCACGATATGTTCAAACCGCCCCGCGATCGAGCGGATCATCTCATCATCGATCGGCTTTACAAATCGCATGTTCACCACCTCGGCCTGCAGGCCTTCCTGTGCAAGCAGTTCGGCCGCCTGCACGGAGTGTGGGACCATATGACCGATGGCGAGGAGGGCAACGCTCGTTCCCGTTCGAACAGTTTCTGCCTTACCAATCGCAATGGGTTGGAACCCGGGGCGAAGCGAAACACCCATAGCGTTGGCACGGGGATAACGGATAGCCGCCGGTCCCTTTCCGTAGCTGACCGCCGTGTAAAGCATGTCGCGCAATTCCTGTTCGTCCTTCGGCGCCATAACGATCATACCCTGGACGCATCGCAGGTAGGAGAGGTCCAGAGCACCGTGATGGGTGGGACCATCGGACCCGACCAACCCTCCGCGGTCCAGTACAAACACCACGGGGAGTTCCTGCAAAGCACAATCATGAACCACCTGGTCAAAGGCTCTTTGAAGGAAGGTGGAGTAAATGGCCGTAACGGGAATATACCCTTCGGTTGCCATACCGGCAGCAAACGTGACGGCATGCTGTTCCGCAATACCGACATCAAAGAACCGTTCCGGCATCGCTTTTTGAAGGATCGTGAGGCCGGTTCCGTCCGGCATCGCAGCAGTGATGCCAACAACTTTCGGATTTTCCCTGCAGAGTTCCACCATGGCCTGCCCAAACACCGTGGTGTACGGAGGGGCCTCGTTCACCTTTTTGGGAGAAATACCGGTGATCTTGTCAAACGGCGTCACGCCATGCATCCCGGTGATTTCTTTTTCCGCTGGTGCGTACCCCTTCCCCTTCTGCGTCCTGACATGGATAAGGATAGGACCTTTGAGGTCTTTCACATGGTTGAAGATCTCCACCAGCTTCACAACGTTATGGCCATTGAAGGGACCGAAGTACCGGAAACCGAGAGCTTCGAAGAGCATCCCCGGGGTCACGACGGCCTTGACCCCTTTTTCAAATTTCTGCGCCACCTGGCGAAGTCGATCCCCGAACGTATCGAGTTTACCGGTCAGTTCCCAGACGTTGGCCTTGAACTTGTTGTAGGTGGGATGGGTCAGCGCTTCGCTGAAATAGTTGTGGAAGGACCAGAGGTTCGGGGTAACAGAGGAAAGGGATACCATCTGGTTGTCGTTCAGGACAACGATGAGATCCTTCTTGAGGAGCCCCGCATTATTCATGGCTTCATACGCCATCCCCCCCGTTAACGACCCGTCGCCAACGATCGCGACGGCTTTGTAGCTCTTCCCCTCAAAATCCCTTGCCGTGGCTACTCCCAGGGCTGCGGAGATGGCGGTGCTGGCATGCCCGGCACCGAATACATCGTATTCACTCTCCGAACGCTTGAGGAATCCGCTCAAGCCATGGAGTTGGCGGATTGTAAACATGCGGTCGCGCCGGCCAGTCAGGATTTTATGGGGATACGCCTGGTGCCCGGTATCCCAGACAAGCTTATCCTCAGGCGTGTTGAAAACGTAATGGAGCGCCACGGCCAGCTCGACGCTCCCCAGTCCGGCTCCAAAATGGCCACCGGTTTTGGAGACGCAATCGATAAGAAAGTCCCGAACCTCCGTGCTTACAGTGCGGAGATCCTTGACGCTCAGTTTGCGGAGATCCTCAGGACTGTTAATTTTATGAAGGAACCTGTACTGACTCTCGCTCATGCCTCATCAAGATCTGTGACTTCAAAATGACCGCTGATATCCTTCGTCAGTTTTTTTATTTTGAGCTCCGTTTCCTTCAGCTTTCCCGCACACTGTTTTGAAAGCTGGATCCCCTCTTCATAAAGCGAAACCGCCTCATCCAGGGGAACGTTCCCCGCTTCGAGGGATTCAACGATCTCCTCCAGCCGTTTCAATGACTGCTCAAACGAATTTTTCGACGCTTTCTTTGTGCTCATTCTTTTACCGTTGTGGAAATCTCCCCATCATGGAAGCGGATGACAGCTGAATCGCCCGGGGACAAGCCTTTGGCGTTCGAAATGATCCGATCTCCTTTTCGCACCATCGTATAGCCGCGCTTGAGCACTCTCTCGGGACTCAACGCTTTCAACTGATTTTGGGCCGCAGCAGTCCTTTGCGCCGTGCGCTGCATGTGATGGAAGAATGTCCTGGCAAGGCTCCTTTCGAGTTCATCTACGCGTTGGACGTTCTGCCGGAGAAGGTCAAAAGGCTTGTTAAATGAATAACTTGCAAGGATGGTCTGCACCTCTTCCCGCCCGGCAGTAATCCTTTCCTCCAAATTCGTGCGCATAGTATAGTAAATGTTCCGTATAACTTCAAGAAGCTCGGAACGGTCCCTCACCACCAATTCAGCCGCTGCGGAGGGGGTTGGAGCTCTCAGATCCGCTACGAAATCGGCAATGCTGAAGTCCACTTCATGACCGACCGCACTGATCGTCGGTATCGCCGAAGCAGCGATCGCGCGCGCGACGATCTCTTCGTTAAACGCCCACAAGTCCTCCAGCGATCCTCCTCCCCGGCCAATGATCAGGACATCGACCTTTCCATATCGGTTCATCTCCTCGATCCCCCGGGCGATATCCTCGGCAGCCCCCACGCCTTGCACCTTGACCGGCCGGAGCACGACTTCGAGCGACGGGAAACGGCGCGAAAGAACGCTCCTCAGATCCTGAAGAGCTGCGCCCGTTTCCGAAGTGATCAAGCCGACACGTTCGGGAAAAGGGGGAAGCGGCTTCTTCCGCTCTGGATCGAACAACCCCTCAGCGGAAAGCTTCTGCTTGAGGCGTTCAAATGCGAGTTGAAGCTCCCCCACTCCAACGGGCTGAAGCTGGTCGACATCGACCTGGTAGTTTCCCCGCGGTGGATACACCGTGATGGCTCCCCGGGCGATCACCTTCATCCCATCTTCAGGACGCACCAACAGGTTCGCTGCACGGCTTCTCCACATCACGGCGGAAATCTGAGCCCCTTCGTCTTTCAGCGTAAAGTACAGATGTCCCGATGTATGCTGCTTATAGTTCGAAATTTCCCCCTGGATCCAGACGCGGAGAAAACGCTGCTCGAGCGAGAGCTTGATCTGGCGGGTGATTTCTGTTACCGTGCTTACTTTCTTTTCTTCCATGGTGCGATTGGAGAAGTGAAATAATCAAACGGAGGCAAGGTATCGAATCTTTCAGCGACTTACAACGTCCTATGGTGATGCAGCGCTCAATTCGGGCGCAGACTTGTCTTTCTTCCTCTCCTTCGGTATATTCAGTCGTTCCGTGCAGGAGCGCAGTTCCAATCACGATCGCACCTCGGGATTCATTGAATCATCAGACCTGACACTATGAAAGCAGATATTCTTGCCATCGGCGCACACCCCGACGATATTGAACTTTCCTGCGGGGGCATCGTTGCCAAACTTGCGAAGCAGGGAAAGAAGGTCGTCATTGCAGATCTGACCCAGGGCGAGCTCTCAACCCGCGGAACGAAGGAAATCCGAGCGCAGGAAGCTGAGAGGGCCACAACGATCCTGGGAGCCTCCGGACGACGCAACCTTCGTCTTCCCGACGGCAACATTCAACAGAACCAGGAAAACCTCCTTAAGCTGATCTCCCTGATCAGGGAATTTCAGCCCGACACCATGCTGATCCCCCACTCCGTGGAACGACATCCCGACCACGTACACACCCATCTTTTGTGCAAGGAGGCCTGGTTTTACAGCGGACTTGAAAAGATCAAGACCGATCTCCATGGGGCAGCACAGATTCCTCACCGTCCGAATCACTATTTTGAGTTCATGCAGTGGTACGAATTCATTCCCTCCTTCATTGTCGACATCTCCGACACCTGGGAAACGAAGATCGCGGCGATCAAGACACACACCTCACAGTTTCATAATCCGAACAGCAAGGAACCGGAGACGAAGCTGAGCACTCCGGGTTTCCTCGAGATGATCGAGGTCCGTTCCCGGTACTATGGCGAACGGATCGGCGTGAGGCATGGTGAGCCGCTGTACTCATGGGCTCCTTTCGGCCTCAACAATCTCTCCCAACTCATTCTTTCAAAGGGATAATGGACCCATTTTTGAGAAACAAATACGGGATTTTTCCTATAGTTGAGGCTTCCTCTCCGCCGGCTTGCGAATCTCCTTCTTTTGAAGTATTTTGACGTGGCACAGATCGTGCGAGAATACGTGGATCGACGTATCGCCTTGAACCCAAAAATCAAAATAACGTTTACCGCGCTTTTCCTGATCACCTTCTCCCTGTTTAACGTGGGATTGCCTGTGGTGATTTCCTTTTGCCCCATGATGATGGAGCAAAATACTCCATGTTGCTCCTCCGGCTCCACGGAGGGTACCGGCCTGGCGATCACAACGCAAACCGGCGATTGCTGTGCTTCCTCTATTCTCGCGGAACGTAATACGACGCCCTTTGTCGCTGTTGCCAAGTTTCTTCCTTCGAACCTTGTCGAAGTCGCTTTTGCTCCCACGCTTCTTGATTCTCCCACGTCACTCTACGCGCAGTACTCCATTTCAGGGAACCTCTCCCCTCCCCTGGAACCGGCATCCAAACCGCTGTTCATCCTTCACTCTGCTCTTCTGATTTAAACCTCGTAGGTTTTCTCCTTCTTGAATTTCCCTGCAAGGGAAATATCTATCCCTGTACTTTGTCTGTGAGGAGGACCTATGAAGTTCCCAGTGCTTTACGTCTTTGCGCTTTTTTTCCTTTACACCTCGACGACCGCGCAAGAGATCAAGCGGGAAGAGCTGCAAAAGCTGCTGGAAGAAGTTCTTGCCACAAATCCCGAGATCGCTGCGCAGCGATCCGCCATGACCATGGTTGAGCGACGCATTCCCCAGGCCGGGGCGCTCTCCGATCCCGAGCTCTCCGTCAAGCTCATGGAAATCCCGGGGACCCGTTTCGACGAGGCGATGAGCGCCAACGTGGAGCTGATGCAGATGTTCCCGTTTCCGACAAAGCTTGGAACACGCAAGGACCTTGCGCGCGTGCAAGCGGAACATGCACACCATGACTACCTGGAGAAAGCAATCTCGGTCGTCGCGGAGCTGAAGTCGACGGTCGCAATGCTCTGGTTCGCGCGAACCTCGTTGCAATTGAACAGGGACAACCAGGACCTTGCACGGCAGATCCTCAAATCCGCGGAGACCCTCTATGCGGTCGGAAAAGCCTCTCAGAGCGAGGTGCTGAAAAGCAGGATCGAACTGGGCAAGCTTACCACGGAGGAGTCGCGCATTCGGCAAGAGGTTTCGAGCGGGGAGAGCATGCTGCGGGCAATCCTGAACCGACCCGACGATGCCTCAATTGGGGAGATTGTTGTCCAGGCACCTGAAACTCAGCTTCCGGCACTCGAAGACCTCCTCAGGTTTGCATCGGCCCATCGCCCAATGCTGCTCCACGATTCCCTCAGCGTTGTGGAGTCAGGCCTTTCCCTCGATCTGATGAAGCAGGAGTACCTGCCGGATTTCAAGCTCGCCCTTGAATATGTTCGGTTTCCCGCATTGAGGGAAAACCGCTGGTCGATCGTTGCCGGGATAACGCTCCCCTTCGCTCCATGGACTCTGGCGAAAGCTTCCTCCCGTGTCGAAGAAGCAGAGGCAGCTCAACGCATGAGATCCTCAATGTATCGCGCAACGAAGAATATGGTCCTCAAGCGTATTACGGATGCCTATGCCAAAGTCCGATCCTTCGAGGCACAATGGAAAACTTTCGAGGAGTCTATCGTCCCGCTCACGGCACAATCGCTTCGGGCGCTGCTGACCGAGTACCAGACGGGGCGAACATCGTTCTTTATGGTGCTCGACACGTACCGTATGTTCCACGACATGAAACAGGATGCCGCTATGGCTTCCATGAAGTATCATCAATCCCTGGCAGGCCTCGAACGGGAACTGGGGATTTTCGATCTGGCAGATGTTTCCGCATCGGATAAGGAGAAAGAATAATGAACCGCGTCATACATATCCTTTTGATCTTAAGCGCCCTGACCCTCGTTCCCCTGGGGTGCAGCTCGGACCATGAAAACCATCCTGATTCAACAGCCCAGGAGAGCGGTCCGGTGAAATACACGTGCCCCATGCATCCCTCCGTGATAAGAGACAAACCGGGAGCGTGCCCCGTCTGCGGTATGTCCCTGGTCAAGATGTCCATCCAGAAGGAAATGACGAAACAGGAGCAGGAGGAATTCGAGCGCGTCGCTCTTTCACCGACGAAGCAGGTTCTTGCCAACGTCGCGACGACGGACATTCGTCGTATGCGCCTGGCGAGGGAAATCGAATCGGTGGGAAAGATCGACTATGCCGAACCGCTCTTCGTTCACATCAGCACACGGTTCCCCGGAAGGCTTGAGAAGCTCCACCTCAACTACACGGGACAACGGGTTAACATCGGCGACCCTGTTGCCGACGTGTACAGTCCCGAGGCGATTTCCGCCCAGCGCGAATATCTGCTCACCTTTGAAACTCTCCGGCAAACGCAATCCGGGGATGGAGAGGACTCTCCGGCATCGTTCTCACGGCTCGAGGATGCGAGACAGAAACTCCTCTTGTGGGGATTTACAAGGGAGCAAATTGAAGCGCTGGAGAAAACCCGCTCCGTTCAAACGGTCGTGACCATCTACTCCCCCGTCCGCGGAACCGTCCTCAAAAAGAACGTCGATCCGCAACACTATGCGGCTGCGGGGGAGGACCTGTACGATATCGCCGACCTTTCAACCGTCTGGCTGTACCTGGATGTCTACGACCAGGATCTTCAAGGGCTTAAGATCGGACAGAGTGTTGAAGCAAAGGCGACAGCGTTTCCCGGGGAAGTATTTGTCGGGACCATCGCGTTCATCAACCCAACGCTTGATCCCTCCACTCGTACAACCCGCGTCCGGGCTGTTCTTCCCAACACGGCGGGTCGATTGAAGCCTGAAATGTTCGTTGAGGCGAGCATCAAGGTTCCCCTGCCGGAGGCCTTGGTGGTTCCATCCTCCGCTGTTCTCCAGACCGGGAAACGGACCGTGGTATGGGTGGAGAAACAATCAGGGGTCTATGAAGCACGCACTGTAAAGCTCGGGCATCAGTCCGGGGAATATTATTCCGTGCTAGAGGGACTTCGTGAGGGCGAACGAGTGGTCAGCTCCGGAGGGTACCTGGTTGATTCTGAAAGCCAGCTCCAGGCGACAACCGGATCACACCAGCATCAGTAAAGGATGGCACATGATAGAAAACATTATTGACTACTCGGCAATGAACAAATTTATCATCATCCTTGCCTATCTCCTCGTGATCGGCTGGGGAATCTGGGCTGTTACTACAACTCCCCTCGATGCCATTCCCGACCTTTCCGAGAACCAGGTTATCGTCTTTACCCAATGGATGGGCCGATCCCCTCAGATTATTGAGGATCAGATAACCTTCCCATTGGTCACGGCCCTCCAGGGAGTGCCGAATGTCCACGCCATTCGCGCCCAGTCCATGTTCGGGATGTCGTTCATCTATATCATTTTCGAAGAGCAGACCGATCAATATTGGGCGCGGAGCAGAGTGCTCGAAAAGCTTTCCACCGTTCAGTCCTCTCTCCCACAGGGGGCCGCAGTGCAGCTTGGACCGGATGGAACAGGGGTCGGGCATGTCTTCTGGTATACACTTGAAGGAACACATGACCTCGGCACATTGCGGGCTGTTCAAGATTGGTATGTGAAATTGAACCTCCAGGGAGTTCAGGGTGTGGCGGAAGTGGCGTCGATCGGTGGTTTCGTGCGCCAGTATCAGGTGGATCTCAACCCCAATAAGATGAAGGCATACGGTGTCACTCTTGCCGAAGTTCGGAATGCCGTCATGCGGTCCAATAATGATGTCGGCGGGAAGATCCTGGAGATCTCCGGCGCGGAATACTTCATTCGCGGACAGGGCTACATCCAGTCCGCACGGGACGTTGAGAATGTCGTTGTAGCAACCGGAAGGGACGGCGTTCCGGTCTTTGTCAGGAACATTGCCGACGTGCAGTTCGGAGGAGATATTCGTCGCGGTTCATTGGAGAAGGACGGAAAGGGACAAGTGGTTGGGGGGATCGTGGTCATGCGGTACGGGGAGAACGCCAAGGAAGTCATCGACCGGATCAAGAAAAAGATCGAAGAGATCCGACCCGGATTGCCGATGGGGGTGGAAATCAAGCCTGCCTACGATCGCAGCAACCTCATCATGGCGGCAGTGCATACGCTGAAGAACACTCTCCTTGAAGAAGCCCTGGTGGTGTCGATCATCGTGTTTCTCTTCCTTCTCCATGTCCGGAGCGTCATCCGGGTGATCATCGAGATTCCCATCGCCGTGCTTATTGCGTTTATTTGCATGAGACTCTTCGGCATCACCTCCAATATCATGTCGCTCGGCGGAATCGCCATCGCCATCGGTGTCATTGTCGATGCTTCCATTGTTCTTGTCGAAAATGCCTACCGCAATGTCGCCCGGGCTCAGGAGGATAAAAAGGAGCTTACACCCCAGGACTATATCGAGATCTCCATCCTTTCTGCGAAACAGGTCGGTCCGGCCATTTTTTACTCTGTCGCTATCATGGTCGTCTCGTTCCTTCCAGTGTTCCTCCTGGAGGGACAGGAAGGGAAACTCTTCCGTCCACTCGCCTTTACCAAGACGTTCGTCCTGATCGGTTCCGCGATCATCGCCATCACGCTGGTCCCGATGCTGATGACGTTCCTCACCAGGGGGAAGTTCCGGAGCGAGAATCGGAATCCGATCACCCGGATCCTCAACGGTCTCTACGCCCCTGTCATCCGGTGGGTATTGAAATACCGGAAAACGACCATCGCGCTCAACATCCTTGCCCTGGTCATCACGGTCCCGATGATCATGAACACCGGCTCGGAGTTCATGCCCCCCCTGGATGAAGGGAGCCTTCTCTTTATGCCGGTCACCCTCCCTTCCGCTTCCATCACGGAGGTGAATCGCATTCTGCAGGTGCAGGATGCCCTCATCAAATCCGTTCCGGAAGTGGAACTCGTGCTTGGAAAAGCGGGGAAGGCTGAAACATCCACCGACCCGGCCCCCGTCAGCATGATAGAAACCATCATCCTTCTGAAACCCCGGGAACAGTGGCGGCCCGGAGTCACCAAAAACGATATCATCGCGGAACTCGATGCGAAGCTGCAAATTCCCGGGGTCCGCAACGGATGGACACAGCCGATTATCAATCGGATCAATATGCTTTCGACCGGAGTGCGCACTGACCTGGGTGTAAAGATCTTCGGGAAGGATTTGGATACCCTGGAGCACCTGGCGATTCAAGCCGAGCAGATTCTCCGAAAGGTTCCGGGGGCGGCCGACCTTTATGCCGAGCGAACACAAGGAGGGCTCTTCCTTGATATCCTTATTGATCGGCGATCCGTTGCCCGGTATGGCATCAATTTGGGGGATGTACAGGACATCGTCGAGTCTGCCATTGGAGGGGAAAACATCGGGACGGTGATCGAGGGGCGTCAGCGCTTTCCCATCCGGGTCCGTTATGCACGCGATTTCCGTGACAAGGTCGAGGCGCTGAAGGCTCTCCTGGTCCCCGTGAAGGCCACCTCAGGAGCCCGGAAGGGCTCGTCACAGTCCTCACCGGTAGCGGAAGGCATGACCGATGGCATGGAGGGAGGTGCTTCAACGGCATGGGGAGGTACAACGTCAGGCGAAGCGACACCGGGCCAGGCATCTCTCTTCCCTGGGAGCCATGTCCCGCTCGGTCAGCTTGCCAGGATTGAGATTGTCCCCGGTCCTCCGATGATCTCCAGCGAAAACGCCCAGTTGCGCTCCATCGTGTTCCTCAACGTCCGGGGGAGAGATATGGGGGGATTCGTGGAGGAGGCGAAAGAAGTCCTGAGCAGGGAACTGCGACTTCCTGCCGGCTATACTGTGCAATGGAGTGGGCAATGGGAGAACCAGGTCCGTGCCAAGGAGCGCCTCACGCTCCTGATGCCGATCGTATTCCTGATCATCTACGTCATGCTCTACCTGGTCACGAAGGATTTCCTTGAAGCGTTTGTCGTGATGCTCTCCGTCCCCTTCGCCCTGATCGGGGGAGTCTATCTCATCTACATCCTTGGATATAACTTTTCCGTCGCCGTTTGGGTTGGGTTCATTGCTCTGTATGGCCTGGCGGTCGAAACGGGCGTCGTCATGGTGGTGTACCTTCACGAAGCCCTTGACAGGAGATTCCATGAGCATCAACTGGGGAAACGGGGACCCTTGACGATGACGGATATCACGGAAGCGACCATTGAGGGGTCGGTGTTGAGACTACGGCCGAAGGTCATGACCGTCACGACCAGCCTGATCGCCCTTGTGCCCATCATGTGGAGCACGGGAGTCGGGGCGGACGTTATGCAGCCTCTTGCGGCGCCCATGATCGGCGGACTCATTACCTCCACCGTCCACGTTCTGATCGTCACCCCCATCCTGTTCAGTGCCATGAAGGAATATGCCCTGAAAAAGGGGACGCTGAAGCTCTCAGAAATGGCTCGCTGGATGAAATGATCCAAAGAGGACATTGTATCACTTGTTGTTCCAATCAACCATCTTCCATCATGTTGTTATAAGGAGTAACGCTATGAAACGCATTTTGATTCTCTTCGTCGCCTTTGGAACCCTTTCGCTTCTTGCCTACGGGCAATCGAAGGAGAAAGCGACAGAGAAAACAACCCCCGTCAAATTGGAAAAGACGTCGATCAGTGTTGAGACAGCGGTCTGCGATATGTGCTCGGCCACCATCGAAACCGCCTTAGAAAAAGCAGAGGGGGTGAAAAGCGCTGCCGTTGACCTCGAAGCCAAAACTGTCGCAGTGGAGTTCGACCCAACCAAAACAACCTTGACCAAGATCGAACAGGCGATCGCAAACGCGGGATACAATGCAAACGAGACGGTGCGAAACGCCGAGGCTTACGAAAAACTGGATGCCTGCTGCAAAATCGATGCAAAGAAAAAGAAGAAG
>JACPUH010000053.1 GCA_016192345.1 Ignavibacteriales bacterium | reverse complement strand
GCCGCTGCAAGCCATTCTTTGCAAGAACGTACTATGAACGGTTCAATCTCATTTCGCCTTCTTTTCGCCCTGCTTGCCCTGCCCTTGCTCTCTTCACATCTTTCGGCTTCGGAAAAGGGGCCCGCCCCGAAGTCGGATCAAGACTCAATCCGGACGTATTACCTTCCTGAGATAGTCGTCTCGGCGACGCGCAGTGAACGGGATCCGCTCCAGGTGGGCAGGAGTGTCAGCCTGATTCCTGGGAACCGGCTCAACGGGTCTCTCTTCCAGAGCGTGGGGGATGTGCTCTCTCGGTATGAAGGGATCTTCGTTGTGGGGGTCGGCCAGAACCCCGGGGCGGTTCAGAGCATCTTCACCCGGGGAGGCAACAGCAACCACACGACCATCCTGATCGATGATGTTCGTATCACCGATCCTTCCGCCGTGAACAACGCGGCGGATATCTCCGAGCTCTCATTCGCGAACACAGACAGAATCGAGATCGTGCGCGGGTCGCACGGCACCCTCTACGGCTCCTCCGCGATAGGGGGGGTGATCAACATCGTGACCCGAAAGAAACTTGACCCCGGTTTTCACGGCGATGTGGAAATCAGAACCGGAACATTTGGAAAAGGGACCTCCACGTTTGCCCAGAACCTCTTTCTCAACTACACGGCCCCTTCCGGCCTGTACGCCAATGCATCGATCAATAACCTGGCGACCCGGGGATTGGATGCCACGGAGGATACCGTCTCCAATCCGGGAGTCTTCAAGAACCGTGACCGGGATGGATTTGACAAGCGCGACCTGGTGGGGAAGATAGGATTTCAGAATGAAGTGTGGGATATCTATGCCTCCTTCAATGCCACTGATCATCGGATCGATATCGATAAGGGCGCATACAGGGATGACGACAACTACGTTGTCGATTTCCAGCGGAACCTCCTGACCTATGGAGCATCGCGCCGGGTGAACGAGTGGCTCCGGGTGAAGTACATCGGGGGGTACTCCGCGATGGAGCGGTATGTGGTGGATGACTCGTCCATCGTCGATGCCCTTGGCAGAACCGATCAGACCTTTGCGGATGCAACCTACCGGGGGAGCATCCTCAACAACGAGTTGCTGGTCAATATGGAGTTGGAGGGAGCGCAGTTGACGATGGGTGCCGGCCTTTATCGGGAAACAATGGCCTCCAGGAGCTACTTTTATTCGCGGAGTTCCTTCGGTGTATTTGAATCCTCCACCGATCTCGACTCGCTCGATCTTCATGCCTCGATGGGCAGCCTTTTTGCCCACGTTGACCTCGACGGAAGGGTGCTTGCAGAGGGGGTTGGCCGATTTTCCCTTGGACTGGGAGCCCGGTTGAATAACCACAGTAGTTACGGATCGAACGGGACTCTGGAAGCTTCCCCGGCGTACAGGTTCTCGGACCAATCGATGGTCTACGCATCCTATTCGACCGGGTTCAACGCCCCCTCCCTGTACCAATTGTTTGTCCCCAACGCTGACTTTACCTCGGGAATCACCCGCGGCAACAAGAATCTTCAACCGGAAACGTCGCATTCGTACGAGGTGGGCTTGAAGTACCGTTTGAATAACGAAGTGAACTTTACGGTAAGCTATTTCTCCACTGACGTGAAGAATGTGATTGAGTACGTTTATTTGTGGGACAAGAACGTAGGGATCGATACGCTGGGCAATGACTGGATGCGGAATGATTTTCGGGGGGATACCTACCTGAACCTCGGCAACCTCTCGACACGCGGCTTCGAGGCGGCTTTGCAGATCCGGTTAAGTGATGAGCTTCTCCTGACCGGTGCGGTGAGCCTTGTCAGTGGTAAGCTTCGTTATGACCCGGCCGATCTTGACCTGAGCCAAACAGCAGGGCACCATGTGCAGGTGTACAACAACGGGGCCTTCATCACGAAGGCGGTGGAATCCTTGGGGCTGACCAGAAGGCCGGATACGTTCCATGCGTCGCTTCTCTATACACCGCGGCAGGAATTTTCCGCGAGGCTCGATCTGAAGCACGCCGGTTCCAGGATGGATGTATACTATAACTCAGACCTTGGGCCCTATGGAGCACTCGGAACCGTCGGCGTGGAAGAATATACGCTCCTCGATATTTTCGCCCGGTACAACATCACACCCCAGCTTTCCCTGAATATGCGCGTGGAGAACCTGCTGGATACAAGGTATCGAGAGATCAACGGGTTTACTACGAGAGGGAGGGGGATTTTTGTGAGCGCGGGGTTTGTTTTCTAAGGAGCGACTTGAGGGCCCCGAACCCATAACCAAGGAGTACAAAGCTCTGAGCAAGACCGAGCAAAAACAGGTTTTGCAGGCCCTTCATCGGGTGATGTTTGCGAGAGACGCGTCCGAGCAGCTCGACGAACGCTCCGGGCGAAATGCTTTGGCTCTGCAAGATCCCTTGCCCCGCGATCCGTTGATGAAGCAGAAATGAACCTTCCCCCATTCGAACATGATGCGCAAGAAATGAACGGAAGGTAAAGGGATGACGGTGCTGGATGACGATGTGTGGTGCATACATAATTTTCTTCCCCTCTTGCCTTAACCGGGCACAGAGTTCCCGATCTTCTCCCCCCACATAAAATCCCGGATCAAACCCCCCGAGCTGTGTCAGGACGCTTCGTCTGCATGCGAAATTGTTCGTGACAAGGAACAACGGCTCATGCCTGGAGCGATTCAATTGTTCAAAGAAGAATTCCCATGTCTCGGCGTAGAGTGCCGCATAGGGATCGTCGGGGATCATGTTGACCGAACGGCCGCCGACCGCGGAAACGTCGCCTTGATCCAATGCGTCCGAGAGGGCGGAAAGCCAATCTGAGGGGACAACGCAGTCGTCGTCAGTAAATGCCACGAACGTTCCCCTGGCATGCTCGATCCCCCGGTTGCGTGCCTGCGCTGCGCCGCTGTTGACCTGGTCGAGCCATGCAACATGAGGGAGATGGGAGAGGCTCTGAAGATACTCTGCCGTCCCATCGGAACTCCCGTCGTTCACTACAATGACCTCAAACTGCGAAGGAGGAAAATCCTGGGCCTGGATGCTTTCGATGGTCATCCGCAGTGTCCCCAACCGGTTACGCGTGGGGATAACGACGGAAAATGTCGGAGATGGGTTCAAGGATTGCAGGGAAGAGGTCGATGACCGCCGATGAATGAGCCTGTTGTCTCGAAAACCAATGAACGAAAAGAACCCGGGGAAACCTGTTTGGATGATCAAATTCCGGGGCTGAACGGTGGGTCAATGTAAGGAGCAAGGTCAAAAGAAACAATTCAATCGGTACAGGGGGAACATCCACGGTGTTGTCTTGTTTCACCTCTTCGGACGCGAGGACTAAACTGTTTTGTCTATTGTGCAAAGTTTCACTAAGAGTTCTTGACAATAAGTTGCGAAATCTGTATTATTTGCCCATAGTGTTTCGCTGGATCGACCTTGAAAGGTCGTTCCAACGTGATGTCATAAACCTCACGATCTCAAACTTACTGGGAGCCCATTCAGGAACAGTTGCTACGATCCCTCCCTTCCCTTACTGCTATCCGTGACTGTCAATCCTGAGCGCAGGAGTGTTCCCGCTGCTTAGGGTGGAGTCGTAGAACTGCCTTCCTTGTCAGCCTTGGGGGAACTCCGCCGGCTTCGGCCGTTGTGAGTTCGACAATCCTCTCCGCTTCATGGGGAATAGTATGAGCATTCCACGGATCTTATGTTCGGTCCTGCTTCTCTCTCTTTCGATCTGCCCGCTCTTGTGGGGTCAGGGGAGTCGTTTGCTCATCAGTGAAGTACAGGTTGGAGGAGCCAGCTCGGACATAGAATTCGTAGAGCTGTACAACCCCACCGATTCTCCCATCAACCTTTCGTCCCGAGGGATCAATCTCAGGCTCCACATCCGCAACGGCAACGGCTCCGCGGACGTCAACAAGACTCTCACGTTCATCCGTACAACCATTCCCCCGTACGGCTACTTTCTCCTCGCATCCAGTGCGTTTGAGCGCGCCAACCCGGGAATGTCCGACGCAACCTATTCCGCCTCCTCCAATGCTCTCCTCTCTGATGGGTGTGTGTACATCAGCAGAAGTGGTGCGATCCTGACCTCGGTCATCGACAGGGTGGGTTGGGGAACGGGTGCCGACGCGCTGGGATTTGAAGGTGCTCGATTTTCCTCCACCCCACCTCCCGGGGGGAGCATCGAAAGGAAAATGAGGAACGCTTCCAATACCCCGGGGTATCGCCTGGAGATGGACAACAACGCGCTCGATTTTGCTGTGCGAGCGGCTTCGAGTCCCCAAAATTCCATGAGCGAGGTTCTCAATTTGGTCCCGGCGTTGACTGCCCTTGCCCCTGATACAGCGTTCAGGGGTCATTCAACGGCCGTAGTTCTGACAGGGGAAAATTTTATTGGCGGGACGACATCAGTGAACTTCGGGCCTGGCATCACCGTCGATTCAATCGGGTTCGTTGGTGCGGACCAGTTGATTGCGTTCCTCACGGTTGACCCTGCAGCGGAGAGCGGGCAGAGAGATGTTGTTGTGAGTAATGGTTCAGGCGCATCCGTCACGGCGAGCCGTACCTTTGTTGTTGTCAATCCTGCGCCCTCCATCGTCAATGTCTCACCTCAGTTGGTCACCTACGGGCAAACCCATATCCTGGATATTACAGGGAATAATCTGATGACAGGAGTAACAACCATCAACCCCGGCGCCGGCATCACGGTGAATTCACTGACGGTGAACAGTTCTGTCCATGCAACTGCAACCGTCACAATCGAACACTTCGCAGTTCCGGGACCAAGAGAGGTGATTGTGACGAACGCGGCCCCCGGTGGCGGAGTCACAACCCTTGCTGAGGGTATCCTCGTTGGTTACCCGGCACCAACATTGAGCGGTATCTCGCCATCGGTTGGGGTCAGGGGTGAAACAATCCAGGTGAAACTTGGCGGAGAGAACTTTGTTGCGGGAGTGACCAGTGTGAGTTTTGGTCCGGAGATTAGCGTCAACACCTTCTCGGTGACGAGCCTGGCGGAAGGAGTGGCCACGATCATAATCCCCATAAGTGCGGCTGCTGGACCCATTGATGTGTCGGCAACCAATC
Source organism: Ignavibacteriales bacterium (assembly GCA_016192345.1). Lineage (GTDB taxonomy): Bacteria > Bacteroidota > Ignavibacteria > UBA10030 > UBA10030 > UBA6688. The sequence goes on along the minus strand of JACPUH010000053.1, from coordinate 10,269 downwards.
CTGCCCCCGGGGGTGGCCTGTCAACAGTGGTGGGTGCGCTCACGATTTCCAATCCTGCTCCGGTGGCGACCGCGATCGCGCCGACCTCTGCAATGCGGGGAAGCACGGTCACCCTTACGATGACTGGTGCAAGATTTATTGATGGGGTAACTTCGGTTTCTTTAGGTGACCAAGTGAGTGTCAATGCGGTCACGGTAAAAAGCTCCGGTGAGCTTGCTGTGAGTATCACCATTGGCGCTACGGCGGCCACGGGGGGAAGGAGTGTGGTGATTGCCAATGCTGCTCCGGGGGGTGGATCAGTGACAATCACGAATGCCTTTACGGTTGAGGCGGGTATCCCGACCGATGTCGAGAAGACGCAAAACGTTACCCCGGAAACCTTCGCTCTGCATGAAGCATATCCGAATCCTTTTAATCCGATGACCACTATTCGATATGCTGTGCCGGAGCTGGCGCGGGTAAAGTTGGAGGTGTATAACATGCTCGGGAATGTGGTGGCAGTGCTTGCCACCCGGGAACAGTCGATGGGATTTTACGAGATTACCTGGTTTGCCGAGAACCAGCCGAGTGGCGTCTACCTCGTTCGCATGCAGGCGGAAGGCTTGGAGTCGCAGAAACGATTTATCGGTTCCCGGAAGGTGATGCTGGTGAAATAACGCACGACGGATTCCCCATTCAGTATTCTCAAAGGCGGCAGATTCTCTTGCTGCTTTTTTTTTGTCCGATTGCAGCTTTTCAAAAGCAAGTTAAAATATCGTGCGTTCGACACCCCTTTTCGTCCTTGCTTCTTTGTTGAAAAAGGCACAATATTTGCACACTTCGAGCCACAAGCTCACATTCCTACCAAGAGAGTTGTTCACAACAGTGAGGACTCACCCATGGCAGCCAACGGACACCCTCCCAGCTTTTTTGAGAACGTCAACATTAACTTTGATAAAGCAGCAGCCTATACCAACCATCCGCAGGGGCTGCTCGATCAGGTCAAGATTTGCAATAGCGTCTATCAATTTCAATTTCCCATTCAGGTGGAAGATGGGTATGAGGTGATCTCCGCCTGGCGTGTTGAGCACAGTCATCACAAGCTTCCCACAAAGGGAGGCATACGGTACAGCGAAGATGTGAATGAGGACGAGGTCAAGGCCCTGGCCGCGTTGATGACCTACAAATGCGCCATCGTGGACGTGCCCTTCGGCGGGGCCAAGGGGGGGATTAAGATCGACCCGAAGAAATATTCCGTTCATCAGCTGCAGAAGATCACGCGGCGGTATACGGCAGAACTGGTGAAGAAAAATTTCATCGGACCCGGGATCGATGTCCCTGCACCGGATTATGGAACGGGCGAGCGCGAAATGGCCTGGATCGTGGACACCTATATGGCATTCAATTCAGGATCGATCGATGGCCAGGCGTGTGTCACGGGAAAACCTATAACCCAGGGGGGGATACGGGGAAGAAGGGAGGCGACCGGGCGGGGCGTGTTTTTTGGGATCCGTGAGGCATGTGCGAATGCAGAGGATATGAAAGCCCTTGGGTTGAAACCGGGATTGGAAGGGAAACGGGTGGTTGTCCAGGGTTTGGGAAATGTGGGCTATCACGCGGCAAAGTTCCTCCAAGAGGGGGGATGCCTTATTGTTGGATTGGCCGAATATGAAGGGGCGATCTACAATCTCAAAGGATTGGATGTCGAGGCTGTGGTGAAGCATCGAAAGGAGACCCGTTCGATCCTCAATTTTCCCGGTGCTACCAACATGGCAAGCACTGCCGAGGCCCTGGAACTGGATTGTGACATACTCGTCCCAGCCGCCCTCGAAAGTGTTATCACCAAAGAGAATGCTCCTCGGATCAAAGCCAAAATAATCGGGGAAGGAGCCAATGGCCCAACCACGGCGGAAGCCGGGGAGATCCTCAATCGTAAAGGAACGATGGTGATTCCTGATATGTATTTGAACGCGGGAGGCGTCACGGTCTCCTATTTTGAATGGCTGAAGAACCTTCAACACGTCCGCATGGGACGGATGGCGAAGCGGTTCACGGAAACTTCCTTCGACCAGCTCATAGCAACGCTCGAACAGAAAACCGGCAAAATGTTTCTGGAGGACGAACGGAAAAAACTGACCCATGGCCCCGACGAGATCGACCTGGTCAATTCCGGTCTGGAAGACACCATGATTGTCGCCTATAACGAGATACGGGAGAGGAAAATGACGGTCGGTTGCGATGATCTCCGTACGGCGGCCTTCGTCAGCTCCATTGATAAAATTGCCCACTCCTATATTGAGTTGGGTATTTTCCCATAATTGGCAAGTTCTCCTTCTTCTCAGACTTGAGCATGATTGCAAGTCCTTCTCATTCCTGAAAGACGGACCTTCAGCGATGGATCGGAACAAGGGGCTTTCCCTGAGGTTTTACAGGAAGAGGCGCGGAACCATCCTTGGAATAGAAGTTGATTGAAGGATGACAAGCCTTAAAAAGAGCAACTCCCAAGTTGTCGGTAGCGTCTCCACCCATCAATGGTGGAAAATCTTGGCAGGCTCCAAATCACATTTGTACCCTTTCGTTTATTCACGAACTCGATGAACGGCCGGAACGCCGGATCGTTCGTCATTATGGGAGGTCGTTTATGTCAGAGTACGTAAGCAGTTTTATGTCTCATGTGAAAGCAAAGAATCAGGGAGAGCCGGAATTTCATCAGGCAGTGCAGGAAGTTGTCGAGTCACTCTCCATCGTTCTGGACCGGTACCCGGAGTATCGTTCCTCCAAGATTCTTGAGCGGATGGTCGAGCCGGAGCGCGTCATCACGTTCAGGGTCCCATGGTTGGACGACCAGGGAGAAATTCATATCAACCGCGGTTTCCGGATTGAAATGAACAGCGCCATTGGTCCGTACAAGGGGGGCTTGCGGTTCCATCCTTCCGTGAACGTGGGTATCTTGAAGTTTCTTGCCTTCGAGCAGGTTTTCAAAAACAGTCTAACGACGCTTCCGATGGGAGGAGGAAAGGGAGGGTCGGATTTTGATCCCAAGGGAAAGAGCGACAATGAGGTGATGCGATTTTGCCAGAGCTTTATGACGGAACTCTACCGTCACATCGGTGCGGATACGGATGTGCCGGCAGGCGACATCGGTGTCGGCGGACGTGAAATCGGGTACCTGTTCGGTCAATACAAACGGCTGAAGAACGAGTTTACCGGTGTGTTGACCGGGAAAGGACTGAACTGGGGCGGTTCCTTGATCCGTCCCGAGGCAACCGGGTACGGGTCCGTGTACTTCGCGGCCGAGATGCTGGCAACCAGGAACCAAACGCTGGAGGGAAAAGTATGCCTCGTCTCCGGCAGCGGTAATGTGGCCCAGTACACCGTCGAGAAGATCAATCAGTTCGGCGGCAAAGCGGTGACACTTTCCGATTCGAACGGTTATATTTACGATGAAGAGGGAATTGATGCGAAGAAGCTGGCGTTCGTGATGGAGCTGAAGAACGTTCGCCGCGGAAGGATCAAGGAGTATGTCGATAAATACCCGAAGGCGGTCTTTACGCCGCTCGATACGAAGCTGGTGCACAACCCGCTATGGGACCACAAGGCTCAGTGTGCCTTCCCGAGTGCCACCCAGAATGAGATTAACGCGAAGGACGCGGAGACCCTCGTGAAGAACGGAGTCTACGTTGTGGCGGAGGGGGCTAATATGCCGACGACCCTCGACGGCGTGAAGCATTTCCTTGATGCAAAGATCCTCTATGGACCGGCGAAAGCAGCCAATGCCGGCGGTGTGGCAACCTCGGGTCTGGAGATGGCGCAGAACAGCATGCGCCTCCCGTGGACGCGCGAGGAAGTCGACCAACGGCTCCATATGATCATGAAAAGCATCCATAAAACCTGCAGGGATGTTTCCGAACGGTTCGGAACGCCGGGAAATTATGTGAACGGTGCGAACATCGGCGGGTTCTTGAAGGTGGCCGATGCCATGATGGACCAGGGCCTGGTCTGATGTCCTTTCACGATTGAGACGAAATCGGAGCGGGCATCTTCCGCTCCGATTTCCGTTTTTAGAGCATACTCCCGAGATGATCCACCACCGAACGTCCCGTTGATACGATGCCGATAGAATACGTCGATCCGGATTGGGTAGAGCATGGCTATGGAACCAGGTTCCAGGGGTTCCAGAACCTTATGCGTCGAAGAATTCGGGATGTGCTGCTCGTCTCGAGCCTGTACGATCTCTATCTGTTCGAGGAGGATGGGAGGCTCTACGAGCTGATCCGGAACGAATACCAGGGCCTCCACCTGAGCCATTCCCCCGAGATCACGCGGGTGTCGAGCGCGGAAGAAGCCATCGCGATCGCGAAGGAGGAAAAACGCTTCGACCTGATCATCACCACCCTCCACATCGAGGATATGCCGGCGTTGAAGTTTGCCCGGCAGGTGAGGGAAGCGGGACTGGACGTCCCGATCATCCTGCTGGCCTTCGACAACCGGGAGCTCAAGGACCTCATCACGCATCACGATACGTCCGTTTTCGACCGCATCTTCATCTGGCAGGGGGATTTTCGGCTTATCATCGGTATCGTCAAGCACCTGGAGGATAAGATGAACGCGGACCACGACACGCGGATCGTCGGGGTTCAGTCCATCATCCTCATCGAGGACAATGTCCGCTACTATTCTTCCTTTCTTCCGATCATCTACACCGAAATTCTGAACCAATCCCAGCGCCTGATTTCGGAAGGAATCAACCTCTCCCATAAGTACCTTCGGATGCGGGCCCGCCCCAAAATCCTTCTCTGTTCGAATTACGAAGAAGCCTGGGACTATTTTCAGAAGTATGAGGACTACATCCTCGGCGTCATTTCCGATATCGATTTTCAACGCGGGGGAGTACAGGATCCCCAGGCCGGGCTTGCGTTCGCCCGGACGGTGAAGCTGCGGCACCACGACATTCCCGTGCTGCTGCAATCCACGACCCCGCAATACGAGGCCGAGGCCCGGGCCATCGGGGCCTCCTTCATCCTCAAAGATTCCCCCACGCTGCTGAACGAGCTTCGCCAGTTCATGATTCAGTATTTCAGTTTTGGCGATTTCGTGTTTCGAACTACCGGAGGCGCTGAGGTCGGCCGTGCATGGGACCTGCAGACCCTGGAAGAACAGCTCCGGTACGTCCCGGAGGAAAGCATCCGGTACCATGCCGAACGGAATCATTTCTCTAATTGGTTGAAGGCGCGGACAGAATTCTGGCTCGCCCACAAATTGCGCCCGCGCAAGGTCTCGGACTATGCCTCCGTCCAGGGGCTTCGAGAGGATCTGATCTCATCGCTGCGTGAGTACCGCCGGCTCCGGCAGCGCGGGATCATCACCGATTTCAAAAAAGAGACTTTCATTCCCACCAGCAGCTTCGCGCGGATCGGGGGAGGTTCGTTGGGGGGGAAAGCACGCGGGCTCGGGTTTGTCAATATTCTGATCAGCAACTACGATGTGCGTGACCGGTTTGAAGGCGTGCAGATCTCCGTCCCTCCCGGCGTCGTGCTCGGCACCGACGTGTTCGACCAATTCCTGGATGAGAACAATCTTCGAAGCTTCGCGTTGCAGACCACCGTGGATGCGGAGGTGACGCGCCGTTTCCTCGAGGCGAAAAGCTTCCCCGAAGGAATCCTGGGTGAGCTGGCTGCTTTCCTCGATCTTGTGCGTGAACCGCTGGCGGTCCGCTCCTCGAGTCTGTTGGAGGATTCCCAGTACCATCCGTTTGCCGGAGTGTATGAGACGTACATGATCCCGAACAACCACGCGGACCCCTTCGTCCGGTTGAGCGAGCTGGTGAACACCATCAAACGCGTCTATGCCTCCACGTTTTATCAAAGTGCCAAGGACTACATCAAGGTCACTTCCTACCGGCTGGAGGAAGAGAAGATGGCGGTGATCATCCAGAAGATGGTCGGGGCGCAGCATGAGGGCCGGTTCTATCCGGATTTTTCTGGGGTGGGGAAGTCCTATAATTTCTACCCGATTCCACCACAGAAGTCCCATGATGGGATCGTTGCCGTGGCGTTGGGCCTCGGGAAGATGGTGGTGGATGGAGGGGTGACGGTCCGTTTTTGTCCCAAATACCCGCAACACCTTCTTCAGTTTTTCTCACCCGCGGAGGCGTTGAGGAATAACCAGAACGAATTCTACGCTCTCGAAATGAGCGGACAACCGCTCCAGCATACTGAAACCCATGATGCACTCCTGAAGAGGTACGCCCTTGAGGTCGCCGAACGGGACGGCACCCTCGTTGCGGTCGGGTCGACGTACTCGCCCGAGAATGATTCACTTTCGGTCGGACTTTCCCGGCAGGGGATCCGCGTGGTAACGTTCGGCCCCATCCTGCAGAGCAAGCTGTTTCCCCTCCATCAAATTCTCGAACTCCTGCTGGATATGGGGAGCTGGGGCATGGGAACCCCTGTTGAGATCGAATTTGCGGTCAACATGGCCGGTTCACCCGGGAAACCGAAAGAGTTCGGACTCCTCCAAATGCGCCCCCTCGTCCTGAGTCGTGAGGTGGAGGAATTGAACATCGAAGAGTTCTCACCGGAGCAGTTGATCTGTCAGAGCCATCAGGTGCTGGGGAACGGGGCGCTCAGGGACATTTATGATATCATTGTTGTCGATCCCAACCTGTTTGATCGGGCGAAGAGCCGGGAAGTGGGACGCGAAGTCACGGAATTCAATGAGAAACTCATCGAGCAACGCAGACCGTATCTGCTCATTGGCGTTGGGCGGTGGGGTTCGCTGGACCCCTGGCTGGGGATCCCCGTGAAATGGGATCAGATCTCCGGCGCCCGAGCGATCGTCGAAGCCGGATTGAAGGACATGGACGTGGCCCCTTCGCAGGGATCTCACTTCTTCCAGAACATCACTTCCTTCATGGTGGGCTATTTTACCATCAACTCAACGGTGAAGCAGGGTTTTGTCGATTGGCAATGGTTGATGGAACAGGCCCCGTTGGAGCAGAAACAATTTGTCCGACACATCCAGCTTGACGATCCGGTCATTGTGAAGATCAACGGGCATCAAAACAAGGGGATCATTCTTAAACCGGAGAACCGCAGTGGCAGGACAACCTGATCGGCGAAAGCCCGGTGATCCTAATGACGTCAAGGCATGCGAAGCATGCCCGCACTGCGGGGCGGCACTCAGTCCATGGGAGCAGGTGCTCTTGAGCGTGGACCGGGCAATGATGTGCAAACACTGTTGGTACAGGATCATCCTTGACGTCCGGGAGGATGCCGGACAAGGGGATGCAGAGAGCAAACAACCGAAGGATCCCAGGCAATGAAATCGTACAACTCGTTTGCAGTAGCCCAGCAGCAGGTGCTTGAAGCTGCAAAGCTCCTGAACCTTGACGCCGCCACCTGCGAGTTGCTGTTGTGGCCGCAACGGGAGTTCAAGTTCACCATGCCGGTGAAAATGGACAACGGCGGCGTACAGGTTTTTCATGGCTACAGGATCCAATACAACGATGCGCGCGGACCGGCGAAGGGGGGCATACGGTTCCATCCGGATGAGACCGTCGATACCATCAGAGCCCTGGCAGGATGGATGACATGGAAAACCGCCGTGGTGGATCTGCCGTTGGGGGGGGGCAAGGGGGGTGTGGTGTGCAACCCGCGCATGATGTCCGAACGAGAGCTTGAACATCTTGCACGAGCGTATGTGCGCGCGGTTGCCCGGTATATCGGTGTCGACAAGGATATCCCCGCTCCGGATGTGTACACAAACCCTCAGACCATGGCATGGATGATGGATGAATTCGAGACCATTATGGGGGCTCATCAGCCGGGTGTCTTAACCGACAAACCGATGCAGATTGGCGGGACAGAGGGGCGGCGCGATGCGACCGCACGAGGGGGAGTCATTACGGTGCGGGAGGCTTGCTCGGTTCTCGGTATTGATCCCCAAAAGGGAACCTATGCCATCCAGGGTTTCGGCAATGCCGGACAGCGGGCCGCGTTGCTCCACCAGGAGTTGCTGGGGGGAGGACGACTTATTGCGGTCTGCGATTCCCGCGGAGGGATCATCCGCCCCGAGGGGTTGAACCCCCGGGACCTCGTCACCCACAAACTCAAGACCGGCAGTGTTGTCGGATTTCCCGGGAGTAAAGAGATCCCTCGTGAATCGGTGCTCGAACTCGATGTGCAGGTCCTCTACCCGGCGGCATTGGAAAATGCGATCAACGAGTTCAACGCACACAAGGTTAAGGCCGCGATCATCTGTGAACTGGCCAACGGCCCTACCACACCGGATGCCGACCTGATCCTCCACGCCAAGGGGATTCACCTGATACCGGATATCCTTGCAAGCGCAGGAGGCGTCACGGTCTCCTATTTCGAAATGGTGCAGGATCAATATTCGTTTTTCTGGGACGAGGAGACAGTCCATAAACGACTCGACCAGAAAATCACGAAAGCCTACCATACGGTTGAGGAAGCGATCAAGGAGAAAAACGTGCACCCACGGCTGGCAGCCATGGTCGTCGGGGTTGCACGGGTTGCAGAGGCATGCAAGCTGAGGGGATGGGTGTGATGGATGAGGAGTATGGTTTCGATCGCTCTCCTGTGGTCCCAGGTTAGGTTCCCTTGTTCTCATCCCACCATTACTTTGGAGTGAACAGCCCTTGGCAAAAAGGAAAACAAGGGGACGGACAGAAGTTGTCGGGGTAGTGCAGTATCATCATGGAGTGGTAGGCGAGGGGTTGCAGTATGGGCGCGATCTGATCGTCTGGCTCCCCCCCTCATACGGGAAGAACCGGAGAAGACGGTACCCCGTCCTCTATATGCAGGATGGACAAAACCTCTTCGATCCGGCGACATCGTTTCTCGGATATGACTGGCAGGCGGACGAGACGGCCGATGCGTTGATCCGGCAGAAGAAGATGAAAGAGATCATTGTCGTTGGCATCTCGAGTACGCCCGATCGCCTCTCCGAGTACTCGGACGCGCCGTTGGGGCGCAGCTATGCCCGCTTCCTTATCTCCGTGGTAAAGCCTTTCATCGATGCAACCTACCGGACAAAACCGGACCGGAAGAGCACGGCGGTGATGGGTTCGTCGATGGGAGGGTTGATCTCGTTCCTCCTGGTGTGGAGGTACCCGGAGGTATTCTCCCAGGCCGGGTGTCTTTCGACGGCCCTTGCGCGCGACGAGGACCGACAACTGTTCGAGGAGATAAAGGTTTACCCCGGTCCCAGGAAAAGAGTCAGGATCTACCTGGATGTCGGAGGGAGGGAGCCGGCGCTCATCCCCGGATATCGTGCTTTGGTGGCGTTACTCAGGAAAAAAGGATACACCAAGGGGAGGGATCTCGAGTGCTTCTTCGATCGCGGGGCTGTGCATAACGAATGGGCATGGGCAAACCGTCTTTGGCGGCCCCTTACGTTCATGTTCGGGAGGTGACATCCGGTTGAATTCGTGCATCCCTTCTTGTATATTCCTCCACGCAGTTTTTCCATCAACCCTCACTTTTTCCCCATGCCATGGCAATCGTTAAAGAAGCAGCATGCAGCGTCTGTCAGAAGTCTTTTATCTGGAAAATCGGTCGTCCGGGTGACGGTTTCTGGGACCGTTGGAAAAACGACGACGGGAATAACGCCGCTTCCTGGTTCCTTCGGAACGACCTTTGCTGGGACCATGCCTTCGAGCAAATGCCCGAACAGTTTCGCGGTGTGTTCCAGACGGAACTGTACAAAGAATCGTAGGCGCTTTCTCCATGAAACCGAGGGGAAAAACAAAAAGCCCCGATTGCTCGGGGCTGGTCCTGTCCTCATGCTGTTCCCACCACGGTCTCATCATGACAGGACGAAGGGTTTGATGCTCTGTTCCGACCGGAGCGCTGATCCGGGGTTCAACCTGCCGACGCGATCTTTAGTGATTCGAGATAGAAGATTGTACAGAGTCTACGGACGCGTTCGCTCTTGTCAAAGCGTGCCTGTTGCTTGACGGCGTACAGCCCGACCGAATCGCCGATATTGTAAAGCGACAGGGCTGCAACGATGCGACCACGTTCATCATCCTCCATTCTCAACATCTTCATCAGCGCAAAGAGGGCTTTCTCCGACTTCAGCTTACCGAGCATCATTGCAGAGCTTGTCCGCAGACCGAAATTGGTCGATGCGACCCCTTTCAACAGGTTTGCTTCAACAAGCTCCTTGTTGAAAGTGACCTTGGCACGATCGGGATTCTCTCCCGCAAATGCCGATGCCGTCAATCCAAGGATGAGTGTCATCCCCAGTACAACAATCCATGAT
>JACPUH010000052.1 GCA_016192345.1 Ignavibacteriales bacterium | reverse complement strand
GGTGGAAGCCCCCTTGTTCTCATTGCAGGGCCATGTGTGGTTGAAGACCGTCGCATGGTTTTGCAGACGGCCCGGACCATCGCCCGCATAGCCCGCCGGTATCACCTTCCCTTTATCTTCAAAGCTTCCTATAAAAAAGCCAACCGTACCAGCGGACGCTCATTCTCCACGATCGGGATGGCGGAGGCTTTGGAGATTCTTGCTGAGGTGAAACGCGAGTTGGGCGTTCCCATCCTGACGGATATTCATTCACCGGAAGAAGCGCAACGGGCAGCCGTCGTGGCTGATGTTCTCCAGATTCCCGCCTTTCTCTGTCGTCAGACCGACCTGCTGCAGGCTGCAGGGAGGACGGGGAAGGTGGTGAATGTCAAGAAGGGACAATTCCTGGCACCGCAGGAAATGAAACTGGCAGCCGAGAAAGTTGCGCTGACCGGGAACAAGAAGATTCTTTTGACGGAGCGCGGGACGACGTTTGGCTATAACAACCTTGTGGTCGACATGCGATCCCTTGCCATCATGGGCAAAACCGGTTACCCTGTTGTGCTGGATGCAACGCACTCGGTACAGCTTCCGGGCGGGGGCGGGGACCGGAGCGGCGGTCAACCGGAATACATTTTTCCCATCGCGCGGGCCGGCGTCGCTGCAGGATGCGACGCCTTGTTTGTGGAGACGCACCCCAATCCCTCGCGGGCCCTCAGTGATGCCGCGAGCCAGTTGCAGCTCAATCGGCTGGAAGCACTGTTACAGCAAGTCCTTGCCGTTGATGCTGCCGTGAGAAAGACGGTTGGGCGATCAAGGAAGTGAGCCTCCCCATGCCGAAGAAAAAGACATCTCGCCCAAATTTGGGGAATATTAAATTGCTCCTTCTCGATGTGGATGGCGTGATGACCGACGGTAGCGTTTACTATTCCGAGACCGGGGATGAGCAGAAGAAATTCAATATCCAGGACGGGTACGGGATCGTCAAGGCACAACGGAAGGGAATGAAGTTCGGCATTATCACGGGGCGTGTCTCGGCCATTGTGAAGCGACGGGCTGCTGAGCTTGGCATCGACGAGGTACACCAAAGTGTCGAAGAGAAGGCCCTAGTCTACCAGCAGATTAAAACCAGGCTGGGCCTCGCAGCCTCAGAGGTTGCCTATATTGGTGATGATGAGCCCGATCTTCCGGTCCTCCGGCAGGTTGGTTTTTCCGCCGCCCCGGCGGATGCCCTCGAGGTGGTGAAGCGGTCGGTGCATTATGTCTGCAGACGAAGTGGAGGAAAGGGAGCGGTTCGTGAAGTGATTGAGAAAATTCTTGCGGGGCGATGAGAGGTTCGCATGAACGGGAGTGAAACGTTTCCGCGGGACCTTGCTTCGGACGAGAGGGATCTTCTTCAGTGGGTGTTGCCAGCCGATCGTCCCGGATACCGTGCCTACAGGGCACTGTTGGATCAATGGAAGGTGCAGGCTCGGGGCAGAAGAGGGGAAGGAAATTACATTCTCGCCGCGGAAGGCGAACGCCCGGATAACGAATCCCCGTTGCCGCAGATCCTTGCCCTTGGAATGGTGGAGACGATGGAAGGGAATTTTTCTGTCATCGTTCGGGAGCGGTTGGGGGACCAGGTGGAGTTTGAGATCGGCGGTACGGGAGGGAGGGTGGGGCCGGGAAAGTCCCCTGAGCGAAGACGCTGGACCCTCTCTTCGTGGTCTCCCGGGGAACCTTGTCCGGCCTGTGGACAGCCGTTGCGTGAAACGGGGATGAGGACGGGGGACGCAAAGGAACTCTCCTTGGCGATTTGCCAGGCCGATAAAAGACTCTGGATTCACGATACGGTGTCCGGCATCAATCATCCGATACCTGTGACCAACTTTTACAACGAGTTGATGTTACACAAGAATATTCGGGATCCGAAGGTGGCGCTCGAACCCAACCGGTTTTTCGGTGATTTGCCACGCTACTCGGACCTTGATCTGACCAAGGCCTTCATTACCTACAACGGTTTGAGGACGAAAATCGTGCTTGAACATCCGATCATCCTTCCGGCGCCCGAGGGGAATTTGTTCCTTCGACGCCTGAAAACACTTTGGAACCGCGCGACCGTATGAGCAAATCCATCCAAAAGGGAAGGGAAGTCGTCAGGATCGAAGCGCAAGCCATTGCTGCGCTCGAAGCAAAAATCGACGAGAGGTTTGAAGAAGCAATCGATCTGATCTACCAATCGACCGGAAGGGTCGTCGTCACCGGCATTGGGAAATCGGGATTGATAGCCCGTAAGATCGTGGCGACGATGAACTCTACGGGCACTGCGGCGATTTTTCTCCATCCCTCCGACGCGGTCCACGGCGACCTGGGCATGGTGCGGAAGGAGGATGTGGTGGTGTGTATTTCGAAGAGCGGGGACACGGAGGAGATCCGCGAACTGATGCCGATGTTTCGACGCATAGGTGTCAAAGTGATTTCAATGGTCGGGAATTTGAACTCCCACCTTGCCAAGCAGGGGGATGTGGTGCTGGATGTCTCTGTGAAGGAGGAGGCGTGTCCGCACGACCTTGCCCCCACGGCATCAACGACGGCGACGTTGGCCATGGGGGACGCTCTCGCCATCGCCTTGCTCGACCGGCGTGGGTTCACCAGGGAAGACTTCGCCATGTTCCATCCCGGGGGAAACCTCGGTAAACGTCTGTACCTCAAGGTCGAGGAAATGATGGTGATGGGAAGGAACATTCCAATTGTGCCGGAGACTGTTCCTCTTTCGGAGGCGATCATGGAGATGACTTCCAAGCGGCTCGGCGCGACATGCGTTGTCAACGATGCGGGGGCCCTGCTCGGCATCGTCACGGATGGAGATTTGCGCAGGCTTCTTCAGAAGACGACCGATGTCTCCGGACTCGTTGCCCGGGATGCCATGACCGTGGACCCCAAGACCATCAGAAAAGAATTGCTCGCCGCTGTGGCGTTGGAAGAGATGGAATCGTTCAACATCACGCAACTGGTTGTCGTGGATGATGAACATCGGCCCGTCGGGATGGTCCATCTCCATGATCTTGTCAAGGCCGGCCTGGGGGGGGAAGCTGTTGGATGATGAGCAAGGGCGCCATGAAACGTCTCTTCGCATTTCCCGTGGTGCTCCTGCTCTGGCTGGCGGGATGCGAAGAAAAAATCAAGCCCTCCGTTCTTCCCGGCATTGACAGCAAGTCGATTCCCCAACAGGAGAGCTGGAACAGCACCATCGTCCTCTCGGATTCCGGGAAACTGAAGGCGGTCATTTTCGCCGGATATATTCAAAAGTACGACACCCCCAGTGAAACCTGGTTGCGGCAGGGAGTGAAAGTCTACTTTTATGGAGATTCTGCGAAGCACACCTCGACGCTCACCTCTGACGAGGGAAGGGTGGACGGGTTGACCAATAACCTTGAAGCCTCCGGTACTGTGGTGGTGCTCTCTGATGACAGCACGCGGCTGCGCTCAGAGAAATTATTCTGGGATCATGCCACACAGCGGATTCACACACCTGAGTACGTGTTCATCACGTCGCCACGGGAGCAGGTTCAGGGAAAAGGATTTGAGTCCGACCAACAACTCCGGAATTATCGGATCTTCCGAGTGACGGGGCAGGCGAAATCGGAATAACATGGCACGACCATTCAGGCTTCTCCCGGGCATCGTTCTGCTGGGTCTCTTGATGTCCCCCTCTCTCCCGGCTCAGGAGAATAAGCTGGTGGAGGTCCGCTCTGCGGACGTCCTCAATGTCAGGTCTATCGGGGACCAGGAAGTCCGGGAGTTGATCGGGAATGTGCACCTGATCCAGACCACCCCGCTGGAAGTGGTGAAGATCTGGTGCGATTCCGCCTTGCGCTACATGGCCATGAACAAGCTTGAGCTGTACGGCCGCGTGAGGATTGTCCGCGATAGCGTGACCCTTGCTGCCCCGGAAGGGGTTTATTTTGGAAACGAACAACGGGCGGAAATGCGTCGCGGGGTTCACCTGCAGAAGGGTTCGATGGTCCTGACGGCCAGGTTCGGCGAGTATTTTACGGCGGAGAAAAGGGCGAGATTTGTGGAGGATGTGCGCGTGATCGATTCGTCCTCGACGACGTACGCGAACACCCTCCTGTTCTTTGAGAAGGAGGAGAAATCGATTGCCACCGGCAATGTGAGGGTGGTGAACCGTGTCGACAACCTGACCGTGTCAGGGGACTCCCTCGTGAATTTTGACCGGCAGAACTATACGATCATTTCCGTGAATCCGAAAATGGTGCAGGTGGATTCCGCTTCGGACGGACTGGTTGACACGCTCGTCGTGGTCAGCGATATCATGGAATCCTTCCGCGGTTCAGCGCAACAGTTCGTTGCGCGGGGGAATGTTGCCATCGCGCGGACCGATTTTGCGGCGCGGTGCGGGGAGGCAATCTATGACATGGGGCGGGACCGCATGATCCTTCGCGATCGTCCCGTGGTCTGGTATGAAAGAAACCAGGTGTCCGGCGACTCGATCGTCGTGACACTCCTGGAAAAGCGTTTGCAGAGCGTCTATGTCAAAGGAAGAGCGATAGCCGTTTCCATGGCTGATTCGACGTCGGCGCTCCGGTTCGATCAGTTGACCGGACGGGAGATTACGATGCTTTTTGACGGGAACAAACTGGCACGAATTGAAGCGGATCGGAACGCGACAAGTTTGTACTATGTGTTTGAAGAGAATGCCCCAAACGGGGCCAACCGCTCGAGCGGGGACCGGATTGTGATCGAGTTCGACGAGGGGAAGGCCGATCGTATCAGGATCCTCGGTGGGGTCGAAGGGCGGTATCTCCCCGAGCCGATGATCGAGGGGCGCGAAATGCTCCATAACCTGGATGGATTCCGGTGGTTGACCAATCGTCCCAAACGACAGGGACTGGAGATCGTCAGTGTTGAACACTAACAACACGACACCAAGGAAAGGTGTTGAGGTGGCTGGGGGTTCGGATCCATTGGGCTCGCTCCTGCGGGCGGAGGGGCTGAGCAAACGGTACAAGAAGCGGACCGTGGTGAGCGAAGTCACCATCCAGGTCCGCCAGGGAGAAATCGTCGGATTGCTCGGACCCAACGGGGCCGGGAAAACAACGACCTTTTACATGATCGTAGGGATGGTGCGCCCGAACGGCGGACGGGTGACCATCGATGCGAACGAGATGACAACGATGCCGATGTATCACCGGGCCCGTATGGGAATCGGGTACCTGCCGCAGGAAGCCTCCATTTTCCGGCGATTGAGCGTCCGGGATAATATCCTCGCGGTGCTGGAAATGAGTGGGCTGTCGAGACTCGAGCAGGGAGAACGGTGTGACCAGCTCCTCAACGATTTCGGCCTCGCACACATTGCGAGCAGCAAGGGATACGTGCTTTCCGGCGGAGAACGGCGGCGGACCGAAATTGCCCGCGCCCTGGCACTTGACCCCAGGTTCATGTTGCTGGACGAACCTTTCGCCGGCATTGATCCGATCGCGGTCGAGGAGATCATGAAGATCGTTTTAAAGCTGAAAGAAAAAAATATCGGTGTTTTGATCACGGATCACAACGTCCATGAAACGATGTCGATCACGGATCGGTCCTATCTGTTGTTTGAAGGGAAGATCCTGAAATCCGGAACAGCCCGTGAGCTTGCGAACGACCCGGAAGCGCGGAAGCTGTATCTCGGCGAAAAATTCAGATTGGACCGGTACGAATGAGGGTTCTCCGAAACCTTATTGACCCGTTCGATGTTGGAAGGGAAAAGTGCTGGAGATCCCTGAACGTGTCATCCTTGGAATAAAGAAAGAGTGAAATCCTATGGTTGTTGTCACTGAGCCCGGCGTCACCGAAAAACAGATAGAAGAAATCATTCGCGTGCTCCACGAGCATGGGTTTGATGTCCACCGATCCACCGGCATCCGCCAGACCGTCCTCGGGGCTATTGGAGTTCAGCCGGACTTTGATCACCGGCAGATCCAGTTGCTCACAGGAGTGGCGGAAGTCCTTCGGATCACCGAACCGTACAAGCTTGCCAGCAGGACGTTCAAGCGCGAGGGCTCGGTTTTTGATATCGGCGGATTGAAAATTGGGGGGAATGAGGTCGTGGTGATGGCAGGGCCTTGTTCCGTGGAAAGCGAGAAGCAGATCTTTTCCATCGCTGAATCTGTTTCCAAAGCAGGCGCAAAGATCCTGCGCGGTGGGGCATTCAAACCAAGGACCTCTCCCTATGCGTTCCAGGGGATGGGGGAGGAGGGATTGAAGCTGATGCGTGCGGCTGCCGACCAGTACGGGTTGAAGGTCATCACCGAAGTTATGGACAAGAGCCAGATCGCTCTCGTCGAGCAGTATGCGGATATCCTGCAGATCGGAGCCCGCAACATGCAGAACTTTACATTCCTCCGTGACCTTGGGAAAGCCTCGAAACCCATTTTGTTAAAACGGGGCCTTGCCGCCACCATCGAGGAGTGGCTGATGTCGGCGGAGTATATCCTCTCCGGCGGCAACCAGCAGGTCATGTTGTGCGAACGGGGGATTCGGACGTTCGAGACGGCAACCCGGAACACGATGGATATCGGCGCGATCCCCGTGGTGCAAAAGAAAAGCCACCTCCCGATTATTGCCGACCCCTCGCACGCGATCGGCATTCGCGACAAGGTGATCCCCATGGCGCGTGCCAGCGTTGCAGCAGGCGCGGATGGGATCATCGTCGAGGTTCACAATGACCCCGACCATGCCAAATCGGACGGGGCACAGTCCCTCTTCCCTGATCAATTCTCGCAAATGATGAAAGAGGTGACGATCATCGCCGAGGCCATCGGCCGGAAGATCGCCTGATTTCCCGGAAGGCCATAACAGCGCCATGACCCGTTCCGTCCCCCAAACCCGGAATTTCAGGAAAGTGACCATTGTCGGTGTCGGCCTTATCGGCGGATCGCTTGGGCTTGCCATCAAACATCGATTTCGATCGTCCGTGACCGTCACGGGTGTCGACAAGCCGTCTGTCCTTCGCAAAGCGCTGAAGCGTGGAGCGATCGATCGGGGGACAGCGAGCCTTCCTCGCGGTGTATCAGGGGCAGATCTTGTCCTTGTTGCCGCTCCCACAACTTCGATCCTCAAACTCCTTCCTGCCCTTGCGCGATCCTGTTCACCCGAAACCATTGTCTCCGATGTCGGGAGCGTGAAGCTGACCGTTGTGCGCAGGGCGGAGAGACTTTTTCCAGGGGGCAATTTCATCGGCGGGCATCCGATGGCCGGAGTGGAACTTTCCGGCATCGATGCGGCTCATCCTCTCTTGTTTGAAAATGCCATGTACGTGCTGACCCCGGTGCGAGGGACGCCGCCGCGGATGACGCGGCAACTGGCCAGTTTCCTTGATTTCCTCGGTGCGCGGGTCATCCTTCTGGATGCCCGTATTCACGATGAGGTCGCAGGGGCGTTGAGCCATCTTCCCCAACTGACCGCCGTTGCATTGATGAACGTTGTAGGGAGGGAACACCCAACGGCCGGGAAACATCTTCAGCTCGCTGCAGGAGGGTTCAGGGATCTCACCCGCATCGCTTCGAGCCGCTTCGATATCTGGGAAAGCATTCTTCCGATGAACGCCGCTGAAATCCGCCGTTCGTTGGGGCTTCTGATCCGGGAGTTGCGGATGTACTCCGCTGCCCTTACCCCCTCCGGGACCGGCATGCTCCGGGGCAGGTTCCGGCTCGCCCGACAGCTTCGCAACACCATCCCCAAAACCATGAAGGGTTTTGTCGCACCCCTGGCAGAGGTCTACGTTTTCGTCCGGGACAAACCCGGTATGCTGGCACAGATGACGACGGCATTGCACAATGCGTCGATCAACATCAAAGATATCGAGCTCGTGAAGATACGCGAGGGGACAGGAGGGACGTTCAGGCTTGCCTTTGAGACGCCGGACCACGCAAAACGGGCCACAGCCGTCTTGAAGAGGCTGGGTTTTGAGATGGGGGAGAAATAGCACAAGCCTTGAGAGACTCAAGGCTTGTGTGTTTCAGGAACGTCAAGTGTATCTACGGGGACCCGGGCTTTTTGGAGGAGTCCGTGGAATCCGATTCCTTGTTTCCCTTGCTTTCTGCCGCGGTCCCGCCTTTATCGGAGGTTGACTCCGTGGATTTGCTCTCGGAAGCCGTATCGCCGGAGGGTTTGCTTTCGGATTGTTTCTTGTCCGATGGCTTCTTCTCCGATGGTTTCTTGTTGTTGCCCTCCGTGTTCCCCTTGTAATCCGTCAGGTAGAAACCACTCCCTTTAAAAATCATTCCCGCTCCGCCTCCCATGAGGCGTTTCAGTGCGGGTTTCCCGCATGAGGGGCAGGTGCGCAGCAGTTCCGAGGACATCGACTGAAATTCTTCGAATGTGTGCCCGCAATCAGTGCATCGATAATCGTAGGTCGGCATAGACTCCGTGTGGCTCGTGTGTTACAATACGTGATCTGAAAGAGAATCCGGGGGAGAGTGTGGTGTGTTTCTCGGGTCAACCCCGCGCCAGTTGGGAAAACCCTTTCTTCAGACGATCGACCGCTTTTTCAAGCTCCTGCATCGAACAGGCATACGACATCCGTACCCAGTTTGAATCACCGAATCCCGTTCCGGGGACCATGGCGACGTGATGCTTCGTGAGCATAAACTCGCACAGGTCATCCGACGTCTTCAGCTTTTTCCCATCCACGACGGTCTTGAGATACGCTTTGACGTTGAAGAACAAATAGAATGCCCCCTGCGGATAAATGAACTCCAATCCCTTGATCGTTTTGAAGGCCTTGATCAGGAACTGCCTTCGCTTGTCAAATTCCCCCACCATCATGCTGATTTCAGCAGAGAGGTCGTTGCTGATGGCGGCGTAGGCGGCTTTTTGAGCGATGGAGGTCGCGTTGGAGGTCATCTGGCTTTGGACCTTCTCAGCCCCCTCGACAATTGCTTTTGCCGCTGCAAGGTACCCGATCCTCCATCCGGTCATCGAGTAGGCCTTTGACACGCCGTTGATCGTCACCACCTGATCGCGTATCGCATCCACCGAGCCGATGCTGAAGTGTTTCATCCCATCGAACAGAACTTTCTCGTAGATCTCATCGGAGAGAACATAGAGGTCCGTTTTCTCGATCACCTTCGCCAGTGCGATCAGTTCTTCCCTGGTGTACACAGCCCCGGTCGGGTTGCAGGGGGAGTTCAGGATGAAGGCTTTCGTTCTCCTGGTGACCGCTTTGCGGAGCTGGGCCGGGGTGATTTTGAACTGGTTCCGGGGGGATGTCTTGACAAGAACCGGCACGGCGTCGACAAGCTTGACCATCTCGGGATAGCTGACCCAGTAGGGAGAAGGGATGATCACTTCGTCCCCCTTATTACAGATCGAGCAAAGCGCGTTATAGACGGAGTGCTTTGCACCGCATGAGACAAGAACCTGTGAGGGTTCAAACCGGAGGTTATTTTCTTTCTGAAGTTTAAAGGAAATCGCCTTCAGGAGCTCTGGGATCCCCTGATTTGCCGTGTACTTCGTAAAGTTCTCGTGAATTGCCATGATCGCGGCCTGCTTGACGACTTCCGGTGTGGGAAAGTCGGGCTCCCCGGCGGTCAGGCTGACCACGTCAACCCCCTCTGCCTGGAGTTTTTTTGCCCGGGCGGAAAGGGCGAGGGTTTGGGACTTCTCAAGAGAGGCAACCTTCTTCGATAAGGGACGCATGGCAAAGTGACTCTTCGTAGTGTGTGATGGGAATGAGGCACGGTCAGCAGCCTGGACCGTGCCCCGGCAACGCCTAGGGTTTCCGTGGATGTTTTTCGGTGAGGGCTTTCAGCACGGCCTCGGGGACAAAGTCGTGCACATCGCCCCCCAAGCGGGCGATTTCACGGATGATGCTCGAATTCAGGTACGTATATTTTTCGTTCGGCATCAGAAATACGGTTTCCAGTGTGCTATCGAGCTTGCGGTTCATCAATGCCATCTGTAATTCGTACTCAAAGTCGGAAATTGCACGCAGTCCTCGTACCAACGAGGTGGCTTTTTTCTTCCTGGCGTACTCCACGAGGAGACCGTCAAACATGTCCACTTCAACGTTCTTGTATCGTTTCACGGCAGAACGGATCATGGAGCGCCTTTCCTCCTGGTCGAACAAGGGTTGTTTGGTCGGGTTTTTTGCGACCGTAATGATGACCTTGTCGAACAGCTTCAACGCCCGCTCGAGGATGTCGAGATGACCGTTGGTGATGGGGTCAAAGGTCCCCGGGTAAATGGCGATCTTCATAATGGCTCCTCACTCCGTCGCGGGAGGCCGCGGCGACGTTTTCTGTTTGGTGCAAAGAATGAGAGCAACCGTCTGGCCGAACTGCTTCCGGATCGCGTCGTACATTGATGCGGAAAGATCGATGGCAGATTCCCTGCTGTGCTCCATGACGACGTATGTTCCTTCCTGTGTTGCCGCTGAGTTGTAAAGCGCTGAGGGGAGCGTCCCGATGGTTTCCAGGTTGTACGGCGGGTCGACAAAGACCAGGTCGAATGGCCGTCGTGTTTGTTTCAGGAACCAAAACACGTCGGCCTGGTGAACGGTGCTTCGCGACTCACATTGAAGCCCGGCAATGTTTTTGGTCAGAACAGCGAGGGAGGTCCTGGCCTGTTCCACGAATACCACTTCGAGGGCGCCGCGGCTTAACGCCTCCAGCCCCAAACTGCCGCTGCCGGCGAACAGATCCAGCACCCGGATCCCCTCGAACGCGATCCTGTTCGTCAGAATATCGAACATGGTTTGTTTTGCCCGGTCGGTCGTGGGGCGGATGGAACGATCGCGAACGGTCGAGAGGGATCTCCCGCGATACTCCCCCGCGATAATTCTCATGCAGGCGCTCGCAGCGCCAGTCCGACGGCCGCCGCAAACCGGGAGCTTTCGCTTCCGTACGCTTCGCGGAGGGCCTTGGAGGGTGAAAGCTTTCGTACGGCATCCAGCGGCAGGGTTTCAATCCCGATCTCCTGCTGGATGAGAGAGATAATGCCGTACGTTGCATCGATGCCATGGAGGATCACCTTTGCCGGCGTTCCGTTCCCTTGCTCCTTCATGCTTTCCAGATAATGCCCCGTGGCCGCTTTGACCTCCTGGGGTCCCGGGGTCACATACCCCCGGTAGTCACGCGCTTCTCCCCCGAGCACGAGACTCGCGTCGATTCGTCCCTGCCGTAACCCGATGAGCATGACAGGTTTTTCCTTCAGCTCGGGGTAGTTGAAGCGAAGCGACTTTTCCGAACTGAAATGATCGACATCGATGAACTTGAGCCTGGATTTGAGTCCTGACGCCGCCTTCTTCAGGAAACCGACCGTCCCCCGATGGACCGAGACGACAAACACATTTCTGGTTTCTGCGTCCCCTCCGGGGAGGGGTTGGGCGCTGATGATGCAATCTTTTGCCGGGATGCGAGGTTCGAACTGCTCCAGTTCCCACTGAAGGTGGGAAGCAAGTTCCGGCCCCTCCAGCGTTGCATCCACCGGGATAACATTGATGAAGACCGGTTCCGTAGGTAAGGCGAACGAAATGAATTCAGCCTCGATCTTTTCCTGCTTGAGTAACCCTGCGAGCTCGCCCGCAAAGGTCGAGACAGACGGGTGAGCCTGGGACAGGGTCCCATTCACGTCGGCAAAGTCGATGGAGGTCGCCCGCTCGCCCAGCGCTGTGACGGTCAGTTTCTTCCCATGTTCAACCTCCGCAATCTGGATTTGTCCATTGAAGAACGAAACCCCTGCATGTCTGGTGGATTTCATAGTCGTCAGATGAGAAAGAACCGTGCTTGCCGGGCCCGCTCTGTCGTCATCGCCTTTTGCTGTGATGGAGGGTTTATTCTTCCCAGGAGGCCTTGTTGACCTTCGTGTCGTCCGAGAGCGTGCCAATGGAACCGTAACCGTTGGGGTCTTCCACGTACCACTTTTTGATGGTGGTGGTGTCGACGATGCCCAGTTCCCACGGTTTCCACGTCTTGGGTGAATAGAGGAGCGACTCTGGGACGAAAGTCCCGTCGGTCAACGGCTTGAAGAGCGCAACCTTGATGGTGTCCGTGGCCAGCCCGGCTTTGATAAACTCTACAAGTTCGGAAATGGATCCGGAATAGCTCCCGCGCAGTTCAATATGCTTCAACTGAGCGCTGCGGATATTCAGCATCCGCAGTCGGGATTCCCGCTTAAAGCGATCTTCCTGCTCCCGGATTTGATACGGTTCGTACAAGACCCAGAGCAACACTCCCACAAGCAGAACAATAATGAGTTTCAAGACGATAGAGCCTTGTGCCTGGTGATAGACGGACATTGTGCCTCCTGAAGTGGATAGAGTAATGGGCTAGCGGACGGTGATCAGTGGCCTAAGTTGTTCGACACGCCGTTTGCTGATGCCTTTGATGGTGCTGAGCTCGTCGATGGACTGAAATGGTCCAACATTGTCCCGGTGCAGGATGATTCTTTCCGCCATGACCTCCCCGATGCCAGGGAGCTTGATTAACTCGGCTTTCGAGGCGGTGTTGATATTGACCGGCCCGGGCTTCTGCTCCGGCTGTTCCTTGCCCGGATCCTCTTCGAGGCGGCTGCTCAATGCCGCGAAGGTGCTATCAGATGCCTGGTACTCAAATTGTCGAACAGACGGGAACACCTGCCAGTAGAATTTTATTCCGGCACCGGCCAACAATGCCGTTGCAAGGACCAGAATAACCCGCTGTTCCGTCCTCGTGAGCCCAGCCCACTCTTTCAACCGTTCCCACATAGCTCTTACGAGAAAGCGTCTTTGACTTTTTCAAAAAAGCCCTTGTTATTGCCGTGTCGCTCCTCCTCATTCGGCGTGATATGCTCCATCGTGGAGAGCTGTTTGAGGAGCTCCTTTTCCTTGCCATTGAGCTTCGACGGAACCCAGACGTTGATCCGCACCAGTTGATCTCCCCGTCCATGGCTGTTGAGATGGGGGATACCACGATCACGCATGCGGAGAATCCTTCCACCGGGAGTTCCGGGATCGACCGTCAACCGGGCTTTTCCCGATAGCGTGGGAATTTCAACCTCTCCTCCGAGTGTTGCGACCGGATAGCCCACATTCAATTCGTACACAATATCGTCGCCGTTCCGGGTGAAATATTGATGTGGCTGTTCTTCGATAAGAACAATGAGGTCTCCGGG
>JACPUH010000026.1 GCA_016192345.1 Ignavibacteriales bacterium | reverse complement strand
GACTGAACTATGGCCACCATGATAAAACCAAACTCTTTGATGCAACCAATCCCGCCTTTCGGCGGCCTGCCCGCCTCGATAGCTCTCATGAGGCAGGCGGGGATCCTCAAAATGGCACTTGAGTTAACTGCGCTTCGCTTGTTAACCCAAGCCATTTTGGGACTGAACTATGGCCACCATGATAAAGCCGGGCTGAACGGCTCTAAGATGATAAAAGCCTGTTCTGCAGCAACAGGCTTAACAAGCGAGTGCCAAGATACCGATTATCGCCCCGAAAGGCAAGGAGATTTTCGACGCCGATTTGTTCCCACGATTGAGACACACTTGGACGTTTTCGGAAACCCCCCTTCCAATCCTAGGACCTTCTTCACCCACCGTTGTCACACACCACAAATCCCCATTCAAAGCCCCCTCCTCTCTCAAAAGTTGGAACAGCGCGGATGGCACAGAACTTGACCCTCCCTACTATCAATATCCCATCCACAGAAGTGTCAGTTCCAGCAACGGACCGGAGACGCCGCATGAAAAAGAACAAGTCAAAACACCATAAAACCGCGACGGCCAATTACTCGCCTGAGACAAAGATGATCTGGGGCAGAACCTTTACACCAGCGTGGGATTACAGTCATCATGTTGTTCCTCCTCTTTCGTCCTCTTCGATGTTCCGCCTCTCTTCCACCAAACGGGGAGCCCAGGGGTTTGTGGAGTTTGCTCACCATGTGGACGATGTCGCGGTCAAGTCCCGTGCGCCCATCTATATTTACGATCGGCTGGGCGAACCCAACAAAGATCTTCTCGAACAAAACCTCACTGTCGCTGAAGGGGGTGACTGCGCCGTCACGTTTTCCACCGGCATGGGAGCGGTAGCAGCTCTCTGCGGGATCCTCTTGGGGAGCGGCCATGAGATTGTCGCGCACAAAATGCTCTACGGTTGCACTTTTTCCCTGTTGAAGAACTGGATGCCGCGCTACAGGATTCACGTTAAGTGGGTCGATTTTAACGACCCCGTCGCACTCAATAACGCAATCACTCCCTCCACACGGATGCTCTATTTCGAGACGCCTGTGAACCCAACCATGGAACTGATCGACATGCAGCAGGTCGTCCGCATTGCCGGGAAACACAACAAGCATCGCCACCCGGATCATCACCTCTACACAGCCGTGGATAATACCTTTGCCACGCCGTATTGCCAACGTCCCATAGAATCGGGCATCGACTTTGTAGTAGAGTCTTTGACCAAAGGGATCTGTGGGTTCGGTACGGATATGGGTGGCGTCGTTGTGGGGCCGGGCTGGAGTTACGACCGTTTGTTGATGTACCGAAAGGACTTCGGAGGCGTTCTTGCCTCCAAGAGCGCATGGCCCATCCTCGTCTATGGCCTCCCATCACTCGCTGTCCGTTTCCGTCAGCAGATGCAGACGGCTCAGGTGGTAGCAGAGTTTCTGGAGCGGGATCGGAGAATCAGCTTTGTTCGCTATCCTGGACTCGATTCCTTCAAACAGAGCGCTCTCGCTCATACGATGATGCATGATTACGAAGGACGATTTACCCCGGGAACCATGCTCTATTTCGTCCCCAAAGCGCGAACGGCATCAGAACAACGCCGTAAAGCAGAACGGTTTGTCAACTTTGTCGCCCGGAACTCGTACACCATGACCCTTGCGGTAAGCCTGGGTAATATCCGTACGTTGATCGAACATCCGGCATCCATGACACATTCCAGTATCCCCCCGGCTGAGCAGATCGCCCGCGGGATCGATCCCGGGGGTATCCGGCTTTCCATCGGGTTGGAAAAACCGGAGGATATTATGCATGACCTGAAACATGCGCTCAACCAACTATGACGAAGAGGTGCTGAAAAAATAAACACTCGACTTCAGCCATTTCGCCTCTACCATTTCCTGGAATTCTCTTGTCATATGTGGGAATGATTCTTGTTTGATTGTTCCAAGGAGTGATAACTCTGGGGAAAAACCGTTCCCCACGCCGGTAATTTATCTGGCATATTCCTTGCCGAAGTGGACCCATCGTACTCCCATCACCTTCAAAGGATCCATCCATGCCGACAGCCGGCCAACGACTTGAAGAAAACGTCCCTGGAAAATACTATGTCACGGGTGAATGCAATGGTTGCGGACTTTGTTTTTCGTACGCCCTCCAAAACTTCATGTACAGCAACGATTCAAGCTATTACTATATCATCGAACAGCCGACCGACCCACGCGAGGAAGAGGATATCCGGAAAGCCATGGGGGTCTGCCCGATGAACTGCATCAAGGATGACGGCGTTCTTGCCTGACGTTCCCCTGTTCTGCCACCCTGGAGGAAGCACTGTGTTCCCTATCATCCAAAAAGAGCGTCTTGCTTCTACCGTCACGAAGCTTGTCATCCGTGCTCCGTACATTGCTCCGAAACGACTCCCCGGCAATTTCGTCATCGTCCGTGTGGTCGAATCGGGAGAACGGATCCCCCTTACTCTGGTCGACAGCGATCCTCGGACCGGAACTATTACCCTGATCGTCCAAGCCATCGGAAAAACAACCCAGTTGCTCTGCAGTTTAAAAGAGGGTGATTCGCTTCATGACGTCGTTGGCCCTCTCGGCACTCCTACCCCGATCGAAAACCATGGCGCGGTTGCGTGCGTCGGCGGCGGTGTGGGAACGGCAGTGATCTACCCGATTGCACGGGGTTTGCGGGAAGCAGGCAACAACGTCTATAGTATCATCGGCGGCCGCACCAGTGAGCTTGTCATCCTGGAACGGGAGATGGCAGAGGTCTCAAACCGCGTGATCACGACAACCGATGACGGATCGCTGGGGCGAAAGGGGATCGTCACCGACCCGTTGCGGGAAATGCTTGATGATACCTCGCTCGGGATCACTGCGGTGTACGCCATCGGGCCGCTCCCCATGATGAAGGCGGTCGCGCATCTTACCAAACAGTATGGCGTCCCAACGTTCGTGAGCCTGAATGCCATCATGGTTGATGGCACGGGGATGTGTGGTGGATGCCGCGTCAGCATCGACGGGGTCATGAAGTTCGCCTGCGTCGATGGACCTGAGTTCGATGCACACAAAGTCGACTTTGACGAGCTGATCATGCGCAACCGCAGCTATGGGGAACTCGAACGCCTTGCGCATCAACGATATCTGGCCACCACGACTCTCCAGGAGCAGGCATGAGTGAGTATAATGCGTTAAAACCGTCAGAGCGGATAAAGATTCCACGGCAAGGGTCGCTGGAGCAACTTGCAGAGGAGCGAAAGCGGAATTTTCTCGAAGTCTCGTTCGGCTTCAATGAGGAACGTGCCCTTGTCGAAGCAGCACGATGCCTCGAGTGTAAGAACCCTGTGTGTACGGACGGATGCCCTGTCGGGATTGATATCCGATCCTTTGTCCAACGCATTCTCGTGAAGGACTATGCCGGTGCGGTACAGACCATTCGCCAGGCAAACTCCCTTCCGGCGATCTGCGGACGCGTCTGTCCACAGGAAGAACAATGTGAATCGGTTTGCACACTGGGGAAGAAACATGAACCCGTCGCCATTGGCAAGCTGGAACGGTTTGTGGCGGATTATGAAATGGGCCACAACCTCTTTGTCCCCCCCGTGGCCGAAACGAAGAGGGAGGAGAAGGTCGCCATTGTCGGATCGGGACCGTCCGGATTGACTTGCGCGGCAGAACTTGCAAAACTTGGCTACCAGGTCACAGTGTTTGAAGCACTCCATGCCGTCGGCGGAGTGCTGCGATACGGTATCCCGGAGTTTCGCCTCCCCCGCGCCATCCTGGATCTCGAAGCAGACCGGATCAAAGCGATGGGAGTCGAGATTATTACCAACTTCCTTGTCGGTCGTACTGCAACCGTCGATGAGTTGATGGATGAATGGGGTTTCTCCGCCGTCTTTCTTGGAACCGGGGCCGGCACCCCCCATTTTCTGGGGATCCCCGGCGAGGGATTGACCGGCGTTTATTCAGCCAATGAATTTCTGACGCGTGTCAACTTGATGAAGGCCTACCTGTTCCCGGATTATGACACGCCGATCCGGATGGGAAAAAATGTCGCCGTCATCGGCGGCGGGAATACTGCCATGGATGCCGTGCGGACGGCTCGCAGGCTGGGCGCCGAACGCGCGGCCCTCGTCTATCGACGATCCCGCCAGGAGATGCCGGCACGGCTTGAAGAAGTGCACCACGCCGAGGAGGAAGGGATTGAATTCATGATGCTGACCAACCCCCTCCGGATCATCGGCGATGAACATCACATCGTGACCGCCCTCGAATGTCAGCGCATGGAACTGGGCGAACCGGACGAGTCGGGACGGCGAAAACCCATCCCGGTAGCAGGATCCGAATTTCACATCCCGGTCGACACCGTTATTGAAGCTATTGGCCAGCAACCGAACCCCATCATTCAATCGACCACCACCGGATTGAAAACCGGCAAGCGCGGAGTCGTTGTCACGGACGACCAACAACAGACAAGCCGGCCGGGAGTCTTCGCAGGAGGCGACCTGTCGCGAGGCGGGGCTACCGTCATTCTTGCCATGCGGGATGGAAAGCAAGCAGCCAACAGTATACACGCCTACCTCCGCTCGGTCAAGTCCTCAGTCATGGAGGACGCCAGCGTTGTGACAGGCTGAAAGGCGTCTTTTGAGAGGCTTCAGCCGATTGCTTGAACAGGGCACTCCCCCAGCCCTGTTTTATCTTGCAGTTCAGAACATTTCTTCTGAATTTTCTCTCCGAAAAAATCGCGCGCTGCCCTGCATTTCCCACACTCCCGATGGAGAGCCCTTGTGAAGATTGGAATCCCAAAGGAAATCGGTCCCGGGGAAACCCGAGTTGCCGTTGTTCCGGATGTCATCTCCTCCCTTACCCGCAGTTCGCATGAAGTGTTTGTCGAGACCGGGGCGGGACTGGCCGCGTCGTTCAGCGATGCCGCGTATGAACGGGCCGGTGCAACGATCATCACCGATCCCCAGTTGCTGTATGATTCCACGGACGCACTCCTGAAAGTCCAGCCCCCGCAATTTCACCCGGTGTTGAAGAAGGATGAAGCGGAGTTGGTGCGCGAAGGCTCGACGTACATCGGTTTTCTGGCCCCCATTGCCAATGCCGATGTGGTCAGGATTTTCGCAAGGCGCCGCATCACCGGTTTTTCCATGGAGTACATTCCTCGCATCACCCGCGCACAGAGCATGGATGCGCTCAGCTCCATGTCAACGATCATCGGCTACAAAGCTGTTCTGCTTGCCGCGGAGAGACTCGACAAGATGTTCCCGCTCCTGATGACCGCTGCCGGCACTATTCCACCCGCAGTGGTCCTGGTCCTCGGAGCAGGCGTTGCCGGGTTGCAGGCCATTGCCACCGCAAAACGACTTGGAGCCAAAGTGGAAGCGTTCGATCCGCGGCCGTCGGTCAAAGAGCAGGTAAAAAGCCTTGGCGCGTCGTTCATCGAAATGGAGTTGCCGGAAAAGGCTGAGACAGCGAACGGTTACGCACTCGAGCAATCGGCCGAATTTATTCAGAAGGAGATGGACGCCATCCGTGCACGGCTCCCGAAAGTGGATGTTGTCATCAGCACGGCCCAGGTTTTCGGAAAACGGGCCCCCCTCCTGATGACCGCAGAAATGGTGGGATTGATGCGCCACGGTTCCGTGATAATCGATTTGGCCGCTGAAACCGGGGGCAATTGTGAACTCACGAAGGCAGGAACGACGGTGGTCCAGAACGGCGTCTCCATCCTCGGACCGGTCAATCTCGCCGCATCGGTCCCCGTCGACGCAAGTCGCATGTACGCGAAGAATATCACCACCCTCTTCCGTCACCTCTTCCCAAAACCGGACTCCGGTCCGGACTTCGACGATGAGATTGTCAGGGGGTGTTGCATTACTCACCAGGGTGAGGTTGTTCATGAACTTGTCAGGAAATCCCTTTAACGGAAGGAGAGGAAGATGACCGAAGCGTTGATGTTTTCCATCGTAATTTTCGTCCTTGCCATTTTCCTGGGCGTGGAGCTGATCAGCAAAGTCCCGCCGCTCCTCCATACGCCGTTGATGTCCGGCTCCAACGCCATCTCAGGCATTACGCTGGTCGGGTCGTTGATTGCCGCAGGGGAAGGACATGGGGGTTTGAGCGTCTATCTGGGCACCATTGCCGTGATCTTTGCCACGATCAACGTAGTGGGGGGATTTCTCGTGACGGACCGGATGCTCGGGATGTTCAAAAAGGATAAGAAAACAGAATCGAAGACGGGTACTCCATGAACGTTCCAGCGACCTTCGCATATCTAGTCGCGTCAGTGTTCTTCATTCTCGGTCTCAAGTTTCTCGGCTCCCCCAGGACCGCGCGCCGCGGGAATCTCTTTGGAGCTATCGGGATGTTGCTTGCCATTATCGTCACGCTCACCGACCAGAAGATCATCGATACCACGTATATTATCGTGGGGCTGGTCATCGGCTCGGCGGCCGGCATCATCATAGCACGCACGGTGCAGATGACCGCCATGCCTCAAATGGTGGCGCTCCTGAACGGTCTGGGGGGCGGCGCCTCAACCCTTGTTGCCTATGCGGAATACATCCGCATGCCGGAATCCCCAATCGATGTTCTCATCTCCATTGTTCTCAGTGTCTTGATCGGGGCGGTCACGTTTACAGGAAGCCTCATTGCCTGGGCGAAGCTGCAGGGGGTTATGCGCGGTGCACCCATCCTCTACCCGTACCAGAAACAGTTGAACGGCCTTGCGGTCGGCGTGATGCTCCTGCTCGGCATCTTGTTTGCTCTTGACCCGGGACAATGGTACCTGCTGCTCCTCGTATTGTTGCTCGCCCTTGCCCTCGGCGTCATGACCGTCATCCCAATCGGCGGAGCCGATATGCCGGTCGTTATTTCGCTCCTGAACTCGTATTCCGGGCTTGCAGGCGCGACGACGGGATTTGTCCTCTCCAACAACGTCCTGATCATCAGCGGCGCCTTGGTAGGGGCTTCCGGTTTGATCCTCACCTCCATCATGTGCAAGGCCATGAACCGGTCACTGGCCAACGTACTGTTCGCCGGCGTCGGCAGCGAAATTGGCCCCGCCAACGCTGAAACCGTGCAGCGGACCGTAATTCGTTACACCCCCGAGGACGCAGCCACCATGCTGGAAAGCGCCCAGTCGGTCATCATTATCCCGGGTTACGGGCTGGCCGTAGCCCAGGCACAGCACGTACTCCACGAGCTGGCTAACTTTCTGATTCAGAGGGGAACGCAGGTACGGTATGCCATTCATCCGGTCGCGGGGCGCATGCCCGGTCACATGAACGTGCTGCTCGCGGAGGCAAATGTCCCCTACGATTTATTGCTGGAGATGGACCAGATTAATGACGATTTCCAGAACACCGATGTGGCGTTGGTCATCGGTGCGAACGATGTGGTGAACCCGGCGGCCCGGTCCAAGAAGGACAGTCCACTCTACGGCATGCCCATTCTCAACGTCGATCAAGCGCGGTCAGCCATCGTGTTGAAGCGGAGTTTGAACCCGGGGTTTGCGGGGGAGGATAATGAGTTGTTTTATGAAAAGAAGACCATGATGGTGTTTGGGGATGCGAAAGCGACCCTCACCAACCTGGTTCAGTTGGTCAAACAGTAGGTTTCACACCCTTCTCCACCGGACCAGCAAAACCTGCGGTCGAACCCCCATTCCGGCCCGGTCCGTGGTAGCACCCCCCATTACTTGGTTGGTTTATTCTCTTCCTGCTTGGGCCATAGAATCGAGGCGACCACCGAAACCAGCAATACTCCCGCCACCACACTCAAGGCAAGAACAATCGGAATAGGGTAGATATCCGCCATAATCATCTTGATGCCGACAAACGTCAGAACGACCGAAAGGCCTATTTTGAGATAGTGGAAGAGATCCATGATCCCCGCCAGGGCAAAATAGAGCGCCCGTAAACCGAGGATGGCAAACACGTTGGAGGTATACACGATAAACGGATCGGTTGTGATGGCAAAAATCGCTGGGATCGAATCGACCGCAAAAACCAGATCCGTAGTCTCGACGATGATGAGAACGATAAAAAGCAACGTGGCGTAAGTCTTGCCATGGATCTTCAAGAAGAATTTCTCCTCGTGGTACCCCGGCGTCACCGGCATCACCTTTTTGAAAACACGGACGATCATGTTGCGTTCCGGATGAAGCTCCGCCACCTCCTTCTGGATTGCCATTTTGATACCGGTAAAAACCAGAAAGGCCCCGAACACGTAGATGACCCAATGGAAAGCGGTGATAAGCGCCACCCCCAAACCAATAAGGATGCTGCGCATGATCAACGCTCCGAGGATCCCCCAAAAAAGAACCTTGTGCTGGTATTTGGCCGGGACTTTGAAGTAGGAGAAGATCAGCAGGAAGACGAAGAGGTTGTCAACGCTGAGAGATTTTTCAATCAGGTAACCCGTCAAGAATTGCAGGGCAACCTCGCTCCCCAGCCAGAAATAGAGGAGCGTGTTGAAAAGCATGGCGAGGAAGATCCAAACGGCGCTCCACAGAAGGGCTTCCTTGATCTTGATCTCGTGCGCATGCCGATGGAATACCCTTAGGTCCACCACCAGCATGACAATGACAAACATATTAAAGATGACAAGAAACAGGGGCTCGTTCGGCCGAAGGATTTCCATGAATCGTTTTTATGGAGTGCGGGGGCGACAACCCACGTCATCGGGTTCGTGGCAAAATACGAAATATTTGCTGAATTCAAACGAGCTTCCACCTCCCATTGGTGGCTCTTCCATGTTCTTCGGAGTGAAGGGGTCTCATCTGCGAAGGTGAAAAAAACAACCCTGCCATGTTTATGCACTCAAGAGGACCTGCAAGAATGACTGAGAACAACCCCATCAAGTAACTGTTTCGATCATCCCACTGAAGACTGCATCAGTTCGAAGGCCGTCCAACGGATGAACCCCATCTTGGTGAAGAAGATTAGTGCATCCTCCCTTTTATAGCGATGAGATCTCCCCTTTCGCAAATGGGGGAAAACAGAGCAATCCTCCGCAGAATGTAATTCTCATCTTTCGTTGTACTTCAAACTGATTTTTTCCTGGGTTAAACATTCCCTTTTTTCATTCAATTAGGCCAAATATGATTAAAAACTGTTAATAGGAAATAAATATTTGGTCGAATTGAAACTTATCGATATACTATGGCGTAGCAACTGACTGAAAGTCATTCAATTACCTGGAGTGAATATGGGAATTCAAGAGAGAAAAGAGAGAGAAAAAGAACACCGCAGGGAAGAGATTCTCAATGCCGCCCAGAGTGTTTTTTTTGAGAAGGGGCTTCAGACAGCTACCATGGATGAAATAGCTGTAGCCGCAGAATTGAGCAAAGGGACGCTCTACCTCTACTACAAGAGCAAGGAGGATTTGTATCTTGGCGTCATGATCCGCGGCATGGAGATTCTTCACAATATGTTTATCGAGGCAACGTCTACGGATGAGCCAACGCTCAGCAAGATTAAGAACCTGGGAGACACCTATTACCGTTATTTTCAGGAGCACCGAAACTTCTTCCGCATGTTTTATTTTTTCCAGAACCCGCAGTTTCACACCCAGGTTTCACCGGAGATGATGTCGTCGTGCCAGCTGGGCAATCAAAAGATCTGGAAGATTGTTATTGAGCTGATCCAACAGGGAATCAACGAAGGGGATATTCGCCCCGACATCAACCCGGCCGAGTGTGCGGTGATCCTCTGGGCAAACTCCAACGGCATCATGATCAGGATGGATACACAACAGGATTACTTTAAGAACATACTGGGGGTGGATTTGGAAGACGTGATGCAAAAATCCGGGACGATGTTGCTGCAATCCATGTTGACTGATTCGGCTAAACGGAAGACCCCTACCATCTCTTACGCTTCGTAAGGGGTTGTGCAAAGCTGGTGTAGAAACATTGAAAACACGAAATACATCATCACTGAGGAATTGTATGACAGGAATACGTTTGTTTCGCACCGTTGGACTATGGATCTGGATGTTGATCATCACGCAATCGCTTCCGGCTCAACCTGGCGAGTCCAGGGTTTATTCCCTGGAGGAAGTAATCCGGGTGGCACTTCAAAAGAATCCGGAACTTACAAGTTCCCGGCTGGAAGTCGAAAAAGCCAGTGCACGGGTCATGGAAGCATGGGGATATGCCCTTCCCGTTATTGATTTCTCCGGACAATACAGCCGCGCGCTCAAAAAGCCTGTCTTTTTTCTCCCGGATTTCGACGACCCCAACAGCGGGAAGATCGTTCCCATTAAGATCGGGTCGGACCATGCGATGAATTTCGCCGTCACCGCCCGCCAAATTCTCTTTAACTCCACCGTCATCGTCGGCGTCGGCGCCGCCCGCGTCTATAAAAGCGTCGCCGATGAACTGTATTTGGCCAAGGAACATGAAACGATCGGCAAAGCACGGAAAGCATACTATGGCGCGCTGCTTGCCAGTGAAGTGCGCGAGATGATGCGATCCACATTGAAGAACTCGGAGGAGAACCTGAAGAATGTGCAGCTTCTACGGCAACAAGGATTGCTCTCCGAATATGAAGAGCTTCGGGCAAGCGTCGGGGTTGAGAACCTCCGGCCGTCCGTGATCCAGGCTGAGAACAACTACGCTCTCGCCCTGGACGGCCTTCGCGCCACCATGGGGTTAGCCCCTTCGGAACCGGTCGAGGTGAGCGGAAAACTGCAATTTCAGCCGATGGACCCGGTCCTCTTTAATGATGCTATGGATCGTGTTCTGGAGCGGAACAACAACCTTCGCGCAATGCGTCACCAGGTCGATGTGAACAGGGCCTTTGTGAGCGCACAACGGTCCAATTATTATCCCGTGCTCGCGGCGTTCGGGAATTACCAGTACCAGATGGCAAAAAATAATCTGAACTTTTCAACCAATGACTTCATCGGCAGTTCTTCGGTCGGATTGAACCTGTCGGTCAGCCTTTTCGAAGGGCTGCAAACGAGCGCCCGCGTGGAGCAGGCGGAGATTGATGTCCGGAAAGTCGAGGAATC
The DNA here is from genome assembly GCA_016192345.1 of Ignavibacteriales bacterium. Lineage (GTDB taxonomy): Bacteria > Bacteroidota > Ignavibacteria > UBA10030 > UBA10030 > UBA6688. The sequence continues at coordinate 36,783 of JACPUH010000026.1, read as the reverse complement.
GGTTACCGGCCTTGAAACGAACCTCCGCACGGCGGTCCACTCCACCATCCTGCAGCTTCAGCAGGCGCGCAAGCGGATCGAAGCGCAGGGAAAAACGGTCGAGCAGGCGGAACGCGGATATAAGATCGCAACCACCCGCTTTCTCAGCGGTTCCGGCACGCAGTTGGAAGTGAACGATGCCCAGGTCGCGTTGACGCAAGCGCAGGTAAACCGTTTTCAGGCGATTTTCGATTACGTGGTCGCCGGAGCTGATTTTGATCAACTGTTAGGCATCTATCCCAACACCGTCCGTACAAACGAATAATCATGTATCAACCTATCATCAACCCAGAGGTTCAAACAACCATGAAATCACCGAACGTTCTTTTCGGAATATTCCTGACCTTCGCTCTGGCGATCGGCATTGCTGCCTGTTCGCAGACAGACGCCAAGGTGGAAGGCCAGGACGAATCCCCGGCAACCGTACCGACCATCAACGTACGGATCGAAGAAGTGAAGCCCTCCCCCTTTGCGGATGCCATTCAGGTCACCGGCATCGTCAAGGCCTATGAGGATGTCATGATGAGTCCCGAGGAAGGGGGCGTCGTCAAAGAGTGGAAGGTTTCCAAGGGCGCCCGTGTCGCCCGGGGAGAGGTGATCGCGATCCTGAATGATGACGTGTTGCGCGCGGGCTACAACGCCGCCGATGCCCAATACAAATTGAGCGCGCTGAATTACGAGAAACAGGCGAAGGTCTTCGAGGAACAGGCGATCAGCGAGCTTCAACTCAAGAGCGGTGAATACAACCGGGATGCGGCAAAGGCGCAGGCGGATCTTCTCAGGGCCCGGCTCGAGCGGGCCCATCTGAAGAGCCCGATCAACGGCATCCTGAACGACCGCTTTTTCGACGAAGGGGAATTCGCTCCACCGGCGGTTCCCATCGCACATCTCGTCAATAACTCCGTGCTCAAGATCGTCGCGGAAGTCCCTGAGATTCACGCTTCGAACCTCGCGTCCGGAACGTCGGCAAAACTTACCGTCGACGCTTTCCCGGGGGACACTCTGTACGGAAAGGTGACGTACGTCGCCTCCGCGATCAATCCGAACAACCGGACACTCCCGGTCGAGATCCTCATCACGAACCCGGGCAACAGGTTGAAACCCGAAATGATTGCGCGCGTGAAATTGATACGCGCGTCGCGGCGGGGCGCCCTCCTGATCAACGAAAATGTCATTCAGCAGGTTGACCGGAACAGGTATATCATCTATGTGGAGAACCAGGGCAAAGCTGAAGAGAGGGTGATCAAGATTGGAGCCCGGCAGGGCAACCTGGTCGAAATTCTGGAAGGCTTGAAAGCCGGTGAGCGCGTCATCATTGCCGGGTTCCAGAAACTCGTCCACGGGCAACCCGTCACCATTACAGGATAACCAGAAAGAATAGCGCTATGCGAATATGGAATGTGGCAGTCGATAATAAAGTGGCCGTGTACATTCTGGTCCTGATGATCGTGCTCATTGGATTCAGTGCATATAACTCCATGCCGAAGGAAGCGGCCCCGGACATCAGTATCCCGCTCGTCATCGTCTCGACCCCCTATCCCGGGGTGTCACCGCTGGATGTCGAGGGACTGATCACAAAACAACTCGAGCGCGATCTCAAATCGTTGAAAGATATCAAGCAAATTACCTCGGTCTCCAAGGAAGGTCTCTCGACGGTTCGTGTCGAATTCAACACGGGCATCGATATCGATGATGCCCTGCGACGCGTTCGGGACAAGGTGAACTCCGCCAAGCCAAACCTCCCTTCAGACATCCTGGAGCCCGTGGTCTCCGAGATCAACTTCAGCGAATTCCCGATCATGTTTGTCAACGTCGGGGGGGAAGTCGGATTGGCGCGTCTCAAGAAGATTGCAGAAGATTTGCAGGACAGGATCGAAAGCGTGCCGGGCGTCTTGCGAGCCGACTTGAACGGCGGGATTGAGCCCGAGGTGCAGGTCAATGTCGACGTCTACCGGATGAACGGGTACCAGGTCAGCTTCGAGGATGTGGTAAACGCGATCCGCAACGAGAACCTTTCGGTTCCGGGCGGGACCATCGACACCAAGGAAAAAACCCTTTCCATCCGGGTCCCGGGAGAATTCAAGACCGTGAACCCGATTGAGGATGTTGTGGTGAAGATCCAGAACGGCAAGCCGATTTACATACGGGATGTCGCCTCGGTCGCTTACTCCTTCGAGGACCGGCTCACGTATGCACGCCTGAACGGCGTGGAGGTGGTCTCTCTGGCTGTTCGGAAGAGAGCGGGTGAAAACCTGCTGCGCATCGCGGGAGAAGTGAAGACCCTGATCAAAGAAACGGAGAAGACGCTCCCGGCCGGGATTACACTCGAAGTATCCAATGATCAGTCGGTCCAGATCCAGCGTTCGGTCAGCGAGCTGGAAAACAGTATTTTCACGGGAATGTTTCTCGTCGTCCTCTCCTTGTTTATGTTTTTCGGGTTCAAGAACTCCCTGCTGGTCTCGGCCGCGATACCCCTCTCCATGTTCATCGGGTTCATCGTCCTCTCCGCGTCCGGCATTACGTTGAACTTCGTGGTCCTCTTTGCCCTCGTTCTGGCGTTGGGAATTCTTGTCGACGACGCCATCGTTGTCATCGAAAACATCTATCGCCACCAACACGAATATGGGAAGAGTCCCATCCAGGCTGCCAAGGATGGAACAGCGGAGGTTGCCATGCCGGTGTTGGCTTCGACCATCACCACCATCGCCCCGTTCGTCCCTCTTCTTTTCTGGCCGGGGGTGGTGGGGGACTTTATGTCGTTTCTGCCGCTGACCCTGATCGCCACCCTCGGCGCTTCCCTCTTCGTCGCCTTCGTTGTGAGCCCGGTCCAGGGAGCTCAGTGGATTAACTACAAACGCGAAATCCGAAAAGCCAGGGAGAACCTGGAGCACCCGACGTGGTGGAAGAAGTATAACCCGATCACGATCCTCTATCATGAGATGGACGGGGTGGTCTTCCCCTGGATGCAGACAAAATACGTCAACACGCTGCGATGGGCGTTTCAACGCAAGGGGATGGTTATCGCCGGATCGCTTGCCTTGCTGGTGCTGGTGTTCGTTCTGTTCGGCATCTTCAACACCGGCGTTGAGTTTTTCCCCAATGTCGAGCCGAACCAGATCGTCGCACGGATCGAAGCTCCCCCGGGAACCTCGCTGGACGTCACAAACGGGATAGCCGGAATTCTCGAAACGCGGCTCGCCGAAGTGTACGGGGCCAACAACATCGAGTTCGTTGTTGCCAGCATCGGCACGTCCGATGACCCGTTCGATTTCGGGGGCCAGGGGACTTCCAACAAGGGATCGATCTCCATCAACTTCTATCAGAAAAAAGACCGTAACGCCAGCACGTTTGATATTCTGGACGACGTTCGGAAACGGTTCACCGGGATCCCGGGCGCGGATATCCGGGTGAACAAGCAAGAGATGGGTCCACCGGTCGGAGCCGCTGTCAGCATTGAAATTTCCGGGGAGGATTATGACCAACTCGCCTCCCTGAGCAGCCAGGTGCGGGAGCAAATTCGCTCCGTCGACGGACTGGTCGATTTGAAAGACGATTATAACGTCGGTCGCCCCGAGGTGGAGGTCATCGTGGATCGGGAAAAGGCGGGGATGCTCTGGACCAACACCGGTCAAATCGCCGGGACCGTCCGGTCCGCGATCACCGGGGCCGAAGCCTCAAAGTACCGCGTCGGTGAGGATGAGTACAAGATCCGCGTACGCCTGCAGGAGAACCAGCGCACATCGATTGAAGATCTGGAGAAACTGAACATCACGTTCATGAACCGCCGCGGTGTGCTCCTCTCTATTCCTTTGACCTCCGTCGCAAAAATTCAGAAAACCTCCGGACTGACGGACATCCGGCGGAAGGATCAGAAGCGGGTCATTACCGTCACGGGGAACGTGGAAGGAAGAGTTGCCTCTGAGGTGCTGGATGAGGTGAAAACCCGTCTCGCCGGCTTCGACATCCCGGCCGGGAACACCATCAAGTTCACCGGGAAGGATGAAGAACAGAACAAGGCCCAGGCGTTTCTCCAGTCCGCCTTCAACATCACCCTGTTGCTCGTGTTCCTGATCCTCGTTTCGGAGTTCAACTCCCTCAAGGTGCCGTTTGTGATCATGCTCTCCGTGATCCTTTCACTCATCGGGGTTATCGTGGGAGTCCTTGTCACGCGGACGCCGTTCGTCATTATCATGACGGGCGTCGGGGTCATCGCCCTGGCCGGGATCGTGGTCAAGAACGCCATTGTTCTCCTCGACTTCGCGCGCAGACGCCAGGAGGAGGGAATGCCGGTGGACGAATCCTTGCTGGAAGCGGGGCGAACGCGTCTCCGCCCGATCTTGCTGACAGCCGCCACCACGGTACTCGGCATTGTGCCGCTTGCCACCGGGTTCGATTTTGATTGGCGGGAATGGCATTTCGTTGTCGGCGCCGAGAGCGCGGGATTCTGGGGCCCGTTGGGGATCGCGATCATCTCCGGCCTCACGATCTCCAGTTTCCTGACCCTTGTGATTGTGCCGACGTTCTATTCCCTGCTCGACCAATGGGGGGTGCAGCTCAAAGGGTTCATGAGGAGGTTTATCAAGTCGGAACCGGAATCGGAACCGGTGCTGGGAAAATAATTGTTCTTGAGAATCGGACCAAGGGGGGTGTTTGTTGAGCCCCCCTTGTCCATTTTCATCCCCGCAACTTCTTCCTTCCCGGTTCGTTTCATGCGTATCATTGTGACAGGAGCCCGGGGTCGTGTTTCAGAAAAAGTGTCTGAGTTCCTTGCCCAATGTGCGGTAACTCCAAATCACAATTTCTTCATCTCTCAATCAAGAAGGAGCGCAGTTGTATGAAGGTTCATTCTTTGCTTCGCAATCTCATTGTGGCAATGGTTCTGATCCTGGTATCGGCCGCCGGCCAGCGTGTGTTGGCCCAGGGGAGAATGATGTCCCCCGAGGACCGGGCCGAACAGCTCTCCAAACGGCTTGATTTAAACGAGGAACAAAAGGGGAAATTGGTAAAAGTCTATCAGACTTTGCAGAAGGAAATGCAGGAAAAGATGCCCGACCTGATGGGAGATCGGGAAGCGATGCGCAAGGCCATACAGGATATCAATGCAAAAGGGGATAAAGAAGTGGAGAAGATGTTGACGAAGGAACAACTTGCAAAGTACGAGGAGTTCAAAAAGGAACGCCAGCAAATGCGCGGGCGGCAGAGGCGCGAGAACTGATTTTCTCCTAAAGTCTCTTTTTTCCGGGTTCGCAGTGGCGGGAAGAGTACATCAATTTCCCGCTCTGCGAACTTTCGTTTGTAAGGCCACACTTATTCCCTTTTTTGGGTTTTCACACGCCCCGTGTGATCCAGCTCGCATCCCGCTTTTCCAGCATTAAACTTCTTTGTGTTCTTGTTTGTCTTTCCGTAGGTTACAGCACAGAGCGGTTTGAATCGCCAAGCCGGGGAGAGATTATGACAAAATGGATCTGGAAAAGACCTTCCTCCGTTGTTCAATCGACGTTGTATCAGGGGGCGGCTGCGAGGTTTATTGTTCTCTCATGGATATTCATGGCAGGCTTCAGTGCAATGATGCTTGCACAGAACTGTTCCAAAACCTCCACCGGCCTCAAACCGCTGAGTGAATTGCGGACGGACCTCTATTTTGGTTACCAGGGGGGCTTGTATCCGAACGGGTTGAACGAGGGCCCAGCAGCCCACAACGCGGCGGGAATTGAACTCGCCCAATCCATTGTCCCATTAAATGCATCAGGCGCGGTGGAGCAGGAAGCCGGCAGCATCGTGCTTCTTTCCATCGGAATGAGCAACGCCACACAGGAATTTTCCCTCTTCAAGTCCCTCGCAGATCAGGATCCCGCCAAGAATACGAAACTCGTCATCGTAGACGGTGCCCAGGGGGGACAAACTGCTTCAATAATTTCGAATCCTTCGGCAAATTTCTGGAGTGTCATAGATCAACGATTGACCGCCGCCGACGTCACGCGGGAACAGGTTCAGGTTGCATGGGTCAAGGAAGCCAACGCCAATCCCACACAATCTTTTCCCCAGCATGCGGTAATGTTGCAGGGTCACCTGGAGTCGATCGCCCGGATTCTGAAAGCGCGCTATCCCAACATCAAGTTGGCGTATTGGTCCAGCAGAACATACGGCGGATATGCCACAACGACGTTGAACCCTGAACCCTATGCGTATGAGTCGGGCTTTGCCGTGAAGTGGCTGATTGCAAAACAAATCGAAAACGACACATCGCTCGTTTTTCAGGGATCGAATGCACGGGCACCATGGCTGGCGTGGGGACCGTATCTCTGGGCGGATGGCACGGTACCCCGATCGGACGGTTTTTCATGGGATTGCGCGGACTTCCAAAGCGATGGTACCCATCCTTCGACCTCGGGGCGTCAAAAGGTCGCCAATGCTTTACTCTCTTTTTTCAAGACAAATCCGACAACAACCGCCTGGTTTCTAAAGCCTGCCCTCGTTTCTATTGCACAACTCGACTATGCATTACCGGAATCGTTCGTCCTGAACCAGAATTTCCCGAACCCCTTCAACCCGTCTACAACAATTACCTATCAAATTCCCCATGACGGCTCTGTGAGCCTGAGAGTGTTCAACGTTCTCGGAAAGGAAGTAGCGCTTCTTGTTGAGGGAACCCACCAGGCCGGAGAACATCGTGTCCGGTTTGACGCATCGGCCCTGACAAGCGGTGCGTATTTCTACCGGCTCCGGTTGGGCAATCTCGTCCTCCAAAAGACCATGATAATCCTGAAATGAAAAAGATTTTTCTCCAGGTTCTTCTGATCGGTGGGACGCTTGGATACTGTGTGCTCGTCTTTGCACATTCTACGGGCATCAATGGGGCAACCCGGAAAAACGGCAACGGCTGCACTTGCCACGTGAGTTCGCAGGGGCAGACCGGCCCCTCCCCATCGGTCGTCGTTGCGATCTCTGGACCGGACACGCTTACCGCGGGCCAGACGTCGGAGTATCAAATCACGATTCAGGGCGGTCCGGCCATCGCGGCCGGAACAAATATTGCGGCATCTTCCGGCACCCTGGATACCGCGTTGTTCAATGTGCCCCGGCTCTTCACGTTTGGCGGAGAACTTACCCATGAGGCCCCTGCCCCTTTCAGCGGGACAACTGCAACGTTCCGGTTCAGGTATACCGCCCCTCAAACTGCCGGCACGGTGACCCTTTTCGCCAACGGCAATAGCGTCAACAACAATGGTACGTCGTTCGGGGATGAATGGAACTTCGCTCCCGACAAGCAGGTCGTCATTCGTCCTTCCGTAACCGCCCTTGAACGGGACAATCCGGTCGCCCCGGCGTTTCTGCTCGAACAGAATTATCCCAATCCCTTCAACCCAGCGACGAACATACGGTTTCATCTCGCGAGTCCGGCCCGCGCTCGTTTGGCGGTATATGATCTTCTCGGAAAGGAAGTTTCCCTTCTCTTTGAAAGCGACCTTGGAGCCGGGTCGCATCAGGTTTTTTTTGAAGGATCCCAACTTCCAAGCGGTACATACTGGTACCGATTGACGGCCGGTTCCTCTTCCGAAACGAAGCGAATGATCCTTGCCCGTTAAAGCAAAAAGCGGGGCTAGAAACCGGGAAGAATTGCAACGGAAGGACCCACCAGTTCCCTTTCGGCTGTGTATCAATTCGTTTCCTTGTGTATCGCTCTTCACCCCCACTCCCCATCCTCCTCTGATATAAGGAGGGCGACCTGTGTAGTCTCTCCCCCATGTGCAGGAGAAACAAAAATACACTGTTTGCCTGATTGTGCTTTTCTCTCCCCTTTCGTACGATTGCATCAAGCACATTCGTTCAAGGGGGGATATGTTCAGCGTTCTCATCGCAGAGCCACAAGGGGAAATCCAAGCCAGGTTATACTCATTCTTTGCATCCCGCGGCCACACCGTCGTTGCCACGGCAAAGGATGGAATGGAAGCCTATGCCAAGATCCAGCTCCGAAAGCCCGACCTAGTCCTTCTGAGCGTCAATCTGACCCGCATGGACAACATAGCGCTGGCCCGCTGGGTAAAAGCATGGTCTCCGGCGACCCGGGTGGTCTTCGTGACCCCGCACGAAGGAGAGACCTTCAGACAGTTCGTAGTCTTACTTTCCATCGAGGGTTCTATTTGCGCTTTAACACTCGAAAAAGACCTCTCCGCGATTCTGACCAAATTCACGCAGGAAACTGTTCCGAGCGATACAAAACATTCTTCATACAATTATTCATGGGGGGAAACGCTATGAAACGTTTATTGCATGTTGTGCTCTTGGTCGTTCTGACGACCTTTGCCTCAAGGGGCCAGGCAATTCTTGACCCGGCCCTGCAGCAACAGATGGTTTCCGCAGCAGGCCCATACGGCGTCGTGGTCACCTTCAAGAGTCAGGACGATGTCCTGAGTCTCTCCGTTCTGGGGGTGAAATATCAGGCCCTCACGCACCTGCCCATGACGGGCGCCGTCCTGACAACAGCCCAGATTGAAACGATCCTGGGCTGGCCGACGGTTGAAAGCGTGTACTTCAATGACCGGATCGAGTTCTTTAATTACACCTCCGGTCAGATTACGGGGGGACACTATGTGCAGGATGTCTATGGCATCAAAGGAAAAGGGAAAACGGTTTTTATCCTTGATACGGGAGTGAACGCACTCCACCCGGATCTGGAGTTCCGTACGAAAGTGAAAGAGAATGTCCGGGCCGTTACCGATCTTGACCTTGTCGGCTTTGCAGCCTACATCGAGGGGGTGCCGAATACTGATAATTACAGCGGACACGGGACACATGTTGCCGGCACGGTAGCAGGGACGGGTGAGGCGTCGAAGGACGATCCGCGCCGGCAGCGTTATTATGCAGGGATCGCCCCTGATGCAAGCCTCGTTGGGTACGGCGTGCTGGGAGCCGATGTGTTGGCAACCTCTGCTCTGCTCGATGTTTTAAAGGGATTGAATTACGCCATTGCCAACAAGGATCGATTTGCGATCGACGTCGTCACGAACAGTTGGGGAAGCGCTACGCCGGGGTTCGATCCGAACAACCCCATCAACCGGGCAACCTATGAGGCATACCGACGGGGGATTGTCGTGACGTTTGCCGCGGGTAATGAAGGTCCCGGCGATAACACGCTCAATCCTTACGCCACGGTCCCATGGGTCATCAGTGTGGCGGCGGGGGACGCCAACAAGCAGCTTGCCTCGTTCTCCAGCTGGGGTGTCCCAGGGGACGAGTTCAAACATCCCGATATCACGGCTCCGGGTGTGAGCATCCGTTCAACCCGGGCCGCAGGAACACCGACCGGCTCGCTCGGCAACTTCGTCGACGCGACGAATCCCGATTACACACTCTACTATCAAGCGTTAAGCGGTACAAGCATGGCGACCCCGTTCGTCGCCGGCACGGTTACGTTGTTGCTGGAGGCCAACTCCAGCCTCTCCCCGGACCAGGTCGAAGAGATCCTGATGGCAACAACGGACCCCATGCCGGGGTACGCGTTCCACCAAGTGGGGACGGGATACATCAATGTTCGGAAAGCAGTTGAACTGGCCCGCACGACAACAGGAAAGCGACACCAGTTCCTCAGCGGTGACACGAGATGGTCGAGCCAGGCACACTTTGTCGTTGTCGAAGAGAACAACTCCCATCTTGGGTATCTCGGCAGTTGGCAGAGCGTTACGGACGCGAACGCTTCAGGCGGGGCATACAAGGTTGCCCATGTGAAGGGAAAGGGGAGCAAGTCGGGACAGATGCTGCAAGTGACGTTCTACGGCACGAATATCAAACTTGGGTATCCAACGAACTCCCAGGGAGGCATGGCGGAAGTGTTGATTGACGGAGTGTCCCGTGGATATATCAACTTTCAGAGTACAACACCGCAATGGAAGGTGCAAAGCGCTTATGGGGGATTAAGCAACAGCAACCACACGCTCCGGCTCCGGGCGTTGAGCGACAGGGTGTATGTCGATTACATTGCCGTCGATGGTCAAACCTTCCCCAGCAATACGGAGTTTGTGGATGAGACCGAGTCGTTCTCCGGATCGATGGGCGTATCCGTTGACGGGACACCCGAAACACATTTGATTCCGGTTGAAGTAAGCTCCAACACGATCATCATCAACGCCGAATTGAGTTGGTCCCCCACGGCCGACTTGGATCTTTACCTGCTCGACCCGGACGGCAATGAGGCCACACGCGACGCCGACCTCTCGAACCCCGAAGCGATCAGCTACTGGGTATCAAGACCGGGAACGTATACTTACAAGATCGTCGGGTATACGACTGCAGGAGTGAACTACACTCTCACAAGCACACAAACGAAAGCGGTCTCCTCGGGGCCTTCTGCGGCGGCACTTAGCGAGAGCCCCATGGCTAAGGAACGCGACGCGTCGTCGACACCGATAGAATTTGATCTTTCCCAAAATTACCCGAATCCCTTTAACCCGGCTACAACCATTACGTACCAGATTCCCTTCGACGGTTCCGTGAGTCTAAAGGTATTCAATGTGCTGGGGAAGGAAGTGGCAATTCTTGCGGAAGGGATACGGCAAGCGGGCATGCACAGCGTGAATTTTGACGCATCAACGCTCGCAAGCGGGATGTATTTCTACAGGATTATGGTGAATGATGTGAAGGGAAATTCCTTCACGAGGATCAACAGGATGATGCTCGTGAAGTAACGATCTTCCAATCTCCCGTTGGTGCGACGGGGGGTTGGACCTTACCGGCGCCGCGCGGGGGACTCCGACGCGTACGTGCCGGCTACCTCATAGCCTCTCGGAGTCCAACCTCAGAAGCAGAGCCCCTGCCTGGTGCGGGCGGGGGCTTTGCGTTTTAAAAAATGAACTCACCGCAAAGACACAGAGGACGCTGAGAAAGGATACTATATACACGCCTCTTCATAAAATCTTTTTCTCTGCGCACTCCGCGCCTCAGCGGTGATATGTTTCGCCTGGCGCGGGTTTTATTTCAACGGCCAGATCTTCGCCACCCGCCACTGGTACTCGATGTTCGAATCCTTCATCATCTTCCCAATTTCCATTGCGTTGAGTCGCTTCCCAAACCGCTTCGGCTGATCGGCAAGCTGGTGGGTGGTTGCAGCCAAAGCAACCACACATGAGGTGAAATCACGGATTTCCGCTTTGTCCGGGGTATCAGCGGCGGTATGATGCACGGGAAAATAGGGAGCATCATCCTGAAGCATGACGAGGTTGGGAACCCCGGCAGCCATGAAAGCAGCATTGTCGGTTGCAGCGAACGTATCGTGCACGATGAGCGAAACTCCCATGTGAGCCAGGGGTGCCATCAACGATTGGATTTCACCGTCCAAATCCGTCCGACCCATGGAGAACCACCCCAGCGGTTTCCCCGCGCCGATATCCATGATCAGAACCGCCACGATGTTCGCCATCTCCTGAAGGTGGGCCTTGACATACTCCGTCGAACCGATCATCCCCTCCTCCTCCCCCATGAAAAAGACAAACCGGATGGTCCGCTTTGGTTTGAGCCCGAGTTGTTTGATGGCCCGAGCCGTTTCCAGCAGAGCCGCACACCCGGCAGCGTTATCGAGCGCTCCCGGCCCAAGGTCGTTCGAATCGAGGTGAGCGCCGAGCATAATTTCTTCCTCAGGGTTTTCCGTTCCCCGTATCTCCCCCACGACATTGTTCGCCATGAAGGCCGGCCCGAGCTTGTTTGTCAAATCGACCTTTACTTCAACCGGCGTCCTGGCCGAAATAAGCCTTCGGAGAAACTCAACATCTTCCCGGGCAATCGAGACAGCCGGCATCGGCGAGACCTCCCCGTTGAATGACACGGGAGAGGTATACAACAAGGTTTTTTCCTTATCGGAGGCGATCATCACCGCAACCGCACCGGCCGCCGCGCACTCTTTCACAAACTCCGGTGTGCGGTAGAAGTTGCCGATCACCTCATCTAGGGTCACGCCTGCCGGCGCAACAAGGGCGATCGCTCCTTTGAGCTTCGATTTGATGGCCTCGATCTCCTCCGGCTTGCCCGTACCAGCATCAACTACCGGACCCATGACACCGCCGGAACGGGTTCCCGGTGTCCAGGTGTACGAAGCAACGGTGAGTTTTCGGGCGTATGGCTTTACGACCACAGCAGACGCAGTGCCGCGTTCCCACCGGGCCGGCATACGGAAAGGCTCAAGATGAACATTCTCCAGCTTCAACTCCTTCATCCACTGAAGGACGGCCTGCTCGGAACGCTCTCCCCCGGGCGACCCCGTGAGCCGGTGCCCGATCTCATCCGACAGCTTTTGGAGATACGATGCGTGCTGTCCCCCGCTCCAGATTTCCCCGATCAGTTTGCTGAGATCGTCAGAGCGATTTTGTGCGCACAGTGGGAAGAGGGCAAGCAGGGTAAGAAGGAAAATGGAACGAAGGCATCGCATGATGGTCCTCCTTGATTGTAATGATTGAACACAGATTTAAATGACTCATACCGATTTTAGCGGGCGGCCTTTGGTATTCGTAAACACGGTCGGTGAAGCCCGAAGGGCTGACATTATTATAACCGAGCAACAAAAAGGTTTTGAAACCCCGGAGGGGTGAAATAAAACCTGAACTTATTATAACAAACTCTCTATGCAATTAGGCTACCGGAATGTCACTCCCCAACTCATTTCTCCCGTCCGGTCGGTCGTAAGCCCAATCCTGAGGATATCTCCATCTTCGGACAATCTTTGGGCACCCCGTGCGATCTGCTCAACCCCCATATCCGATCGATGAATGATCACTTCATATGGATTGTTGCGTACAACGAGTGAACTTCCGCTGAGGGTGCGGGTCTTCTCATCCCATCGAACATCGACCAAATCAACGCCCCCCTGCGTGACGTGACGGGTTGTCGAGAGAACGATCGGACGTCGGACAACACGATGGAGCGAGAGGACGATGCACGATTGTGGTGGAATGCTCACTCTCAAGGACCCGGTCGCTGTTCCCCGATAGAGGGACCTCCAGAAATCGAATAGATGATATCCACTCTGTGGGTCTAACCCGATCGTATCGAAATCAACGGCCTTTTCGATCTCTTTATCGGTCCAGTTAAAAAGGCCGACCACCGTCCAGCCTCCAAAGCCTTTTTCAACATCGAGACTCCAGACCTGCGGGGGGTCGTTCTCGAACAAATCGACCGGCCTCCCGAATCCATACGCTTGCTCTGCATTCCTGTACACCGGCATTACTTTCTTGATGATCTCAAGACGCTCCATGGGGAGTTTGGAAAGATACTCGCTTACAAATACCGCACCGCCGGAGAGCGCGATGAGGCTGCCCCACATCTGCGCTTGCTCCATGGTGAACGGTTCCCGCACCAGGAGACAATCCGGATCATTCGTCCAGAACGCGCCGTTCGTATAGTAGCGGGCGGAGACCGACTTCACGCCGTACGTGAAGGTCCTGTTCCAATCCCCGACATCATCCCCGATCCGGAAAACCTCTGCCAGCCCGAGCGTCGGGGGCATAACGCTGTTACACGCAAGCAAGTGTGCCTTTCCCCGGACGGTGTCTGCGACAACCTTCAGGGAATTCCTGTACGATTCGATGTTCGTCCTGGACTGGTCATGCGGTTCCAGCTGGGCCGCATGGTCGGCAAAGAGCTTCGGTCCCCAATCGCCAAACAAGTCAAAGGATGGGAAATCGTACTTCACATAATCATATCCCCACTCTTCTGTCAGTTTCGTGAACAGCGCTTGTACATAGGTCCGGACTTCCGGGTTTGAACAATCCATTTGCCCCCGGTCATTGAACCAGTCCGGGTGTTCAAGGCGATCCTTGGCCCCGTCGATGATGTGAAACGGCCGCACCCAGATGCCGGGTTTGAGACCCCGCTTCCGGATTTCGTCCGCGTACCACTTCATCCCATGCGGGAATTTGCTGTTTGGCACCCACGGTCCTCCGGCAATGACGTTGTGCGGGGGCGGAGTCGTTTCCACGCCTAACTGCCATCCGGAATCGATCTGGATGTACTCCAGGCCGAAATCTTTAAGCTCACGCGCAATGAAGTCAAGGTTCTTCAGCACATCGTCTTCTGTCGTCTGCGCCTTCGAGAAATACCAATCAACCCACCCGACCGGAATGATGGGAGGAGGAGAAACCTTGTTTCGCTTTGCAAGGAGCCGTGCATAACTTTCGAGCGCGCCCCATGGCGAGCCCTCGGTCATCCGGATCATAAGCGGGTTGACCTTAAACATCTTGCGGGCCGGAATCCGAACTCCCCGCGACCCGGCGTGAGCATCAGCCCGCACTGCAAGATCAACACCTTCCGCTCCCTTGCGGGGAACCAGGGTGAACGAGAGTTTCGTATTGGGGATGTCGTAATAACTCATCGAGCAGGTGAGACGCCGGGGAAGATCAAAGAGGTGCATGTCCCAGGCACTCTGCACCGGTTCCTCATTCCCCATATTCCGGACACGGGCCGCGCCGTAGCAGCGTTCCCATTCATCATTCAATAGTTGCCGCGATTCCCGCGATTGCCAGAAGGCCCATCCTTTTCCTTTGGAGGGTTCCGTGATAGCGGGGAAGATATTCTTGACTCGGAGCGGGGTGTTCATCCTGTTGATGATGTTTATTCCGAACACACAAAGACTCCCTCCCTCCTCCATCTTCCATTGAAAGACCAGGTCGCACTCCTTGCGCGTATCGCGGAAGAATAATGTATGCTCCTCATGGGTAAGGGTAAATCTCTTATCCGGGGAAGCAACGAGTCCGGTTTCCGTTTCCACCCTGATGAAGGCATGATCAAGAAGCAGGGCCCCGCCATACCGGATGGAAAAGAATCCCGGTTCCGCATCAGGATGGAGCGACAGCGAAGCGCCATCCGTTGTCTTGTGCTGATCCACGTTCAGGAAGTTATGGAAGTCCCCGATGACCAACGTGGAGCAAACACCCAACGAGGCGCTTTTCAGAAAGGAGCGGCGGGAAAAGGAACCGGAATGTGAATCACTGCGGGATCGTTCCATCGGCGGAAGTTTTGGAAGATGAGGTCCAAACGGTTTTTCCCTGAAATTTTAACCACGTGGCGTGAAGAACGGTAAAGCGGATCGGCAAGGTTCCTTCGCGAGTGATCAAAACAACGTTTGCATCCGATTCAATCTCCACGCCATCCCGGAGCCGTTCGGGGAACAAGATATCGTCCGTCCGATGACCGGTTGCAACGCGCACATGCCCCGGCGATGGGGTTGAACATACGGAAGTATCCCCCGGGTGTTGAAAAGGATACAGGAGGACTGTCAAGGCTTGGGTTGCTCCGGGCACCGTCATCCGGTCAAAGGCGATCCAGTTGTTTTCCTGTGTGGTTCCCGGAGTAAGGTTTTGCGTACTCGCGGCCATGCCTGTTCCCCGGCGGGTGACCCACCCCTTTGTTGCCGGAAGGAGAACGAGGCCCGGTGTCCCGGTACTGCGAAAACCGTTCCCGAAGGGGACGAGGCTTTCCGGTGAGTGAAGATACCAGGATAACGTATCTCCAACCTGCTTCGAGGCCAGGGAATCGACGATCAACCAATAGTGGGGCTTGACAAAGAGGATCTGCCTTCGATGAGAGACGCCAAACCTCTGGTACCCCTGGTGATCAGCAGAAAAATATTCCAACAACGGCGTGGCGTTCCAGATGACGTTCTCCCCTTTGACGGTCTGCCGTTCCATGTCTTGATCGTTCACGACAACCATATTGTGCGCACGCGAGGATCTGTACCATGGAATGTATAATGGGTCGTCATACGTAAGACCAAGACCGGCATCGACAGCCAGAGCCTTGCCATACGCATATAGCTCGAAGTTGAGCATGTCGGAGTGGGTGTGGGACCCGTTCCAGGGACCATAATTGATATTCATGTAGAGCGCATCCTTCGTCCAGTCCGTCCGCATGACGGTGAACCCGGAGGCCGGCATGTGACGGGAGGTCCAGGACGGAAGCACGGGGGGTGCCCCTGAAGGAATACCGAAGAGATTCTGCATCACTCCGGAAACTTCCGGCTTATGGAAAAAGGCCGCTGCATCACGAAGAATGAGCGTGGGAAACAATCCGCGATGGCTGTCGTTGATCGCCGGTATTTCGCCGGTCGGGGTTATCATCGTCAGCCACCAGTCAACAGTTTTCCCCATGGTTGAACGGATCGCCTCTGCGAACTCCGGATTTGCCTGATAGGCATGAAGGAGGTAAAAGAGATTACGGTAAATCAGGTAAGTAGCCATCGTATAGTTGCGCGGGGATCGCTCGGAATGTCCCCCGTCTTCAAACCAGTCGTCGCGCAGGTGTTCTCTTAGGCGGCGGAGTCCCATGGCAAGCCATTCTGAAGACTCCCTGAACTCCGGAAACACCAGGGCCAATTGTACGAGCATGTACGAACCGTGTGCCTGCCAGTTGCCCGACCGGTATCCCTCCCATTTTTGCAATTCATAAAGCCATCGGCCGGCCGCAAGCATTGTTTTCAACATTCGCTCATGGGTTTGCCACGAGCGATTCCGGTAGGGGAGGAAATAATGTTCGAGAAACATCCGGTTGCGAATGCCCAGGCCAAGCTCATAATACACGACATCGAGCTCGGGGAAGCCCCGAGTGATGCTGTTGCGCTGTTCATACCAGCGGTTGAAGAATTCGTCGAACTTGGCAAGATACCGTTCATCCCCGGTGAGAATATACGCGCTGTTCAACGGCCTGGACCAGATCCAGTAGTGAAATCCATATTTGCCCGACTGGCCCACGTCGCGGTTAAAATCCACGGGGCCATCGAACCTCACCACCACATCCCCCCAGACGCGAATGATGTTTCGCATGAGCAATTCCGCCCTGCCCAGGGCTGAATCCCGTTCCTCCGGGTAGATTGCACAATGCCGACGAATATCTTCATGCGTCATTAAAAGATCGGTATCGAGCAACATTCGAAAGTTCTGGGTGGCATACCGTGGCTGCTCCTTTTCCGCCCAATAAGTCCCCCAGGTTTCATACGCGGCGCGGACATTACCGGCAGCCGCGAAAGCGCGCATGCCGTCCAGCCCCGCTTGGTCGTAGACAAAGGCGGACAGGAGATCGTTGTCGGTGATGGATTGAATATGCCGGTCGACGTACTGCGGATTGCCCAAACGGGAGCTGTCGGAAACAACCTGCCGGGAGACCAGCAGTGGAGGAAGGGTCAGGAAGAGGAAAAGGAGACTGTTGAATACTCTCATGCTCACGGAGGGAAAGGGTCGGTGGTTCACACCAAGCAGGAAAACGGAGGGGGGGGAAACGGCTACTCGAGAATCAATTCCATCCCCTCTTTTGCACCGATACAACGGGTGGCCCCCTGATAGTTCTTCACCAAGGCACTGGCTTCGCTCACCATGCCGTCGATAAACGCATCGTCATGCATCGGATCATGATGAAAGAGGGCGAGTTGCCCCACATTGGCCTGGACGGCAAAGCGGACCGTCGCCTCGAGGGGAGAGTGGCCCCATCCCTTTTTATCGTTATACTCGTTGTTGGTATATTGTGCCTCGCCGATATAGAGGTCAGCCCCGTTCAGGAACTCCACGAACTTTTCGTCGAGGTAGACCGGAACGTCGGATTGCGTCGGCTTCTTTCCCCCCGGGGTGTGGAGTGAACCGTAATAGGGTTCGTTGTCGGTTGCATAAACGACGCTCCGTTTGCCATCCGACACACGATAGGCAAGGCAGAGGGCGGGATGATTCAAATAGAAATGATCGATGGTCAGGGGACCAAGCCGGACCGGTTCGCGTACCTCATGGATCTCGATACTTTTGTTCATATCTCCCAATTCCACCGGAAAATAATCGGTATCCATTTGAATCTTCAAGATCTTCTCCAAGGACTTGTCGCGCCCCGGCGGTCCATAAATGTGGATGGTGCTCTGTCTCTTGTAGGCAGGGAGGAAAAAGGGGAACCCCTGGATATGGTCCCAATGGGTGTGACTGATAAAGAGGTGGACGGTGAGCGGTTGAGAGGAAAACTCGCTTATCAAACTGTTACCGAGCCCACGGATTCCCGTACCGGCGTCAAACACCAGAATGTGATTGTTGCTTCGCACCTCGACACAGGAGGTATTTCCACCGTAGCGCATCGTCGAGGCGCCGGGCGTGGCAATAGAACCCCGGGTACCCCAGAACCGCACGTTCATCATGGGCCGACCTTCCGCTTCTGCATTTGTTCGCGGACGATCTGCATGAGTTCCTCGAGTTCGATCGGTTTGACGATGTATGAGTCGGCTCCCAGTTCGAGAGCCTTGTCGATATCAGGTTTATAGGCCTTTGCCGACATGACAATAATCGGGGTATTGGAAAACGCAGGATTTTCACGAAGCGATTTACAGACTTCGAAACCCAACAAACCCGGCATGACGAGATCAAGAATGATTAATTCCGGTTTTTCCTCTTCGGCAATTCTCAATCCGTCGATTCCGTTGTCTGCCTGGAGCACGGCGTACCCTTCGCGCTCGAAACCGGCAGCGACCAGTCGACGGAAAAATTCCTCGTCATCAACAAGCAGGATTTTCTTTTTCAAAACCCTCATACCTCCCTTTTACAACAATAACTTAACGGCGGTCGAACCGTACGGTGACCGCAAACTTATGAATTACTTTCTCGAAAGGCAACAGCGTTTGCAAACGCGCAGAGCGGGAACGAAACAGTGGATGGGGTTTTCGTTTAACAATAATAATGGGGTTCCCGTATCGGGCATTCCTGCCGGGGAGAACAGGACAAGGGAGGGTGTCTCTTGGAAAGGATGGTTGGGGAGTTGGGGTGATAGGATTCCCCGCTTTCGCTTCGCTCCGGCGGGCGGGGAACCTACGACTTCTCCCCATCCACCCAAACTTATCGAGCGTCAGCGAAGATACGTTTGTCGGTGAATCGAGGATCTCCCGCTCCTTGATTCCGCTCACAGGCGGGATTCCAGAAAGCGGAACCGTTCGTGCTTTGGACGGGACTCTCCTCCAAGCAAGAAGGTTCTCCCTCAAATCTGCAATCTCAAATTTACAATCTACAATGTTACGTCGGGGTGATAGGATTCGAACCTACGACTTCTTGCTCCCAAAGCAAGCGCTCTAGCCAGGCTGAGCTACACCCCGAGACAATTAAAAATTCAAAATGGAAAATGAAAAATGAAGTTTGATAATTCCAAAAGCGCTACTGACTGCCGGGGTACACTTCCATGGAAAATTGTGAATTGATGATTGAAAAACCGATCGGCGCAGCGTCATGGTACTTAAAAAACGGGTTGGAATCAACGCGGTTCTTAACGCTGTTTGGCGAGCCATACCTCGGGGTTTTGCTTTTCGCGCTCTTTCCAAATCTCGAAATGCAGGATCGCACCGGCGATCGACTCCCCGCTCTTGGCGATCACCTCTCCCGCCCGTATCTTCTGCGATTCACTTACGGTGATATCCGCGAGGTGTGCGTACACCGTCCGGAACCCGTTATAGTGATTCAAGATGACGACATTGCCGAAGCCCGGGAGGAAGGAGAGGACCGAGACTTCGCCGTCGGCCACCGCCTGCACATCCGATCCGGAGGGGACCGTGATATCGATCCCCGTATTCTGCGTAACGGTCTTCAGCACGGGATGCACTTGATTCCCAAACCGCGAGGCGATCTTTCCGGAGGAGACGGGCCAGCGCAGGCTGCCGCGCTGGAACTCGAAAGACCCGACCGGTGCCGGTTCGGGCGCCGGAGTCGTCGAGGAAGCCAGCCGGTCGCGCGCGGCAGCAGCCTCCCGTTCTTTTCGGATCCGTTCCTTCTCGATCAGGTCGGCAATAAACTGTTCGATCTGCCGTACGGCCTGGGTTCTTCTATTCAACTCCTGCTTGTAGAGTTTCTTGTCGTTTCGGATTGTTGAAAGGACCCGTTGGCGCTGGGTCATCTTTTTTTTCAGCGATGATTCCTCCGTCGATTTTTCGGCGATCAACCTTCGTTCATCCGCCAGTGTTTTCTGGAGCTTCTCGTTCTGTTGTTCAAGGTCGGTTTTATTCTGTACGATCCTCTGAAGATCCTTGACCCGCTGCTCGGAAAACTTTCTGAGATAGGCAATCCGAATGGAAAGCTGGTTGATCGAGTTGGAGGAAAAGAGAAGTTCGAGATCGTAGACCCTTCCGTTCTTGTACACCGACCGGACATATTTCGCATAATGGTTCTTGAGCGATTGGAGTTGACGTTCAAGATCGCCGATGGAGGAGCGCGCTTTCAGGATATCGGCACTCATCTGCCGTTCCTCCTCTTTCAATTTGTTCACCAGCCGCCGGATGAGGGTGGATTGCTTTTCGAGGTTGTCGAGGTGCTCCAGGGTCGAACGTTCTCGCTTGACGCTCTCTCCCAGTTTCTTTTCGTACGACTGAATTTCGGTTCGCAGCCGGGAAAGCTCCCGTTCCTTTTGTGTGATTTCACGGGAAGCTTGTTGCGCGGAGACAACCCCCACCGGCCATACCAGAAGGGTAACACAGAGGGCAAGAACCGAACCGGATGGATGGAAGAGATGCTTCGTCATTGCCACCGAATCCGTTCAGCGTTGGTTGGTACATCAAAAATGAACTGGAATGCAACTGTATTGACTTGAACCGACGAGTAGGAAATGGCTACCGTGCGTCTCTCCCGGTGCTGAGTAACGCGCACCGAGTAAGGAACGGATGTCCCTTCGAGTGCATGGAAGTTCATAAATCGCTGCTCGAACTCAAGCCTTCCCTTGCCGTCGAGAACCTGGACCCGGTCAATCAACAGGGAAACGGGATCGACCCGATACTTTCTGGTTCCGGCACGATGGGCGTAGGTCAGCACGAATTGCCCCTCCTCGACTTCGAATCCATCCGGGTCGCCCTCATCGCCTTCGAAGAACGTTCCACCGGTAAACAGGCTGATGATTTCATCAAAGGTCAGGTTCATGCGAAGAATGCGCCCGAGGTTTGCAGCGTTCATCGTCCCGGAGATGAGCTGATTGCGAAGGCTGTTGTAAAAAAGAAAATCGGTTCTCGTCAGAAGGGCGGACCCGACATCGATTCCGAACGGCCCGTTGATCTTCACCATGACCGAATCCGGTTTCCGGAGTGTCAGGGTAAACGATGCGGATTGTGCAAACTCCGGCGTTTCCACGTTGAGGTTCCCCTCTCCCTGCATCGATCGCAGGCCCTCATGGTTCCGGCTGACGCTTTGGAACACCTCCCCCGCTGTCACCGTCCGGCCAGCCGTACGCATGAAAGAGCCGGGTGCACATCCGGCAAACAGAACCAACACCAGAACTAACCCACCCACACCTGCTTTCCACTTCGTCACAGTGACCCCCGCGCCAGTTTATTTCTTAAAACCGGGTTATCGGAGTTCATCTCCAAAGCCTGACGCCAGAATTTCTCCGCTTTTTCCTTCTCCCCCATCTTAAAATAGATATCCCCCATATGCTCATGAACGGCAGAGCTTGCGTGGCCGGTGGCAATGGCCCTGGCAATGTATTTCTCCGCCTCGTCGTACTTTCCCAAACGATAATAGACCCAGCCGATGGTATCGAGGTAGGAAGCGTTTTCCGGCTCCTGCCGTACCGCCTCGGTGGCCATGGCCAAAGCCCGTTCTAGCTGGATGCCCCGCTCGGCCAGGCTGTAACTGTAGTTGTTCAACACAAGGTGGTACGATGAATCGACCTTCAATGCTTTCTCATAGTATGCATCCGACTCTGTCTGCCGCTTCAAGCCGTCGAGCGTTAAGGCAAGCGTGCTCAGCGTATTCAAATCGTCCGACTTCAATTCCAGGGAGCGCTGAAGCAACCCCACGGCTTGTTCGGGTTGGTTCATACGGGTATAGGCCAATCCCATCAGGAAGTAGACCCGCGAATCGCGCGGAACGGCTTTTTGGGCCCGCTCCATGGTCTCCAACAACTTCTGATATTGTCCTTTTTCAAAATAGGCCGTTCCGAGATACCACCACGCATCGCCATTCCACTCCGCAAGCTGCGTCACCCGTTCAAGGTGGCTGGAAGCAGCTGAATCCTGCCGCTCCGTCGACGCAATGATACCGAGGTACCAATGAGGGCGCCAGTCGTTGGGGGACTGTTTGCTGACCTCTTCGAAGAGGGGCTTTGCCATGGCGATGAATGAGGAATCGTGCTGAATCTGTCCAAAGTAGGCAACTCCCACGCGGAGCTTCACTTCGGCGTTGTTCTTCTCCTGCTGCATCAGTTTTTGGTACAGGGCCAGGGCTTTTGCAAACTCGCGCTGATCCAGGTAGACATCCGCCAGAGCTGCAAGAGCCTCTCCATTCTGGTCGTCAACTTCGAGAATGCCTTCCAGGATCCGGATAGCCTCCTGTACATTCCCCGCACGGCCATAGGTTTCCGCAAGTTGGCGCTGCAGGGCGCGGTTCCCCGGCTCGAGCTCCAGCATTCTCCTGTATTTCTCGGCAGCCTGATCATATTTACCCAGGGAGTTCGAAATCTCCGCGATCTGGAACAATACCTCCCAATCGTCTCCGTTTCGTTCGAGGATCTTTTCGTAAATCTCCAACGCCCGGAGTGGTTTTCCGGCCTGATACAGCCGGGCCAGGTTGTACCAACCGGCGACATAGTGGGAATCGATCCGGACGATGGTTTCATACTCTTTGATCGCCAGGTCATGCTGGAAGGCATTCATATAAATGCTGGCAAGATTTTCGCGATAGGTAATGTTCAGCGAATCCAGCCGAACTGCTTCCCGTCCAGCCCCTGCCGCCAGCGCATGCTTGCCGAGGATGGAATAGTTCTTTGAAAGTGCATAGTGGATGGCCGGGTTTGGGTCATCCCGCAGGGCATCCTGGTATTCAAGAACGGCATTGGCGTGTTCCCCTTTTGCCTCGTACACGGCCCCCTGGATAAAGTGATTCAACGCCCGCTCCTGCCGGGCTTCCTTAAGCCGCTCGTCGACGCGCCGGTTCAACTCCTCCCGGGGAGATTCCTTCCGGGTCTCCTCCGGAGCGGCGCAACCAAGCAGGAGGGTCGCCAAGAGCGCAAGATGAGCGAATGCCAGTTTCATAAATTCTTTCATTGGTTAAAAATATATCGAATCTGGGCACGAATTACAAGCAGAGTTTCGAGAGACCAGACCGCGTTTACGCGCAATAGTGCTTGCGTTGTGGTGGGAAACACCCTATCTTTTTCCCGGTGCGACTGCCCGCAAGCACATATGACCTCGGCCTGGCATGGAACTGGGAATTCGATAAGGATTTTGCCGACAGTATCGGTGAAGCTGCCCGCGCCGGAGGAATCACGATTCGCGAAATCCACCGTGCCGATCTTGACCACACCTTTGAACAACTCAAGGGCAACCAACTCCATTTTCACGTGGTCCTCGACCGGGCCTCGGACGAAGAAGAGGCCTTTCACCCCTTGGCCGGTGAGCTTGAACGCCGCGCAAGAGTTGGAGAACTTCGCCTCGTCAATCCCTATGAGCTCATGAAAAAAGCCGCTGATAAAGCGACGATGCACCTCGAACTTCTTGCCCACGGCGTTCAGGTCCCTTATACGATCATCATTTCGCCGTACAACCAGAAGCAAGAGATCGGGTTCACCCTCACCGACCTCGCAAAGCTGGGACGCCCTTTCATCATCAAACCGGCAAACACCACCGGCGGAGGCCTCGGGGTGGTGCTTGGAGCCGAATCCCTCAAGGACGTCCTTGAGACACGGCAACATCATAAGAATGATAAATATCTTCTCCAGGAAGCTGTGAAACCAGGATACCTGTCCGAAAACAGGGGTTGGTTCCGTGTCTTCTATGCCTTCGGTTCCATCATCCCTTGCTGGTGGGACGACCAGACCCACCTCTATGAGGAGATAACACCAGAGGATGAAAAGTCGTTCGGACTTGGCCCACTGAGGGGGGTGACCGACATCATCCAGAAGGCATGCGGGCTCGATTTCTTTTCCACGGAAATTGTTTTTGCACGGGATGAACGGTTCGTTGTGGTCGATTATGTCAACGAAATGTGCGATATGAGACTGCAATCAAAACATCTCGACGGAGTGCCGGACCGGGTTGTGCGCTCCATTGCCGTCTCCCTGATCGATTTTGTCTCAAAAGAAAAAAGATTGCACCTCTCATCTCACCAAACCCCGGAAGTTTGATTGCTATTTCCACCATGATTTTCAACAAGGACTTTAACTATTCGCATGAAGATGTTGTAAACTCCAAGCTTGACTTTCTACGAGGGGTTTAATACATTGCAGTGGTTTTCTATCACTTTTCCAACTCCAATGGCCGGAGGCCTCATGAGTCTCAATCATTCATCAAGGGATCGAATCATGAACAGACGATGGTATCTCATCGCAACACTTCTTCTAGGGTTTCTCTGGATCGGGTGTGAAAGCAGTGAAGAGGCAATGCGGCGGGAAGCTGAGGCACGCCAACGACAGGAAGACCAACAGCGATTGACGGAGCTGACTACAGAGAATTCCAGCCTGAAACAACAATTTTCCCGGCTGGAAAGCGAGAACAGTGGCTTGCAGGCACGCGTCCATGAACTGGAAAAAAAGCTGGAGGATACCACCCCCGTCGTTGAACCACCCAAGCCCGAGCCCATGCCGGCCACGGACCCGATGTCGGCATACGAGGCAGGGCTTCAGGCATTCAACGAGAAACGCTATGACGACGCTCTTGGAATATTTCAGGATCTCATGAAGAACGGTGTGGAGGAATCACTTGCCGACAATTGCCATTATTGGATCGGTGAGTCGCTGTTCGGCAAACGTGCTTATGGTGACGCAATGACCCACTTCGAGTCTGTCCTGCAATACAAGGTCACTGAGAAGAAGGGAGATTCATACTACATGATTGGGCGCTGCCATGAAATGCAGGGGGATAAGGCAAAAGCAAAGGAAATGTACGAGAAAGTTGTCAAGGATTATCCCACGAACGATCTCGTGAAGAAAGCCAAGGATCGGTGGGGAAAATTGTAAAAGCAAAAGAGAGGTACCCTTGAAAAGCCCCTGACGCACTCAGGGGCTTTTCCTTTTGGTGGTTGCCTTGAATCTCTCCCCCCGCGTTGGTATATTGGCTCCGCGTCAATGGACACCCGGAAAGACCATCAGCAACAGTCCTGCGTTTGATGTTGGGTCTGTGAGACGCCGGGAAGCACCGAAGGGGAAAGAACCTATGACTCATGAACACTGTATGCGTCTGGCAATCCGGAAATGCCATGAGGGAATCCGGAAGGGTCAAAGCCCGTTCGGTGCGTGCATCGTCAAAAAGGGGAGGGTGATCAGTTGCGTCCATAACATCGTCTGGAAAAGCACGGATATCACCGCTCATGCCGAGGTCAACGCCATCCGCGTCGCGTGTAAAAAGCTGAAGACCGTCGACCTCTCCGGCTGCGTGCTGTACTCCACATGCGAGCCGTGCCCGATGTGCTTCAGCGCCATCCACTGGGCGAAGATCGACAAGATTTTTTTCGGCTCCCGTATCAAGGATGCCCAGGATCTAGGTTTCGCCGAGTTGACACTCTCCAACAGGCGCATGAAATCACTCGGCGGCAGCCCTGTGAAAATCCAGGGTGACTTCCTCCGCGAGGAAGCAATCGAACTTTTCAAAACTTGGGCCGCGCAAAAGAAGAAACGATTGTATTAGATTGGTACTGAATCTGTCGCGTAACCTCTCAGGTTGCGCTACCATAGTTTTTGGACTTGAGACATAGTAAGTTTTCTCCATTTTTCCACCAATCAAGGATATGACCAAAATCATCACAAAGTACGTCTGCCAATCGTGCGGGTATGTCTCGCCGCGATGGGTCGGGAAATGTCCGAACTGCAACGAATGGAACACCTTCGTGGAGGAAGCTTCCTCCCCACTCAAAGTTTCGCGAAAACCTTCTGGGGTGGCATCGAAGATCGAACCCGTTTCCATGGAGGAGCTGGAAAGCGAGGATGTCCCCCGGGTCACCACGAACATCGATGAGTTCGACCGGGTGCTGGGAGGCGGACTGGTTCCGGGCTCACTCATCCTCCTGGGAGGCGACCCCGGCATCGGCAAATCGACCCTGATGATGCAGGTCGCTCTTCAGCTTAAGGACCAGGTCGTTCTCTACGTCACCGGGGAAGAGTCGGTTCGGCAAATCAAACTGCGCGGCGAACGGCTGCAGGCAAAGAATGCCCGGAACATTCTCCTGCTCGCCGAGACCAACCTCGATTTGATCCTCGATGTCATCGAACGCGGCACACCCGACCTGATCATCGTCGATTCGATCCAGACCATGTACCGGCCCGGCTTGGAAAGCGCTCCCGGGAGCGTCAGTCAGGTACGGGAATCGACGGCTCTTCTTCTCAGGCTTGCCAAGACACGCGCCATCCCGATCTTCGTGATCGGTCACGTCACCAAGGAGGGGGTGATCGCCGGTCCCCGTGTGATTGAACACATGGTGGACACGGTGCTGCAGTTCGAAGGGGAGGCACATTACGCTTACCGCATCCTCCGCGCGCTGAAGAACCGGTTCGGCTCAACCAACGAGATTGGAATTTTTGAAATGCACGAGATCGGATTGCGTGAGGTGAAAAACCCTTCCGAGGCATTCCTTTCAGAGCGGCGCTACGGCACTTCCGGTTCCACCGTGGTGGCGAGTATCGAAGGGACGCGCCCCATTCTGATCGAAGTGCAGGCGCTGGTGACGTCCACCAGCTACGGGGTTCCTCAGCGCAACACGACGGGGTTCGATTACCGGCGGCTCTCACTTCTGCTCGCGGTGCTGGAAAAAAGGGTCGGCATGCACCTCGGCAACTACGACGTGTTCGTGAACATCGCCGGCGGTGTAAAGATCGACGAACCGGCCGTTGACCTGGGGATCGCCACCTCGATCGCGTCGAGCCTCCGGGATGTGCCGGTCGATTCGTCGGCGGTCGCCGTCGGGGAGATCGGATTGGGGGGGGAGATCCGCACGATCGGCAATATTGAGAAGAGGGTTCAGGAGGCGGCGAAACTGGGATTCAAACGGATCGTCATCCCCGAAAATAACATGAAGGGGATCAAACCGAACGGGGAAATTCAGATCATCGGCGTCGACAGGGTTGAGAAGGCCATGGAAGCGCTCTTATCGTGAAGGGTTTCGTATGGAGTGGCTTGGATACATCGGGTTAGCGGCGCTTGCCCTCTGCTGGATCCCGCAATCGGTGGAGACGATCAAGCTGGGGCGGTGCAATGTGAATTTCACGTTTCTGATCCTCTCGGCGATCGGAAGCACAAGCCTCGCGTTCTATGCCTTCAGCATCAACGATACCGTCTTTACCATCCTGAACGCCCTCACCACCACCGGGGCAATGATTAATATCTATTACAAAGTTTCTCCGCGTTGACCGTCACCCGCAAGCGTATCACCCGTAAGCCCGGAAGGATGGAATGAACAGACTCGTTCTCGCCACACGCAACAGGCATAAAATCGAAGAGATTAAAACAATCCTCGGAGATCTTCCGCTCGAGATTCTTACGCTGAATGATTTTCCCGATTGCCCCCCATTGCTGGAAGACGGACTGACGCTGGAGGAAAACTCCCTGAAGAAAGCTCTTGCCGTCCACCGGTACACGAAGCTTCCCTCCCTCGCCGACGATTCCGGGCTCGAGGTGTTTTATTTGAACGGCAGGCCGGGAGTTCGTTCAGCGCGCTACGCCGGAGAAAATACGACAGACGATCAAAACAATGAGAAGCTATTAAAGGAGATGCGGGGAGTTGCCCCGAGAAGAAGAGGCGCGCAGTTTCGCGCCGTCCTGACGCTGGTGGGAGAGGGGTTCCGGGAGGCAACAGAGGGTGCATGCCGGGGAAGGCTTGGTGAATCGCCCCGCGGAACGAACGGGTTCGGGTACGATCCCATTTTCCTTCCGGAAGGATTTGGGGGAACCTATGCCGAGCTGACATCCGAGGAAAAGAACAGGATCAGCCATCGGGCGAGGGCATTGGAGAGAATGCGGGAGGTGTTGAACAAAAGGGCGGGGAGGTAAGGAGGACACCGGCACTGGTCGGGAATCGGACTCCACCGTTCGGGTTAGGAAGGGGATCTCTACGAACGCAGTTTCCCTTCGATCGTCGCAAGCAGCAATTCCAGGTTGAACGGTTTGGCGATGAAGTTATCCACTCCCATCCGCATCCCCGCCCGCACCACAAACTGATCGCTGATGCTGCTCATCAAAAGGAACGGGGTGTCCTTCAACTGCGGAGTGGAACGGACATACTGGTAAAACTCCAGCCCCGTTTTGTTTCCCTCCCCAAACATCAGGTCGGAAAGAATGAGCGACGGAGCAACTGCCTGCACGCGCTCCATGGCTTGTTCAACGGTCTCGGCCGTCTCCACCTCATATCCCTGTTTTTTAAGTCGGGCTGCAAGTGAAAGAAGCAGGGATCGTTCATCTTCGATAATCAGGATCACTCCCTTTGCGGATGGACTGCTTTTCGCCCAGAGAATTTTCGCCTCGGCGCTCATGTGTTCGTCCATACTGATGCCGAACTTCTCCCGCATCATCCCGAGTATTTCCCCTTCGTTGGAACTGATGGCCCCGTCGCGCCAGGCGATACGGAGCGCTTCCACATACGCGTCGATATGGACCTGTTTTTCAACCTCGCGGTGATCCTCCTCCGTTATCCCGAACATCTCCCGCACATTCCGCAACTCTTCAACCTCCTCCGGTGTCAGTTTTCCATCGAACCACATTTCCCTCAGAAGTTCGCGATACATGGTGAGACTTGCGCGTTCGATTCCGGGGGCACCTTCGTCCGGTGTCGGCGACCCCGGTTCTTGCGTGAGATGCAAGGAAGGCTGCTGCACGGTGGCTATGGACAGGGCCTCGACCGGAGCGCCGGTGGCCTCCGCCGCAATCTTCTTTTCGATCAGATCAGAATAGGCGAAGGCAAAGGAGTTTTGAGGGTCGATGACGTACACTTTGGCAATTTCCTTGGAGGCGAGGGCATACTCTTTTTGATCAATGTAATGCTCGGCCATGCGGAGCAATTCCGAGACCTTGTTGATCTTCTGCTCCTCCGTCTGGGATTCGGACTGGAGTTTCTGGTTCGCCCTTTTCTCCGCTTTCTGCATCTGGAAGCGGACGCGTTCGAGGAAAGAACGGGCATAGTAGTTCTTCGGGTCGAGTCTCAGCGCGTTTTCAATCTCCAGGAGTGCGTCATCGTATCGTCCTTCACGCGCATGGGTATCTGCGGCACGAAGATGCCTGGCAACTCGTTCCTTGTTGGGATTCGGCGCTGGTCCTTTTGGACTGAACATCGGGGCCTGATACGGGAAGGGTATTGGAATTTGCCTGCCTGTCAAGCTATGGAAATACCTTCGGAAATACAATGCTTGGGTGGCTCTCTTCAAGTATCGGCAAAACCTCACGACCAATCCGGATGAATACCCCGTTGCAGTATTGTCCCGATGCTGGAAAATTTGTACTATTGCCCCCAGAGAAGACCACTCAAGGGAATACCTTTCCCCTTGCTGGATCATCAGAGCGACAGGATACACCTTTGAAAAAGAAGATCTGGTTTGGTTTTGTCGTTGTGTACGCGTTTACACAACTTGCCGACGCGGCCATCCACCAATTCATCCTCGACCAGGATTATAAAACCCTTGCCGATCTCTGGCGTCCGGAATCCGAGCTCAAGCTCTGGCTTTTTCCTTTGCTGGGTCTCTCCTTTTCTTTTTGCTTTTCATTGCTCTTTTCGAAAGCGTACCGCGGTGGCGGAATGGCCGAAGGAGCCAGGTACGGATTCGTGGTCAGTATGATGATCGTCTTGCCGCAGTCGTTCGCAGACTACGCGGTCCTTTCCATCCCCCTCACTCTTGCCCTCAAGTCGTTCCTTCTCACCTCCACCGAGTACACCCTTGCTGGCTTATTGCTTGCGCGGGTGTTCGACGCGCTGCCGGAATTCGGTCCCCAACATCAACCTCCTCCCGTTTCCGAGAATTGAGACTGTCGCTTCCATCATCCTCCCCTTTTTTCCTGATTTCCTCTCGCTTTCCATCGGCATACATCTTGCACAGCCTTTCCCATCAATCAACCTCTGTACGTTCACCATTGATGAGAAAGGTCAGGGTATGGCACGGTCTTGGATTCGACTTTTCAGCACTTCTCTCCTCCTTGCATTCCTTCTCCAGGGATGCACCACTACACAGGTCACTATGCCGGATCGTTCCGGCACTAATGGTCTCGACACGGTCAAAGCCGGATTGTTCGATACCGGCAAGATGTGGACATTCGATTATCCCCCCACGGACTATTTTGCACAGACCTACAACTTTACACCGGATGCCGCGTGGTTCGAACGGGCACGTCTCTCCGCTCTCCGCGTCCCGGGATGTTCCGCCTCCTTCGTCTCGGAAGATGGTCTGGTCTTTACCAATCACCATTGTGCACGTGGCGCCGTGGATGCGGTCAACCGTGCGGGGGAAAACCTTCCCGAAACGGGATTCTATGCGCCAACGCTCGCGGAAGAACGCAAAGTACCCGGGTACTATGCGGACCAGCTTGTCCTAATCGAAGATGTCACAGCGGAAATCCAAGAAGCCTTCGACCGCGGGACAACGGACGACGAACGGATCGCCAACCGGACCCAGGCCATTGCCGCGCTGGAACAACGCTATAAGAAATCCACGGGACTTAATTGCAATGTTGTGACGTTTTATAATGCAGCAAAGTTCTCCTTGTACGGATACAAACGCTACACCGATGTACGCCTGGTCTTTGCGCCGGAAACCATGATGGGATACTTCGGCGGCGACCCGGATAATTTTACGTACCCCCGGTACGACCTCGACATATCGTTCTTCCGCGTGTACGACGATAATGCTCAACCCTTGAAGGCTTCGAATTACTTCCGATGGAGCCTCGGCGGCGCTTCGGAGAACGAGCCGGTGTTCGTGATCGGCAATCCCGGACAGACGAACCGGTTGTATACCGTTGCTCAACTGGAGTACCAACGCGATCTGTTGTATCCCACGAACTTTTTTCTCCTTGATAACCTCGTGCGGATTTACACCGAATACCTGGCAAAACATCCGGACAAGAAGCTCAAGTACCAGACAAGACTTTTCAGCGCATCAAATTCCCAAAAGCTCTATATCGGGAGACTCACCGGACTTAATGATCCGGTCCTTTTGGCGAAAAAGAAGGACTTCGAGCGTACGCTGAAGGCGGCCGTTGCTGCCAAGCCCGCACTTCACGCAACGTACTCACCAGTCTGGAACGAGATCGAGAAACTACAGTCAGAAAAGAGAACGATCTATCCCGAGATGAACGCGTTGACGATGAAGGGACTTGGCCGTTCGCAATACTTCGGGCTTGCATCGGACCTTGTGGATGCGGCTTTGCAGTTGAAGCTCCCGGAGACACAGCGAGCCCGGCAGTACAAGGGGGAAGCGCTTGATTCCCTGAAGCGGAGAATGTACCCGACCGACCTCGAACCCGAGCTTGAACGGGAATTTCTCACTCTGCAACTGACGGTCATGGCGTCCAGCCTTGGAAAAAGCAACACATCTCTGATTGCTCTCCTGCAAGGTCGCACCCCGAAGCAGGCAGCCGGAGCGTTGCTCCAGGAAACGATGATCAGCGACAAGGAAAAAGTGACAGCGTTGTTGAACGGACCCCCGGATGCAATCCTGAATTCCACGGACCCCTTCATTTCCTTCGTTGCAACAACGGTCAACCGTGCCAGGGACCTGCGCACACAATACACGGAGATGAGCGCCCGCGAGCAGGCTCGTGTGCAGAGACTCGGCAAGGCGATGTTCGATATCTACGGAACCTCCATCCCCCCCGATGCAACGTTCACCCTACGCATCGCCGATGGTGTTGTGAAGGGAATGCCGTACAACGGTACCATCGCCCCCTACTTTACAACCTTCTATGGCCTGTACGATCGGCACTATTCCTTCGGCAAGAAAGAACCCTGGAATCTTCCGGAGCGATGGTTGAATCCGCCGGCGTCGTTTGCCATGAGCACACCGTTTAATTTCTCCTCCACGAATGACATTATCGGGGGAAATTCCGGAAGCTCGATTATCAACAAATCCCTTGAAGTGGTGGGCATCGCATTTGATGGAAACGTCGAGAGCCTGCCGAACCACGTGATCTATTCCGAAGACCGGATGCGCTGTGTGGGGGTGCATTCCAGCGGCATTCTCGAAGCGCTGGAAGACATCTATAAGGCCGACCGGATTGTGAAAGAATTGAAGGCGGGAAAGATGATCCACGAAGTTCACTAAGGACACTAAGGAAAGCCTGTTGCTTTCCTCTCTGTCGAATTTTATCCAAGCAAATGAAAGGGCGATCACCGCGGTCGCCCTTTTTTATTCTACCCCCTCCTTGCCTCCCGACCGAGATTTCTTTACTTTTCGCGGAACCAAACCATCGCAACAGGGTGTTGTGTCCGGTGATTGCACTGTTCTTCACATCAAGAGTTCTATGAAGCGCCTTCTTCTCATAGCCATATTCTCCGGTTCGCACATCCTGCTCGCGCAGCCGGGAGGGAGTGCCAACAAGCTTTCGAGCTGGATGGGAGTGCAGATGATTCCAAGTCCGGTACTCCTTTCCACTCCCGCCGCCACTCCCTTTGGTTTCGAGTGGGAAGCGACGCCCCTCCTGTATTCGTTTGGGATGACAAAGCTTGTTTCCCCCTGGTACTCGTTTCTCGTGGAGCCCCCCGCGCGGTTCACCGGCTCCATCGAGCTGGTGGTGTCCGGACAGATCTTCACAACCAAGGTGGGCACGTCGTACTTCGGCGGGTCGGCACAGCTCCTGGGACACATTCCGTTGATCGAGAAGGGGGAGCATCTTGGCCTGAACATTGGCGTTGCGCAGTATTCCTATTCCGACGCGCGCCCTTTCTTCAAGGTGATTGGCGTCTCCTCGATATTCGGTATGCTGCATTTCAATCTCAAGCACAGTTCCTCCCCAAAAATGTGGATGGGGTCTTTGGAAGCCAGAATGTTTTAACAACGTCGCATGATGAACCACCGTATCACCACACGTCTTAGTCCCCTCATCCTTCTCCTGCTCGCTCTCGCCACGGCAGGGTGCAGTTCCTGGGTACAACGCATCGTTACGTACAGCATCGAGAATTTCGGAGAACCGATCCAGCCGGCCGACGTCAAGGTGATCTCCCCCATCCTTCCCTACACCGGCCTGGCCGTCCTCTGGGGAGGTCATGCAACCGTCATGGTCCAGATCGAAGACAAGGTCTTTATGACAGATCCGGCCTTTACAAAGACGGTCGGGATGCTTCTCCACCGCCTCGTTGAGCCGGGCATCGACCCCGCCGCCCTGACGAAGGTTGATTACACGCTCATCTCGCATCTTCATTTCGATCATTTCAGTTTCGGAAGCCTCGCCATGCTTCCCAAGAACGGCAAGCTCCTGATTCCTCCCGGGGGGGCGGCATACACCCCCGAGTTCGGGTTTGTGGAAACCATTGAGTTGCAGACGTGGGAGAGCATTGAGGAGGATGGCGTCCGCATCACCGCTGTGCCGGTGCAACATTTCAGCGGACGGTACGGAGTCGATATTCCATGGCACCCGGAGCGGGGATACACCGGATGGGTCATCGAATACAGGGGGAAAACCGTCTTCGTAGCGGGGGATACGGGGTACCATCCTGAATACTTCAAGGAGATCGGTCGTCGGTTCTCGATTGATGTAGCCATTATACCGATCGGGCCGGCGGGGATGGGAAGCGCCAACAGCCTGGGGGGCCGGATCCATGTCTCGCCGCGGGGCGCGGTGCAAATCTTCGAGGATGTCGGGGCAAAGATCATGATCCCGATGCACCACCGAACGCTTTCGTATGGGTCGACCGCAGACCCGATGATTCCACAGAACCTGTTACAGGCAGTAATCGACGAAAAGGGTTATCACGACCGAATTCATATTCTTGCCATTGGCGAGCAGCGGGTCCTTATGGCGGAGCCTGCCGCTCGCACCTCCGGAACCCCACAATGAAACGACCAGCGGCGCACTTGTTGTTCTCCTCCCTCTTCTTTTTGATGCTCTCCGGGTGTTCAACCCTTTCCCCTTCACGGAGCGTCTCCTGGGGAACCTCCGATCCGGTTCTGCAACACAAGGTTGAAGGATTGGTAAAGGATTTCAACGGCGATGTGGGCATCTATGTCCGGCACCTGCCGACGGGACGGACCGCGGCCGTCCGGGCAGAGGAACTCTTTCCCACCGCAAGCATGATCAAAGTCCCGATCATGCTCGGCATGTTCGACAACATAAGCAAAGGGGAACTCGACTATCACGGCGATCTGGTGTACGACGACTCGCTCCTGTACGAGGGGGAGGATATTCTGGGAGCGTTCAAGGACAGTGCGAAGATCTCATTGAGCAAAGTGATCATGCTGATGATCACCACGAGCGACAATACGGCAAGTCTCTGGTGTCAGGCGATGGCGGGGGGCGGCGAAGCGATTAACGCTTTATTGGCGCACTATGGATTTGACAGCACACGCGTCAACTCACGCACACCGGGGCGCCGGCCCAATTGGGAGCGGTACGGATGGGGACAAACAACACCGCGTGAGATGGCTGAATTACTGGTTATGATTCGGGAAGGAAAAGCAATCAGTCCGGATGCAAGTGAGGAAATGTACCGGATTCTTTGCAGGATTTTTTGGGATGGTGAAGCTCTTTCCCAAGTCCCTCCTTTTGTTCAGGCTGCATCCAAGCAGGGAGCTGTCAACCGATCACGATCGGAGGTTGTCCTGGTCAACGCCCCTTCCGGGGACTATGTCTTTTGCATCATCACGAAAAACCAGGAAGATCAGAGCTGGAAAAAAGAGAACGAGGGATACGTCCTCATTCGCAGTCTCTCCCGGTTGCTCTGGCAGCATTTCGAACCACAGTCAGACTGGTCCCCCGCCCCTGATGTGGAACAATGGTGGTAGGAAGTGAAGAAGGTTTCCCTCTTCCGGGATTATCCTCTGATGAAGAAAACCTTCAACCATGCTTTTCCTCTCTACAGGTAACTCAGCCACCAATCCTTTCTCCGCTTCTTCAGATCGGCAAACCATCGGCACGGGAAGTACAGAACCACCACAACGAATATCGTTATCAGGTATGTCTCCGGGAGTCCATAGCCGTACTCCGGCGGAGCTTCCCTGACAAACGGGAGTTGCTTTCCCCAGAGCCATTCCACCGGCTGTCCAGCGATCCAACCCGTCCCCATTGCCAGCAGATGGATGAAGAGAAGATGGAGGATGTAATAGAACATCGGCACGCGGCCGAACACGATGATCTTGTTCCACAACCATCCCCCTTTGATCGAACCGGTGTTCATCCGGTCGAACCACGCCAGGAGCATCAATGAGGGACCGATCGTCATCAACAGGAATTGAAGCGAGGTCGGGTATTTCTGCACATTGAGGAAGGAAATGACCGTCCGGTCCCATGAATCCTGCAGTGCGAAGAGGCCGGGGCCCGGATATCCTTCCGCGGGTATGGGATGTCCGTACACGTTGGTGAGCCGCAAGGCAATAAACGCGACCGTCATGCCCAGTCCGATCCTGAACAGCCATTGACGACGTTTTGCCGGTTCTTCCCCGAAGAGTGTCCCAAGCGCGTAACCGGCAGCCATCACACCGGCCAACGGGAAGATCGAGAAGAGAAACGGGAAGAACCCTCCAGGCAGCCAGTCTGCCCCTGCCCCCCCGCCGGCATACAGTGCTCTCCAAACGAACCCGAGACTGCCAAACGAGTCAGGCGAAATTCCCTCGGCGAAGTGATGAAGGACCATGGTCCCGATGCCAAACAGGGTCACCCACCGCAGGGGGAGTCGTACGACGAACGCAAGAATCACCATCGACCAGCCGAGCGACCAGATGACTCCTCCGAATCCCCACCCCGGCATAAATGACCAGGCAAACCCGATCACCGTCAATTCCAGGACCACCAGCCAGAGCCCCCGCGTCCAGAGAAATCTCGAAAGGTCGGCAACGGTTTTTCCGCGGGTTGTTGAAAGGTAGGCGCCGGTTCCGGCCAGCAGGAAGAAAAGGGGAGCGCAGAAGTGCGTAATCCACCGTGTCAGGAAGAGCGCCAGGTAGGTCTCCTGGTTGTTCTCGGCCCAGATCGGAATATTGGTGAAGTACGGGTAGCGGACATGGTCCAGCGCCATTATGACCATAACCAGTCCACGCAACAGATCGACCGAATCGAGTCGGCCGCGCGGGTGAACGGCGGAGGATTCCGGTGCAGTGAGTTCCATGCGAACTCCTTCAGAATGGTATCAGAGGAGATGAATTGTTACTCGACTTCCATTTCACTCCCACTTGTCCTGTAACCACGCTTCATAGATCTTTTTCTGGAGATCGGTCGGTTCCTTCGTTTTCACGACCCGGTAGGGGGGCACATCCTGCAGGCGGAGCGGTATTTCAAATTCTCTCAGCCGGTCGCTGCGAAACACCGTGAGGGTCACGACCTCTCCCGGTTTCATCTCCCCAACCCGTTCGTTGATGTCGCTCGCGCGCATCCGGTAGCCGTTGAACGCGACCACTTCGTCCCCGACATCGAGCCCCGCTTCAGCGGCCGGCGATCCGGCAACCACGCGCATCACCTGCGTCGGCCCTCCCCGTTCACTGAGGGACGCCCCCATGGAGGCCTTCCGTTCGGAATCGCGCGCTTGCACCTCGAGTCCCGCATATCCGAGAGCCTTCTCCCAATCCAGGGGCGTTGTTCCATGAACATAGTCATCGAAAAACTTTTTGAGACTTCCGCCGGCAAACTCCTCGGACACTTTTTGAAAATCGCCGATCGTGTATCCT